>JAQYFP010000159.1 GCA_028723085.1 Erysipelotrichaceae bacterium | reverse complement strand
CAGACTTTTATATTTAGGGGACAATGTATCTTCTATTATAAGCTTTTTAGAAAAAAATACGATTTTCGAAAAGGTATTTTCAGATGATTTTGAAAATACCTTTTGGTGTTTAGAAAAAAAATATGATTATATAGTTATTTTTGGAGTTTTAGATAAAACATCAAATAAAGAGCAAATACTTAAAAAGTGTCTGTCGATGTTAAATGAAAATGGAGAAATTATTATTTTGACAAATAATAAATTAGCACTTCGCTATTTTTCAGGAGTTAAAGATTTTGAAACTGATGAATTATTTGGAAATTTCAATAAAAATTCTAAGCTTTTTTCTAAAAAACAATGGATTAATTTATTTGATAAACTAAGAGTTGATTTTAAGTTCTATTATCCTTTTCCTGATTATTATTTGACAAATCAAGTTTTCACAGATGAATCAATTAAAGATAATATTGATTTGAGTTATGAGGATTTTCATGATTATCGATTCCGCTTTTTTGATGAACAAAAAGTGTTTTCCTCTTTAATAGAATCAGGGGAATTACCAACGTTTTCAAACTCATTTTTTATTGTATTGAATCCACAGGTAAAGGATATAAAATATTCTAAGATTTCATTTGAAAGAAAAGATGTTTTTAAAATATACACAAACATTGTTGAAACAGATGAAGAAAGCAAGGTTATTAAGTATTCTGTGGACGAAAGTAGCAATCGACATGTTAAGAATATTGAAAAATATTATAAAATGTTTACTACTTTTAATAAGAATCCAATGTTAGAGTATTGTCCTGTTGTATTAAAAGGTAATGCATTAGAATTTAAATTCATAAAGGGAAAATCATTACAAGACTTGTTGTCTAAATATGTGAATGAATTAGATTATGAAAGAATTTATGCAACTTTAGACATTATCAATGAAATTGCTCGTGTTGGGAATGCAACTCCTTTTAAATGTGACGATACTTTTAAAACAGTATTTGGATCATTAGATTTTACATTACTAGAAGACCAAATTTGTCATGAATTTTGTAATATTGATCTTATTCCAGAAAATATAATTCGACAAGAAGATGGAACGTATTGTGTTATTGACTATGAATGGGTATTTAATTGTAGCATTCCGGTTTCTTTTATCATGTTTAGATCAATTTTTCATAGTCATCAATTAGCAAGATTAGGGGAAGAGGATATTCAAACTCTTTATTCTAGATATGGAATATCAAAAGATCTGCAGAATTTATTTTTACAAATGGAAATTAACTTTCAGGAGTTTGTATCAAACAATAAATTGGCAGATGTCTATGAAAAAATGAATTGTTCTATTTTTGATATCTTAGGCGAAGAAAAAAATGTTCTAAAAATATCGGTAGCACAGAACAATGTAAATAAATTAAATAGAGTTTGTTATAAAGACCGAGAAATTAGTATAAATTGTTTGGTTAATTCGGGTATGGTTGAAATCAAATTAAATACTAAAGCTATATTTAAAATAAAAAATATTTCTGTCGATGGTAAAGTAATAGATAATTTTAGTACTAATGCTCATCTTGTGTTGGGTGAAGACTATTATTTTTTAGAAAATCCTATAATTTCCTTTAACAATTCATATGAAGGTAAAATGACATTTGATATTTATGTGTTTTACTATAACAATGATTGTATAGACGATATTATAAATTTAAAACAAGCTTATATTGATTTAAGTAATAATACGAAATTATATCGTAATTTTAGTATTAAAAGAATAATTTCTAAATTACTTCGTAAGCGATAGATAAGAAATTTTTGAAATAAACGCAAAATAAAAAGTAATCGAAGTTATGTGGAGTTAAAGTACTTAGAAGATTTTGGCTATTCAGGGCAGATTCATTCTGTCTTTTTTGCATTTCTAACAATATTTCTTTATAATGTGTTGAGGGAATGAGGAAAAAGAATGAAAACATTAGTTGTTATACCTGCTTATAATGAAGCATTAAATATTGTGAAAACAGTAAATGATATAAAAGAAAATGCGGGTAATGTAGATTATGTAGTTGTGAACGATGGTTCCAAAGATAATACATTACAAGTATTAAAAGAACATAATTTTAATTATATTGATAGTATTTGTAATCTTGGACTATTTGGAGCTGTACAAACTGGTTTCAAAATAGCTTTAGAAGAAGATTATGATATCGTGATTCAGTTTGATGGAGATGGACAACACTCTGCTAAATACATTCAATCATTAATTGATGAAATTGAAAAAGGAAACAATATTGTGATTGGATCACGTTTTGTGACAGAAAAGAAACCAATCACGGCTAGAATGTTAGGATCTAGATTAATTGCTTTTTCAATTCGATTAATGACAGGAAAGAAAATTACCGATCCAACGAGTGGATTTAGAGCCTATGATAAAGCTTGTATCAAGGATTACGCAACAGATATGAATAATCCTCCTGAACCAGATACACTCGTTTATATGCTTAGAAAAAAACGTAAAATTAAAGAAGTTCAAGTTCAAATGAGTGAAAGAGAATTTGGAGAATCGTATTTAAACTTAGTCAATACAATTAAGTATATGAGTCGTATGATGGTATCAATTTTCTTAATTCAACCATTTAGAAAGGTTAAATAAATATGGAATATAGATTAAATGTATTTTTTATCATTGCCAGTGTTGTCACATTTTTATTCGTGATTCGAAAAATTAGAAAACACGGATTAAATATTGATGATTCCATTGTATGGATTTTATGGTCAATTTTATTACTTATAGTTAGTATTTTTCCGGGACTTCCAACATGGATTTCAAATCAATTAGGATTTATGTCAACTAGTAACTTTATTTTTTGTTTATTTATTTTCTTTTTGTATATTATGTTATTTGCTCAAGCAACAGAAATCTCTAAATTACGTGAAAAACAAAAAGAATTGATTCAAAAACTTAGTATTAAAGAATACGAAGAAAAGAAAGGAGAAAAAGAATGAATTGGATATTAACTTTCATTTTTTACTTCTTTTTATTTTTTCAATATGCTTTATCAGGTGAATTTATTTTATCTTTATTCGGTTATGAAAAAACATCCGGGAAAAGAATCATTGCAGGATTTTTATGTACTTTCTTCATAACATTTTTAGTCGGATTTCCATGCCAATTATTCTTTACATCATTTAATACGTATTTCATAATTCAAATCTTAGTGTTTATTATTTTTGATATGATTTTAATTATTCATTATCGAAATAGAATTAGTCGTTTTTTTGAGTATAAAGAATATAAAACAATTAACTACAAAGAAATATTAAAAAATAATTGGGTTTGTATTCTATTAGTAGTGCTATTCACTACTTTTTCAATGTCAAGTCAATTATCTATATATCAATTGAATTATGATGATATATACTACGTTACAAAAATTAACAACTTGAAAAATGCCGCTCATTTAATGGATACAGATTTCTTTAATGGAAGATTATTAGATTCATTGAATTTTGATTTAGTTCGTACCATTAACACATATGAATTAAGTTATGCATTTCTATCAACTATATCGCACATTGAGACTATTTTCTTTTGTCGTGTGACAATGGTTATTCATAATTATGTATTATTTACTCTTGTCATAAAAGAATTCGCATCATTCTTAGTAAATAAAAATCATCAACAATATGCATTATTGATTTTCTTTTTGTTCTTAATTCCATGCGGATATCTTCAAGAAGGACTCCCTTTACCGTTACATGTATATAGCTATGATTTATGGCAATTTCAAACGGCAATGTTCTATGGAGGTTCAGTTGTTCGTATGATGGCATTGCCTATTCTTTATATCTTTAGTGAACCTTTAGTTAAAAAGATGGAATTTAAAAAAATTATCTGGCTTGGTTTATTGTCTATTGTGATGATGTCTTTTTCAACAATATATATTCAATTACTTATTCTATTCTTTATTGTGATTTTAGTTATTAAATTATTAACTATAATTATTTCTAATATAAAAGAAAGTAAATTAAAGACAAGTGCAGCCATGTTAGCAATTATTTTAATTGTTTTATTGATGTTTGCGACTAAGTATCTTGATCACTTTAGTTTTATAAAAACAGACTCATTTGTTTCGAATTTTAATTCATTCATGCAATTTGAGTTAAATTGGTACTCAAGAGATCTTATCTTGAAATTAGGAATTGTCATTATTCTATTAGGATTTATTTTCTCTAAACAATGGAATAAGAAAAGATTGTATTTATTGTGCATTGGTTTATATTTGTTGATTTATAATGCATTCTTTAGTGAATTTTTATTAGTAACATCCGTTGGTTATTTCTTTGTGATTTTACGATCTATTTCTTCAATTCAATATTTAGTTTTGATATTATGTTGTTGTAGCGTTATTCAGTTATTTGAACGATTTAATATAAAAAATATAATTTATAATTTAATAAGTGTTCTATATATTGGATGTATTCTTGTATTCTTTACATTAAATCAAAATGTATTTACGCAATACGATTTTTTAGCATCTGGTATATCCGGTGATGGATGGGATTTTTCAAGAGTAGTTGATTTTGATACTCCTATGACAGCAACAATATTTGATGAAGTGGGAAGTTATTTTGATACATTGCCCGAAGAAAGTTATAAGTTATTCTGTCCTGAAGCAATTGTAACAGATGGTATTGATTCGTATAATTATGGTTTTGTTATGTCATCGGATAAAATTCAAATTCATAATCGAAATGGATTTGATGTATTAAATGATCAAGAATTAACATATCTAACTGATTTTTCTTTATATGGTCAAGGCGATGTAAATGCAGTAAAAGAGTTATGCTCAAAAGAAGGAATTTCTTATATTTTAGTATTTAATTCACAAGCAAAAGATTATTTATCGTCTTCTTATGAATTGATTCTAGAAAATACGGAAAACATAAATCCATATTATTTATTTAAAATACAATAAGAAAGAGTAAACAAATGAAAAAAATATATAAAACAGTAACAATGTTGGTTTTATGTTTAGGTTTGTTTTTCACAAATTGTTTTTCGCTGACAATTTTTGCTAATGAAAACAACAATGAACCACAAATTGGAAATAGTACAGACATTGAATATTTTTTGATAGAAAAACAAAGCGTATCTGTTAATGAAATACAAAACTTTGTGTTATCTTTACGTACGGATCTATCTTATGAAAATTTGTCCCTAAGTGTCATTGATTCTAATGGGATGGATTATGAAATTAATGCTAATGAAATAAACGACAATTTAATTAAGTTTTCTGCTTCTTTTTCTAGTATTGGCGAATATGTTGTTACAAGAATTGATTATAGTCTTGATGGTATTTCATACTATATAAATTTAAGTGATATTGGAATTGATGCAAAATTTGGTGTTGACCAAGAAGTTTATTCTCAAGATGAATTAATAAATTTAGAAGATATCGCAGATGAAAGTATTGAAGGTATTGTTAAAGTTGATTCGGATAACATTGAACAAGCAATAGAACAACAACTCAATACATCTAATGTTTCAACCTATGCGTTAAATGAATTAGATGATCAAGAAGAAATTATTGTTGCTTTAGATGCTGGACACGGAGGAAGTGAATCTGGTACTTATACATACTATTCAGAGCAAACAGGTTTATATGAAAAAGACTACAATTTGAAAATAACTACTTATTGTAAAGAAGAATTAGAAAAATATAACAATGTTAAAGTCATAATGACTCGTGAATCGGATACATATTTAACATTAGAAGAACGATGTGAATACGCTTATCAACAAGGCGCACATTATTTAATTAGTTTTCATTTAAATGGACTGAATGGAACAAATCAAGGTGCAATTGTCTTTTATCCTAACAACAATTATCGACCGGATTTAGCAGAAGAAGGAAAAGCTATTGCCCAAGATATTTTAAACGAATTAACATCTTTAGGCATTTCTAGTATGGGAATTCAAACACTTACAATTGATGGGAATGATGAACGATACGACTATGAAGATGGTTCTATGGGTGATTATTATGGAATTATTCGTGGAGCTAAAAAAAGAGGAATGATTGGCTTAATCATTGAGCATTGTTTTGCTGACAATAAAGAAGATTTTGATTCTTTTTTGAATTCTGATGAAAAACTAAAGGCTCTTGGGATTGCGGATGCCAATGGTATAGCTTCTTCTTTGGGCTTGAATCAACAACAAACAGAAAGTGAACAATTCGCATGGAACAATAAAGATGCCATTGCCGATGGATTATATTCTATTCAACAATTGGGAAATGCATTGGATTATAGTGATTCTTTAATTGTAAATTCTTATAGTGGTGTAAAAACACAGCTGTGGAATGTGAAACATACTAATCAAGGATATGTTACTTTTAGAAATGAAAAAACAGGATCTTATTTGACAAGAAATGGCAATCAAATTTCTGTATCCTCATCAAATAATAATTTGAATCAATACTGGATTGTAACTTATACTCAAGGTGGATATAAAATTATTTCGGCAAGTGATATTCATTACGTGTTAGAATTTGATGAAAATAAAGTTTCGTTAGGTTATGAAGATTATTCTGATAATGAATATTTTAACTTTTTAATGCCAGCTAATAATTCTGTTATTTATCAAACACATGTACAAAGTTATGGATGGCAAAATACAGTAGAAGACGGTGAAACGAGTGGAACTGTAGGTCTTGGAAAACGACTAGAAGGAATAAAAATTGATATTGATGGAAATTTATCGGGTGATATTTCATATCGTACTCATGTACAAAGTTATGGATGGCTAGATTGGGTTTCTAATGGTCAATTAAGTGGTACAGTTGGTGAGGCTAAACGGCTTGAAGCTATTCAAATTAAGTTATCTGGAGATGTTGCTAAAGTCTATGATGTTTATTATCGTGTCCATGCACAATATTTAGGATGGCTAGATTGGGCTTGTAATGGACAAAGTGCGGGAACATGTGGTTATGGCTATCGTTTGGAAGCTATTGAAATTAAGTTAGTTAAAAAAGATGAACAAGCACCTGAAAATACTTCACAACCATATGTTTCACGAAAAATTAGTTATCAAACGCATGTTCAAAGCTATGGATGGCAAAATGAAGTCTTTGATGGTGATATAAGTGGAACGACAGGTTCATCAAAACGTCTAGAATCTATTGTAATCAATTTAGTTGATAATGAATATGAAGGAGCAATAGAGTATTGTACCCATGTACAAAGTTATGGATGGCTAGATTGGGTTAAAAATGGAAAACTAAGTGGAACAGTAGGTCAAGCCAAACGACTAGAAGCCATTCAAATTAAATTGACGGGTGAAATCGCAAATTATTACGACATTTATTATCGAGTTCATGCACAAAATATTGGTTGGCTAGATTGGGCAAAAAATGGACAAAGCGCTGGAACAAGTGGATATGGTTACCGTTTAGAAGCTATTCAAATTGAATTAGTAAAAAAAGGTAGTAACGCTCCAGGTGCAACATTAAAACCATATGTATCAAATCATATAAAATATCAAACACATGTTCAATCATATGGGTGGCAACCATATGTGATGGAAGGTCAAATGAGTGGAACACAAGGTGAATATAAACGCTTAGAATCCATTCGAATTGATCTTACAAACAATGAATATAAAGGAACAGTTCAATATCGAACGCATGTACAAAGTTATGGATGGTTAGATTGGGTTTCAAATGGACAGTTAAGTGGAACAGTAGGTCAAGCCAAACGTCTAGAAGCTATTGAAATTAAGCTAACAGGAGAATTATCAGAAATTTATGATATATATTATCGAGTTCATGCTCAACATTTTGGCTGGCTTGATTGGGCTAAAAATGGCCAAAGTGCTGGAACAAGTGGATATGGCTATCGTTTAGAAGCTATTGAAATTCAATTAGTGAAAAAAGGTGAAGCTGCACCTGGAGAAACTAAAAACTGTTATTACGATGCCAATCAACAAGATGTAGGAAACACAGATTATATCTTCGTTGGTGATTCAAGAATTAAGCAACTAAGTGATTCATTAAATAGTGAAGATACATTTGTTTGTGAAAATGGAAGTGGATATAACTGGTTTACACAAACGGCAATTCCTAAAATTAATTCTATAATGAACCAAAATAGTATTATTATTTTGAATTTAGGTATTAATGATTTAAATAGTGCATCAAAATATATTTCTAAAATTAATTCATTGATGGAAAATGAATGGAAAAATCATAAAGTGGTTTATGTAACGGTTAATCCTGTTAATCAAACAAAATGTTCTTCTATTTCTAATGAAATGATAGATGATTTTAACTATGACTTATATTCTAGTCTTAACAATGTTTTATGGATAGATACAAATACTGATATTATTAAAACTGTTAATACCGATTCAACGAAAACAGAAACAGATGGAATACATTATACAGATGACATTAATCAATTGTATTATAATCAAATTATGGATTCTATTCAAAACAACCAGTTTGATAAATTAAGTAAAAAATATAAAATTATGGGAAATAGTAATGTAACGATTGATCAAATGGTTCGTTATTTTGAAGCTAATAATTCAAATTATGACCACTTTACCAAATATGGAACAGACTATGATGGAGTATTAGCTCAAGGAGGAGCAAGCACAGTCGAAGAATTCTGTAAGATTTATTATGAAGAAGCCAAAGCTGAAGGTGTTAATGCTGAAGTGGCTTTTGGTCAAATGTGCCTTGAAACAGGTTTCTTACAATTTGGTGGTGATGTTAAACCAAATCAATTTAACTTTGCTGGATTGGGAGCTACTGGAGGTGTCCCTGGAAATTCTTTTAGTACAGTAAGAGAAGGAATCAGAGCTCAAATCCAACATTTAAAATGCTATGCTTCAACAGAAAGCTTGAACCAAGATAAAGTGGATCCTCGCTGGTCAAATTCACTACGAGGAAAAGCGGTTTATGTAGAATATTTAGGTATTCAAGAAAATCCGTATGGAACTGGTTGGGCTGGAGCTAAGAATTATGGCTCACGATTAATGAACTGTATTAATGCCATAAAGTCATATTAATACAAATAAGGCGATGTCTTAGATGTCGTCTTTTTTTGCATTTACAGTGATAATTCATTATAATATTTTAGAATGTGTACGATTGGAGAACAAAATGATTTCTATAATTATGTCAACATATAAAGAAGAAGAACGCCTTCTTCGTGAATCGATTGAATCAATACTTAGTCAATCTTATAAAGATTTTGAATATATCATTATTCTAGATAATCCTGAAAATGTAGTGCATAAACAAGTTATTTCTGAATATGAACAAAAAGATAAAAGAATAAGGTTTTATATAAACGAAAAAAATATGGGACTTACGAGTTCTTTAAATAGAGGATTATCACTTGCCAAAGGAGAATATATCGCAAGAATGGATGCGGATGATATTTCACTACCAGAACGTTTATCATCTCAAATTCAATACTTGACAGGAAATAATTTTGATTTAGTGGGTGGAATTACACAAATGATTGATGAAGATGGAAATGATATTTACTCCATTCAAAAAGTCCCAACTGATTTTGAAAAAATAAAAAAATGTTTAAAATATGGACAAGTGATTGCTCATCCTACTTGGCTAGGAAAAAGAGAAGTTTTCGATACTTTACATGGCTATCGTAAAATGCCATTATGTGAAGATTTCGATTTTACTTTAAGAGCTGTTTTAAAAGGATTTAAAGTGTCTAACATTGATAAAATAGTATTGAAATATCGCATGACAAGCCAAAGTATTTCAAGAAATAATTTATTTGAACAATATTTATATATGCGTTATATCACAAATGAATATGCTCATGGATCTGTAGCTTCTATTGAAGATGCAAAGAATTATGTACAATCACATAACAATGAAAAAGATGCGAGAAAATACGCAAAAGCTAATGTGATTTTTAATGAGGCACTTCAAAATCTTACGGATAAGAAATTAGGATCTTTTATTGTGAATGGGTTTAAATTGTTGTTTAGTTCTAAATATTTTTTAAATAAAATTTATCGATTTATGATGTTGACTTTAAATAGTTAAATTAGGGAAGGGTTATTAATGTTTACTAGTTTAAAAAATAAAATTATTAATGTAGACGAATCTAAAATGTATCGACGTGCTACATTTTGGAATATGATAGCTAGCGTTTTAAATTCTATAACATCAGCTGTATTGTTGTTTTTTATAACACGCTTTTGTGGTGTGGAATACGCAGGGATTTTTTCTATTGCATCAGCTATCGCATACCAATGTTTATCGTTAGGAAATTTTGGAACAAGAGGATTACATGCTTCGGATGTTAAACATGAATATGATTTCAATGATTATTTTTATTTACGATTGTTTTCATATTTTCTACTATTCTGCATGTTAATATATTATTCTTTTTTATCAGGATATTCGCATGAAAAAGCACTAATTGTTTTTTCTTTTGGATTATTTAAAAGTGTAGATGTATTAGAAGATTTGTATCATGGTGAATATCACCGTAATGAGAGATTGGATATTGCTTCTATTTTATTAACATTTAGATATATAACATCTATTGTATCTTTTATTCTATCAATTGTAATTACTAGAAATTTATTGTTTTCTTGTATCATTACGACAATTTTAACATTAATTATATTTATACTTTCAAATAAAGGATTCATTTCATTATTCTTTAAAGATAAATACAAATTTAATTTCATTAAGTTTAAAAGTTTACTTTTAATCCTTATTCCAATTGTAATCACAAACTATATTAAATTATATATTACCAATGCCCCAAAATATTCAATTGACAGATGTTTAGGTGATGTTCAACAAGCGTATTTTAATGTTTTATTCATGCCCGTTTTTGTGATTAATTTAATGAATGATATTATCTTTAGACCATACATTCCTAAATTCTCTATTATGTGGAATGATTCTAACTTTAAAGAATTCAAGAAAATGGTGGTTAAACAACTATGCATTATTTTAGGATTAACATTAATTGTAATAGTTGGAGGTTATGTTATTGGCTTAACTCTTCTTGAAATTATATATCAAATGGAACTTCATACTTATATGAGTCAGTTTATTTTACTTCTTGTAGGTGGAGGAATGAGTACGGTATGTAGTTTCTTGATTTTCATAATGACAATACAACGAGAACAAAAAAAGATGGCAGGAGTTAACATATTTGTTTTAGTGATTTGTCTTTTATTCTCTGATCAATTAATTTCAACACTAGGAATAAGTGGTGCGGTAGTACTTTATTTATTGCTTAATTTTATTCCTATGATTTGTTTTGCGATAATTGTAGTTCGCAAATATTATAAACAAAAGAAAGGAACGGTTATTAATGAATAATCCTATAGTAAGTGTCATTGTACCTGTATATAATTCAATAAAATATTTAAATACAGCGGTTGATTCTATTTTGTCACAAGATTTTGCTTCATTTGAGCTTCTACTTGTAGATGATGGATCGAGTGATGGAAGTGAACATTTATGTGATGAAATTGCTCAAAAAGATAGTCGTGTTAAAGTTATTCATAAAGAAAATGGTGGGATGTGTTCAGCACGTAATGTTGGACTTAAACAAGCTAAAGGAAAATATATTTTATTTTGTGATAACGATGACATTTATTTACCACATTTGATGAGAGATAATGTTGCTTTAGCTGAAGAAAATACTGCTGATATTGTAAAATATTCTCGATTAAGGGTCCATATTGATAATGGAAATAAGACAGAAGAAAAATATATTTACCAATATGAACCTTGTGTTTTAAGTGGTGAAGATATTTATGCTAAATATAGTATTCAACGTAATATTAGTTCAGGTGTTTGGTGTAATCTTTATCGAAAAGATATCATTTTAGAACATAATATCTTTTTTCCAGAAGACTTTAGATTTGGATACGAAGACATGTATTTTAATATTGAATATTATAAATACGTAAATAAGGTTGTTTTAAATCCAAAGGTATATTATCACTGGATTCAAAGGGATAATCATAGTACAACAAAAAAATTTTCTGAAAACTTTATTTATGCTTTGGAAGTATGTCTTGAAAAAGAATGGAGTTTTATTAAAGAAACTGATATTGTAGAACAATATAAGGGAACATGGGAAGATATTCTAACAAATTATTATGTGTTTGGATATTATTTGGCTCTTCAAAATCCGAAAGCACCTTATACTAAAAAACAAAAAATTGAGAAATTAAAGAAATTTAGAAACCAAGAATGTTTTAATGTTATTTCAAAAGAAAGTATGAAGGCTTTAAAAAAATTAAATTTCAAAAGATATCTAATTTTAAATTTATTCTTAAAAAATTATCATTCATTGAATATGCTTATAATGGATTTTTATTCTAAACATGTTTCTAAAATTGTCTAAGGGGTTTGTATGAATCAAAATTTAAAAAGATTAAAAGAAATTGAATTAAATATGTTAATATCATTTGATGAAATCTGTCAAAAACACAATCTTAATTATTTTTTAGCAGGTGGTACCTTTTTAGGGGCAATTCGACATAAAGGGTTTATCCCTTGGGATGATGATATTGATATTGGAATGCCTAGAAAAGATTATGAAAAATTTTGTGAATACGCAAAAAAGGAATTACCAAACAATTTAGTATTACAAAATTTTGAAACAGAACCCAATTGTGGATTAGTCTTTGCTAAGATTCGTAAGAAAGGAACTACTTTATCAGAAGTGTATTCACATCATATTGATATGAGTCAAGGTGTTTGGATTGATATTTTTCCATTTGATAATGTACCAGATGATGAACAAGAAAGAAATAAAATGAAAAATAAAGTTCTGTTCTATAAAAATTTATACATTATCAAATGTGGATATAAGAATCCAAAACCAGATAGTACACTTTATAAAATAATGTACTTTATATGTAAAATAATCGTTAAATTTATTTCAAAAGATTGGCTGATTTGTAAATTAAAGAGTTTAATGACTAAATATAACGATACACAAACAAAGTATGTATATCCATATGGAGGAGCTTATCCTAAAAAAGATATGCTTGAATACGATTTAGTGTCACACTTAGAAAAAAGAGAATTTGAACACCACGAGTTTTTAACTTGTAGTGATTATGATAAATATTTGAAACAATTATATGGAGATTATATGCAACTTCCACCTGAAGACAAAAGAACAAGTGGTATGCATAACATATATGAAATAAACATAGAAGGAGAATAACATGAATGTAGCATTGTTAACGGCAGCGGGTAAAGGAACAAGAATGAGACAAGACATTCCTAAGCAATTTATGCATATTAATGATAAACCATTGATTATTTATACATTGGAAGCATTTCAAAATCATCCTAATATCGATGCGATTTTAGTTGTTTGTTTAGATGGATGGCATGAAGTATTGAGAGCCTATGCAAATCAATTTAATATCACAAAACTAAAATGGATTGTTTCAGGAGGAGAAAGCGGACAAGATTCTATCCACAATGGTTTAATGAAACTAAAAGAAGAGATTAGCGAAGATGATATTGTTTTGATTCATGATGGAAATAGAGCTTTAGTATCTTCTGAAATTATTTCTGACAGTATTGCACAATGTAAAATTCATGGGGGAGCGGTTTCGGTTATTCCTTGTACAGAAGCTGTTTTAAAAAGTGATAATGGTGAAACATCAAATACTTCGATTCCAAGAAATGATTTATTTAGAACACAAACACCTCACACATTCCCATTAAAAAAATTGTTATGGGCCCATGAAGAAGCTAAAAAACGTGGTATTACGAATTCCGTTGCGACTTGTACTTTAATGGTTGAATTAGGAGAAACAATTTATTTTTCAAAAGGATCTGAAAAAAACATGAAGATTACAACGGTTGAAGACATTGATTTATTTAAGTCATTATTAAATTCAGAAAAGGAAGCTTGGTTAAAATAATGAATGCACTATTTTATACAGATTTAGAAAAGTTTTATGTAGATTCTTTATTTGAACATTTTAAAAATTCATCTTTCTTGGTTACAGGAGCAACAGGGATGATTGGATCTGCCTTAGTTGATTATCTTGAAATGCTTAATAAAAAAGGAGCTAACATAAAAATATATTGTTTAGTCCGCTCAAAAGAAAAGGCACAAAAACGATTTAGTGATTATAACGATATTGAGTATGTTGTTCAAGATGTAACTCGACCTTTTACTTTAAAAGAAAAAGTAGATTATATTGTACATGCAGCAAGTAATGCCAGTCCCAAATTGTATTCAACACAACCAGTTGAAACCATTACAGGAAATTTCTTTGGAATGTATAATGTATTAGAATACGCTAAGAACAATGATATAAAACGTGTTTTATATGTTTCAAGTGGAGAAATGTATGGAGTTGCACAAGATGGTATGACAAGTTTCTATGAAGGTTATGTTGGACCAGTTGATTATTCAATTTCAAGAAGTTGTTATCCAGCAGGAAAAAGAAGCAGTGAAGTACTTTGTCAGTCATATATTGATGAATACAATTTGGATTGTGTTATTGTTCGTCCTTGTCATGTATATGGACCTACGATGACAAATGCGGATACAAGAGCCATCTCTTCCTTTATTAGAAATGGTGTAAACCACGAAAACATTGTCATGAAAAGTAAAGGAGAACAAGTACGTTCTCATTGTTATGTTTTTGATGCTGTAAGTGCAATGTTAACTGTATTATCAAAAGGTAAAAACGGTGAAGCTTACAATATATCAGGTGATCAGTCTGTTTATTCTATAAAAGAAATGGCTACTATGATTTGTGAAAAAGCTAATTCACAGTTGGTTTTTGATTTGCCAACTGAAACTGAACAAAAAGGATTCTCAAAAGTTCCTCTAGCTGTTTTAGATAACACTAAACTAAAAGAATTAGGATGGCATTGTTTATATAGCTTAAAACAGGGAATTGAAGTCACAATTGATATTTTAGAACAATAATTTCATTTTGCTATAACAAATAGAGTGGTGTTTAATATATCACTTTTTTTATTTGCCTATTAAAATAAATTAATATATTATCTTCTTAAGAGAACTACTCATCTATTAAATTTTAATATTTTCTTATTCTTCTCTTTTTGCACATTCCCTTGTTTTTAAATGATTCAATTCAATTTTTATTCTTTTTCATTCCTTTTTTTAATTGTCTTTTTATATACCCAAAAATATCCGTGATATATTCGATTGGAATTATTTCTTATGTTTTAAAAAAATATATGTTTTAAGCCTTTTTATAATTGACAAAGGTATACGAGGGGGGTAAGATTTCTGTGTTAAATTTTAAGATGGGGGTAAAGAATGAAGAGTATTAAAAAATTATTAAGTTTAATATTGTGTCTTTCTTTTTTCAGTATTCCTATATATGGAAACGAATATAAAGATTGGACAAATGATTCTGATTTTATTGTAAATTTAGAAGAACAAAATGATACAAACTTATCTTTTTCAATTTATTTTAATCAAAATCATCCATCAAAGGATGATACTGCATCTATTCAATTACCAACTGCGTATATGAATTTTGAAAATATAAGTGAACCTGTTGAAATTTATTCATATAAGTTTGGTGATGAAAACAATGAAGCACAAGAAATAATTGGATCATATACTATAAATAATGGAATTGTAGATATCATTTTCACAAATGATGAAATAGATTATTCTTTGATTTATGGTTTGATTCAAGTTAATGGTTCATTTAAAGAAGAAGCATATAATTCTACAGTTTCTTGGAAATTGAACAACAATTCAAGTGCTTCATTAATGTTACCAACATGTACTTCTGAATTATTATTAGACGAAGAATCAGAAAATGATTCACAGTGTGATGTTTTATATCAAAGTCATGTTCAACGTATAGGATGGCAAGACTATGTTAAAAATGGACAAACCTCAGGTACGCAAGGACAAGCTTTAAGAATGGAAGCTATTCGTATTAAATTATCTGACACTGATTTAAATGGATCCATTCAATATCGTAGTCATGTTCAACGTATAGGATGGCAAGATTGGAAAAGTAATGGAGAATTATCTGGTACAACAGGGCAAAGTCTTAGATTAGAAGCAATTCAAATCAAATTGACAGATGAATTAGCACAAAAATACGACATATATTATCGAGTGCATTCTCAAGGATTTGGATGGCTAGGATGGGCTTGTAATGGACAAAAAGCTGGAACCGAAGGATATTATAAGCGCATGGAGGCTATTCAAAT
Organism: Erysipelotrichaceae bacterium; assembly: GCA_028723085.1. Classification (GTDB taxonomy): domain Bacteria; phylum Bacillota_I; class Bacilli_A; order Erysipelotrichales; family Erysipelotrichaceae; genus Floccifex. The sequence goes on along the minus strand of JAQYFP010000159.1, from coordinate 827 downwards.
TGTTTTAGTAGAAAAAGGAAAACCAGGATATGAAGTAGGGAATAGTTTTGTTTCCGCATATGAAAAGGGACTTGTGACATATCAAGGTCAAGTGCAATACAATGGTTGGATGAATCCAGTTGCAGATGGTCAAACATGCGGAACAATTGGTGAATCAAAACGATTAGAATCACTAAAAATTCATTTAACCGATGATATTGATGGTGGTATCGAATATCGAGCACATGTTCAGAATATTGGTTGGCAAAATTGGGTCAGTGATAATGAAATTGCTGGAACGGTAGGTCAAGGAAAACGTGCGGAAGCGTTCCGAATTCGATTAACTGGAAAAGCGGCAGATTTGTATAATATTTATTATCGTGTTCATGTGCAATCATTTGGATGGTTAGATTGGGCATCCAATGGTCAAAAAGCTGGAAGTGAAGGATTTGGGAAACGCATCGAAGCCATAGAAATCAAACTTGTAGAAAAAACTAGTGATACGATGATTACTGGTGGAGCTTCTTTCATAGATAAACAATCGGTTGGTAATATAACTTATAGTGTACGATTTAATGATCAGTGGCAAGAACAAAAGAAACAAGGAAATGTAGCGGGTGATCTATCACAAAATTTATATGGATTGAAGTGTGCGTATAATGCGAATACATTAAATGGTGATATTTCTTATTCACTTTATTCGACATCTGATGGTTGGCAAAAGGCATCTAGTGGAAATGAATGTATCGTTTCAAATAAAGTAGAAGCAATAAAAGTTTCATTAACAGGTGATTTAGCAAAATTCTATGATGTATATTATCGCACGAATGTTCAAAATTTTGGCTGGT
>JAQYFP010000158.1 GCA_028723085.1 Erysipelotrichaceae bacterium | reverse complement strand
ATATTGAGAACAAGTAACCGGTTCACTCCAACCTGTCCCAAAAGAAAAATCAGCAGTTTGTTGAAAATAAACAACAATTTGTTCTAACGTACAGTTTAATTCAAAACATTCAATATGACAATGAGGTCCTGAAGAATTCCCACTATTGCCACTCAAAGCAATAACATCGTTTTGAGATACTAATTGACCTGCTACAACATAAATTTGACTTGATAAATGATTAAAAGATATACCATATAATTGATTATTTACCGATACAACCATACATATGGTATTTCCTCCTCCATATGGCCAACCACACATATTACCTATATATCCATTATCATCTTCAACAGGAGCATCCGCATATAAAACCAAGCCATTTGCCGGTGCAAATACTTTAGAATACATATCACAGGCAAAATCAATTCCTAGATGCATCTTACCATTCGGATAGGCCCATGTTCCTGCACTCACTCTACTATTGGGAAGAGGATGTTCAAAATAGGTACTTGTGCTTTCTATTTCTTTATATGTCAAACAAGCATATTTAGAGTCTACCGTGTTTTGAATAGAGCCAAAAACAGGCAAATTCTTATTCCCTTGAATTTTTGCTTGATCATTAGGATTACCTTGATCATTTAGTTCTAAATCATCGTTATTAATGAACAATTCAAGTTGTTTTTGTTCAATCAAATCCAATTGTTCTTTATTGTGTTGTATTTTAGCTCGTATACTTTCAATTTCTTTTTTATATTTTTTATTCTTTTTAGATAGCGAAACATATAAGTCATAGTCATCATCCAAGGATTCAATTTCCACTTCCACATCACATTGCATCATGTTTAAATAAATTTTATATCCATCAAATTTTTGTTCAAGCAGATCAAGTGTTTCTTCATTCCACTTTAGACTATCAACATATTTTATTTCTTCTTTTTTTAGTTTTTTTAAGTCTTCTTGAATTTTAAGATATTGTTCATGTAGTGTTTTAGCTTGTGGACTTACAATTGAAGACAAAAAAAGACAAACACATAGAATGCATTTCATAACTGTTCTTTCTACTGTCTGCCTAATTCATTTTATCAAACATTTTCTTCTTTTAAAACACTTAAATTCATCATCAACAGAATAAATACTCCCGTACATAAATTCATTAATGTGACATCCATTATTCCATGAATCAAAACAATTATAATTGTCGCAACGCAAAGCGCAAAATATTCTTCATTTTCTTTCCATTTATATAATCGCAAACAATCTTTTCCTATTTGTTTAATAGCCAAACCAATTAAAATGACTCCCACAATTCCATATGACAACACAGAATCGATATATATATTATGAGCATGAGGTGCTACGTGTCCGTTATATATTTTATAAGCAACTGAATAACCAAATGGACCTAGCCCAAAAATAGGATGGTCTTTAATTGCCATCCAGGCACATGACCATATTTTAAAACGAGAACCCACTGTTTTTAAATCATCTACTCTTGGAATCAAAGATGGATCATAAATTATAATGCCAATGGCAAGCACTATACAAATAATAGATAAAATAGACCATTTATATTCTTTTGAAAAGAAAAGAAATACAGGTACCATCACGACAAATGGAAGAAGAGCTGCTCTACATCCCGTTAAATACAACATAAAAAAATCAAATAATCCTATAACTACATAGATTGCCTTTTCTTTCCATTTTTTTACTTGCACAAATCTGAACATACAACAAGTAATCAAAAACTCTAACATCATTGCATAATAATTCGCATTTAAAAATGTTGATGAAATCCTTCTTTTCGGAGAATTAAATATATGAAAAGTAAAGAATGAATAATCATTTATTCGCGAGATATTCCAAAATTGTGCTAATCCGACTAAATTAATAAACAAAGACATCCAAATCATCATTTCAATAATTAACCCAAATAAGTTTTTATTTAAATGCTGACGTACAAAAGAAATATATAAAAACACAAAGAATAAACCTATAGCTATTCCAATTCCATATAAATTTTTGTAGAAAACACTTACAACAAAAGAAAGTGCAGTAAGCAATAACAAATACTTAGCACCTGGCATTTTTTTAACATCAGCTTTTAATTCTTTTTTTCGATATGCGTATATAACAATTCCCACTATACAAATAGCATGAATAAAAATATTCATAAAAAGTAAAAAGAAACTGACAAAAATTAATTTTTCTTCTTCACTTAATGAAGAAAATCTACTTTTAAAATGTAACATAAAAAAAACCCCTTATTGGAGTTTTAACACAAAAGAGACAATTAATCCATTAATTCTTTATAAAATATTCCTAAATTTCCTTTATAACGATCTGACCAAGGTTTATTTCTACCGCAATAATGGATAATAACACTATGTTCACGTATCCAATCTAAATCAATTTTTTCGGTTGGATGCTTCATATTATACACATTCACCATGCGATCACTTAAATTATAATAACGATAATCCAATAACTTTGTTTTATCTCCATATAAAGCACTTAATACATCTTGATCAAATAAAATCATTCTATTTTTATTTTGTTCAACGAATGATAAAATATGTTCCCTATTTACAATCTTTCGTAACATTTCTAAATTCATTAACAAAACACCAGTATTAATATATGGATTTGTTTCTTCCATTTTTAATCGTTTAGAATTGATTTTTGTCATCATTACATCCACATGGGTACAAGCACAATACGCATTTCCCTCAAAATCCGTATCATATAATTCTTTTAAAGACTGAATTACAACAATGTCAACATCCATATATAAAATTCGATCAAGATCCTGAGGCAATAAATCAGAGGCAAATAAGCGATAATAAATTTCTAATGGATAACGATTCGATATAGGAAACGATGAAAATGTTGATTCATCCACATAAATAAAATGAAAACGTTGGTTTGGAAATGTTGCCATCATATCTTGTTGACTTTCTAAAGAAATATCATGGTGTAAAATATAAAAATCAAAATCTTCATCAAAACGAATCATGGAAGAAATACAATTTTTTGTTAAAGATAAAAACTTTTCATTTATTGACAATAATATATTCATGTATCAATTTTAACATAACTATAATAAAAAGGGTAACCAAAATCTTTTGGGGGCAAATTTTTTAGGGACGAATTTTGGGGTTTTGCCAAATATTTTTGGGGTCAAATTTTATGGGCAAGTTTTGGGGTCTATTATTGAAGGAAATGTGCTTTTCATTTCCTTTTTTTATAT
>JAQYFP010000157.1 GCA_028723085.1 Erysipelotrichaceae bacterium | reverse complement strand
ATTAAAAAAATGAAAATTGTCGATAAAGAAATGTTTGGAGGACCTGGCCTAGCTCATTTTGAACATATTTTAACGGAAGAAGAAATGCATGGTATGAATCGTGTTTATGCTCGAGTTACTTTAAAACCGGGATGTGCGGTTGGCTACCATGTTCATCAAGGAGATGGCGAAGATTACTTCATTTTATCGGGACAAGCTCATATTAACGATAATCAAGAAAGAGAATTGGTTTTAAATCCAGGTGAACATTATTTTACTTGTTCAGGAAAGGGTCATTCAATAATGAATAAAGGACAAGAAGATTTAGTGTTTATGGCTTTAATTGTATATAATGAACAAAAATAAAAGGATTCACGCGAATCCTTTTTTTAAGATAATTGAATTGTTCTATGACATGATTTTGCGACAATTGGATCATGCGTGACAATCACAACGGTTTTTCCTTTTCCATTTAACATATGAAGAATATCTAATATTTCATCACGATTTTGTGCATCTAAGGCTCCGGTAGGCTCATCAGCTAAAATAAGTCTTGATGGTTTTAAAATAGCACGCGCAAGGGCAATTCTTTGTTGTTGACCACCCGATAAAGTAAACACTTTTTCTTTTTTATAATCTTCCATATGAACTAAATTTAAAGCATTTTCAATCATTTCTTGTTTTTCATGTTTTGATTTTTTAACATAACGAAGAGCCAACATTAAGTTTTGTTCAACGTTTAAGTTATCAATTAAGGCAAAGTTTTGAAATAAATAAGATATATTGTTTCGAATAAATTTATTAGCCTTCGAAGAATTGCTTTTAGGAGCTTGTTGAGACAATAAAGAGACTTTTCCTTGATCATAAGATTCAATTAAACCAATGATATTTAATAAAGTTGTTTTTCCACTTCCACTTTTTCCCATAATCGCAATCATCTCATTGTCTTCAATCGTTAAATTGAAATGATAAAATATCACATGATTTCCAAATGATTTTGATAGATTTTGTATTTCAATAGCTGGCATGGTTATTCTTCTCCTTTCAATAATAGATTAAGATTTTTTTGTTCTTGTTTGTGAATTAAAATGAATAAGACAAACAAATCAATGAACACAAGTAGAGCAAATAATAATAAAGAAATTACACTTTGTTTGGTGATGAATAATTCAATGAAACCAAATAAATAAAGAACTAAAAAGTAGAATAATTCATTTTTATATCTTTCTAACATTGGATATCCTAATATCTTTTTGACAAAAATTTCTTTTTTACGTGTGACAAATAAAATCAATAAAATATAGTAAGAAGCTAATATATCAACTAGAACAATTAATACTAATCTTGTACTAGTTAATAATAAACCAGATTGTAGTCCACTTAAGTAATCTTTAAAACCAGAATTTAAAATACTATCAAATTGAATATTATTTTGTTGTAGATTGGCATCAATAATCGCTTGTTTTAAAAGCAGTTGATTCGTTTTATTGTTTTCTATACGAATGGGATTACTTGAAGCTTCATTGATAAATAAAGCGGATTGGTTTTGAATATTCGTATCATTTAAACAAACAAATATCGGATTACTTACAAATGCTTTGCCATTGTCAATCATTTGTTGGGTTTGTGTAAACATCATATTTGAATTGGCTTTGTAGTAGTGTACATCTAAATTGATTGATTCATCTGATAAAATGGTTGGAATTTGATTATATATATCTTTTATGGATGAATCATTTTTATAAGTCGATGGAACCAAAAGCACAAGTTTATCAGTATTAAAATAAGAATCAATGGACTCATCAAACCAATTTTGATAGTCTTGTAAGCCATTTTTATTGATTTCTAGTAAAGATATGTCTTTATTCATGTCAATAAAAGAAAAATATTGGGCATTGGCCGTTTCTTCTAATTCTTGAAACATAGAAAATAATTTATCATCTAAGCTAGATTGTCCATTCAACATTTGTTGGAATTCATCGTCAACAAAATCAAAGTTTGAAAGTGTTACTGTATTTGAAATGTCTTCATAGGCTTTTTTAGTTGCGATTTGTTTGAAAAATAAATTGGTTGCACTTGCCATACTTGGTATCACAAAAACAAAGGCAATAAATGTCACAAGCTTTAATCCATATCCGAGTAGTAAAGATGCCTTAACGTGAAAAAATCCTTTTAGAATGGAATTTAAAGTGTATCGTTTCGTAATGAAAACCATAATGCTTGAAATAAGAATTGAAAATAATATTATAATCATTTGGTATATAAACAATAAAAATAAATAATTTAAGTCACAACCTGGTATTAATAGCTTTTGAAGGAATAAAGAAATGAAAACAAAGATGATATAAATCATTATGTTTTTACGATTTAATTGTTTCCATATATCAAATTCACTAAAACCAAGTAATTTATAAACACCTATTTCTTTAATTTGACTTGTGGGATAGAAACAACACATTAAAGCATAAATCAATAATAAAATAATGCTGGCAGCAATAATGATTTCAACAGGTCCTTTTGTATATGTTTTTTGATAGTTGGCTTGAAGAAGCAAAGAAGAATCTTGGTTTAAATACGTAGATAGTTCATTTATGATTTCTTGTTTGTGATTGGTTGGAGAACAAATGGTATAAGAACCATCAATCGATTTATTTGAGTGTTGCAGATAATTATTGAGAGTCATAACAATCATAGGATCATCTTCAAATAAATCATATAACATACCTACTTGATTTTTGTTTCCTTTAAAAGTAGAAAGAACATCGCTATCCCTTTTAATGTTTTCTCCTTTAGAAATAAAATTGTTGATATATGTTAAATATGTATTGGTGAATGTTCCTGCTTTAATTGTGATTAATTTATTATTTTTTTCAATGACATCACTACGAATGATAGAGGCATCGTATTTTTGTGATATTTTAGATATTTCATCTAAAAACGAATCATTAGATAGAGTATCGTTATCTACATAAATAGTGAAATAATCTTGTTGTTTATCAATGGAATCTAAGCGTAGGTAGTCATTATATTTTTGATTCATTCCAAATAATAGACTAACCAAAATACTCACAGTGCATAATAAAAAAATAATTGATTTTCTCATAATAGATTACCTTTTCTTAAAATATTTTGATAAC
>JAQYFP010000156.1 GCA_028723085.1 Erysipelotrichaceae bacterium | reverse complement strand
ATAATCGTATGGAAGCGGATTTAATTCCTTCCTATGGATATCAATTCGCATCACTTCATACATCTGGCTTAGTTGGAAATGTTTTTTCAAAAATGAAAGCAATTGGTCAGATGTTTTTGGCGTACAATAAAGCAAAGTCATATTTAAAAGAATTTAAACCGGATATGGTCATGGGCTTTGGAGGATATGTGAGTGCTCCTGTATTAATGGCAGCACATTCTCTTTCCATTCCAGTTGCGATGCATGAACAAAACTCAATTGTGGGTAAGGCAAATCAATTGGTAATGAAAAAAGCAAATGTGATCTTTACGTGTTATGAAAAATGTAATGAAGTGTTCCCAAAAGAAAAGATTCATCTATATGGAAATCCACGTGCAACTGTAGCATGTGAAGCTAAGTTTGATGAAGCGTATTTTCAATCATTGGGATTGGATTTGAATAAGAAAACAATTCTGATTATGATGGGTTCTTTGGGAAGCAGCAGTATTAATAAACTTATGAAAGATTCCTTAAAAGGAAATTTTGATCGTCTTCAATTTTTATATGTATGTGGAAAAAACAACGAAGACGACATGTCACAATTAGAAAGTGAAAACATTCATGTTGTGAATTATGTAGATACACTTCGTATCTATTCACATGTAGATGGTATGATTTGTCGTGCTGGAGCTACAACGATTGCTGAATTAACTGCACTTGGAATTCCTTCTATTTTGATTCCAAGTCCTTATGTTGCTGAAAATCATCAATATTACAATGCCAAGGAATTAGTTGATCAAAGAGCGGCGTATATGATTGAAGAAAAAGATTTAGATGCCAAGCATTTAAATCAGGCAATTCAAGATTTATTTGGAAATGAAGAAGAAATGAAATTAGTGAAACAAGCGGCTTTGTCTTTAGGAAAACCTAAGGCAGCCTATGATATTATTTCGTTGTGCCAGCATATGTTTGAATGAGGTTAATATGAATATTAGTGAAAAATTAAAAATATATGCAGATGTTTTAGAAAATGAACCAATGTCAAAACACACAACTTATCGCATTGGTGGAAATGTTCGTTATTATATTTATCCTAAAAATCTTCTTTCTTTAATGCGTATTATTCGTATTTTGAAAGATAATAAAATTCGTTATGAAGTTATGGGACGTGGGTCCAATGTATTATGGGGTGATAACTACTTTGATGGAGCGGTTATTAACTTAGATCGTTATTTAAATGATTCTTATGTAGAACCAGATGGAACAATTGTTGCCCAAGCTGGATGTTCAACTATCAATTTAGCTGTTGAAGCCGGGAAAAATGGATTGACTGGCTTAGAATTTGCTACTGGAATTCCAGGTTCTATTGGTGGTGGTGTTTATATGAATGCCGGTGCCTATAAATCTGATTTTTCTAATATTTTGGAATCGGTATTAGTTTTTATGGATGATCAAATTATCTGGATGCAAAAAGATGAATTGATGTTTGGATATCGTAAATCAAGTTTTCAATCACATCCAGAATGGATTATCTTGGCGGCAAAATTTAAATGTAAACCTGGTAATAAAGAAGAAATTCTTTCATTGATGGATTCCCGTCGTGAAAGAAGATTGGCTAGTCAGCCATTAGATAAACCATGTGCTGGTTCCGTATTCAGAAATCCTGAATCCATTCCTGCTTGGAAGTTGGTTGATGATTTAGGGTTACGTGGTCACCAAATTGGAGGTGCACAAGTATCTGAAAAACATAGTAATTTTATTGTGAATGCGGGAAATGCAAAAGCACAAGATGTAAGAGATCTAATTGCTTTAATTCAAAAAGCAGCCAAAGAATCTTATGGAATTGATTTAATTACAGAAGTGGAGCATTTTAATTGTGAATAAAAGTAAGAAATCTTCTTTTTCATTAAGAACCACAACTATCCTTTGTGTGCTTATTTTTGCACTATCGAGTTTTCTATTATATTGTCTATGCGATGATTCGAAAGCTCGAGTTTTGTCATGTCAAGGAAATTATTTTTACTCGGATAAACAGATTTATGAGCAAGCTCATCTTTCTTTAAATACGCGTTTGTGGTTAATTCCTTCGGGAATCATGGAAAAAGAGATTTCCAATTTACCTTTAGTTGATTCGGTAAATGTAAAAAAAGACGAGAATCGACTTGTGATTCAAGTGAAAGAAAAAGATTTAATTGGTTATTATATAGAAGATGATCAATATTATATTCTTACTGTTGATAATGAATCAATTGAATTAGATAAGGAATTTAAATCAAATTTGATTCATCTTCCTTTAATTTCTGATTTATCTAAATCACAAAGAAAAGCTTTGTGTGAGGCTTTGAAAAAAGACGAAGAAAACATCAGTCATGAAGTGATTGAAAAAATATCGCAAATTGTACCTTTTTCTTCTTCCTATGATAAAAACATGGTTCGTCTCATTATGAGAGATGGCAATTCTGTTTATTCAAGTATGGATAGTCTATCGATGATTAGTAAATATTCACTTGTTTTAACACAGTTAAAAGGAGCCAGTGCTTGTTTATTGTTGGATAGTCAACACAATGCGATTGATAAAATCAATTGTTCGGATATCACAACAAATCGTAAAGAACTTGAAGAACAAATTCGAGCTTGTCAAGAAGATGGTGGAACATGGTCTGAAGAAGATAAGACATGTACTTATGAACAAGAACAAATTCAGGAACAAGAACAATCACAACTTATTGTTGATGATACTTTAAATCAAAATACGGGAAGTGATTTGGATGCGATTAATGATTGGGTGTATGATGAAAATTCGGGTTGGTATTATTCATATTCAACTGGATATTATTTAAGCCCTTATACAGGTCAATATTTTATGTGGGATAGTGAGTCCGCTTCGTTAGTCGAAGTACAATAAGTGCCTTATTGTTTAATTTAAAACAATGGGGTATAATACAAAAGTAAAGGAGGAAGAATATGCCGATTAATAAATCAACAGAATATGGAAATATTTCGATTTCTTTAGACGCGATTGCTAGTTTAGCAGGAGGCGCTATTACAGAATGTTATGGTGTAGTAGGGATGGCTTCTCAAAAGACAGTGCGCGATGGATGGGCCGAATTATTGAAAAAAGAAAATTATGCTCGTGGAGTTGTAGTGCGTAACCAAGAAGACGGATTAGTCTTGGATTTATATATTATTGCCTTACAAGGAATTAAATTAAGTGAAGTGGTATTGGAAGCTCAAAAAAGAGTTAAATACGAAGTAGAAAAAACACTTGAAATTAAATGTAAGGAAGTTAACATCTGCGTACAGGGAGTACGCCTGTTAAAATAGGGAGATTATATGGAAAGAATTAATGGATCGTTATTGAAGCAGATGTTAGAAAGCGGAATGAATAACTTAAGCAATCATGCCGCTGAAGTTGATGCCTTAAACGTGTTCCCAGTTCCAGACGGGGATACCGGAACAAATATGTTTTTAACTGTTTCTAATGGGGTTAAGGCAGCATTAAAAGAAGATACAGAACACTGTGGAAAAATTTTAAAATCACTTTCACGTGGTTTATTGATGGGAGCAAGAGGAAACTCGGGGGTTATCACATCACAAATTTTTAGAGGAATTTATCAAGAACTTCAAGACAATGAAACAATTGATGCTTCACAATTAGCTCATGCACTTGTCAATGGTTCAAGAGTTGCGTATAAAGCGGTTATGAGACCAGTAGAAGGAACAATTTTAACAGTTGTTCGTGAAGCTGCTGATTATACATATGCTTACACTGTAACACAGGAAATTACAGACTGTGAACTTGTTATGGCAAAAATGGTAGAAGAATGTAATGAAGCTCTTCTACGTACACCAGAATTACTTCCTGTCTTAAAAGAAGTAGGTGTAGTTGACTCTGGTGGTAAAGGTTTAACTGTCATTTTTGAAGGTATGTTAGAAGCTATGAAAGGGCATGTTGTTGTAGAACAAAAGAGTGCTCAGGCAGTTGAAGCAAGTCAAACTAAAGTAGAAGGACAAGAAGAAGAGTTTGGATTCTGTACAGAGTTTATTTTGAAATTATCGCAAACAGGAATGAAACATTTCTCAGAAAGCGATTTTTCAAATGAATTGGCTACAATTGGTAATTCTATTGTTTGTGTACAAGATGAAGATATTGTAAAAGTTCATGTTCATACTTTAGAACCATTTACGGCAATTAAAATGGGAAAACGTCGTGGTCGTTTCCTTAAATTGAAGGTTGAAAATATGCAACAACAACATGATAACATTCTTGAAAAAGAACAAGAAGAAGTTGTTGCGGAAAAGAAAAAATATGGAATTATCACGGTTGCTCCTGGTAGTGGAATTGGTGAAATGTTCAAAGAATTAAGAGCTGACATTGTCATTGGGGGAGGACAAACAATGAACCCAAGTACTGAAGACTTTGTCAGTGCCATTGGTAAATTAAATTGTGAACATATCATAATTTTACCAAACAATTCTAATATTGTTATGGCTGCTACACAAGCTGCCCAAGTTTGTGAAGACCAAGATATTCATGTATTACCAGCTAAAACAATTCCACAAGGAATTAGTGCTTGTGTAATGTTCAATCCAGAAGCTGAAATTGATGAAATTATTGCGGATATGGAAGATGCGATTGCCAATGTGAAGTCTGGTGAAGTAACATATGCGATTAAGGATACTACTTACGAAGGTATGGAAATCAAGAAAGATGAATACATGGGTATTTTAAATCGTTCTATTATCTTGTCTAAACCTGATTGTATTTCGGCTACTAAAGCATTAATGGATCAAATGATTGATGAGGATTCTGAATTGGTTACTTTAATTTATGGTGAAGACAGCAATGAACAAGAAGCAGAAGAAATTGCTGAATACATTGAATCAATCAGTGATGCGGAAGTAAGTATTTACCAAGGTAATCAACCTGTATATCCATTTATTATTGGTGTTGAATAATCAAGTGAGAACTGCATTAAAGCAGTTCTTTTTATATGGAGAAAAGGAAAGTCTTACTTCACATAAAACAATATTAGCATTCTCAAATCGTATTAATGCATCTTTAAAGGTAATAACAATGGCAATTTGAATTATTTAGATAAATGATTAAGTTTATTTTATAAAACATTATAATTAAAAGCACGACGCTTTATTGTCGTGCTTTTTGAATTTGTTTTACGATAGCTTGGCTTGTCGCATAGGCAATCATATTTTGAATGGGCCATGTTTCCATTTTTTTACATTCACTAATATTTGAAATATACCCTATTTCAAATAAAATAGAAGGAATCGATAATTGATCTACTACATATAAAGGATAATTCACAGTTGTATATATATCTTCTTTGGAAGAATAATGAAGTTTCTTTAGATTATCATTTATAGATTGACAAATTTTACGAGATGTCATGTCATCATTTTTAATGTAGAAACAATAACCACTTTTACTTGTATCCTCACTTGAATTTAAATGAAAGGCAATGTAATAATCGGCTTGGGAACCAATTTGTACACGTGAATATAAATCTTCGCTTTCATTTGATGGCCAGTTTACTTCATCACCTTGTCGTGTATAAATGACTTTTATAGTTGGATCCATTTTTGTGATAAAATTACCTGTTCTTAATGCAATCTCTAAGGCAATATCTTTTTCGTAGGTTCCATCTTGTCCAATGGCACCGCTATCATATCCACCGTGACCGGGATCAATACAAACGGTTGTCGTGGTTTCTATATAGGGTTCATCCATGAAAGCTTTATAGAGATAACTAGTTGAACTGACGAATGCGATTAAAAAAACAAGAAATAATATAAATGTATTTTTTTTCATATGTCTATTGTAACATAAAAAAAGAAAAGAAAATAAAAAATAGACATTAAGCGCTTTCAGCATTTGTAAAATCTATGTGGGTTAGATATAATATTTTTGTTTTTGGAGGCAGTAGATGATTTATATTACAGGAGATACGCATGGAGCGTTCGATATTCATAAAATCAATCCCGATGATGGATTTGTTCCTGGTAAAACGCTAACAGAAAATGATTATGTCATTATTTGTGGTGATTTTGGTTGTATATGGGATGGAGGAAGCAGTGATGCTTTCTGGTTAAAATGGTTAGCTTCACTTCGTTGGAATGTTGTTTTTGTTGATGGAAATCATGAAAACTTTGATGTGATTAATTCGTATCCAGTTGTCGAATGGCATGGAGGGAAAGCACATCGTATTCGCCATAACATTTATCATTTGATGAGAGGGGAAGTATTTAATTTTGATGGATCTTCTTTTTTTGTCTTTGGTGGTGGATATACACATGATTTTGAAAATCGTACCGAGAAAAAAAGCTGGTGGCAAGATGAAATGCCTACTTTAGAAGAAGTAGAAAACGCGAAAAAGAATTTAGAAAAAGTTAACTACAAAGTTGATTATGTTCTTTCACATGATATTTTTACTTCACATCCAATTTCTAAAAAATACGATGTTGATATGACACATTATCAAGAAAACCGTTTAAACATTCAAGAAGTATTAGAATCATTCCGTACCCAATTATCGTATTCATGTTGGTTTCATGGACATTATCATACGGATCAATGTAATTATATAGACAATAAACCATGTATCACTTTATTTGATAAAGTATTATTATTGGATGATTTAAATCACGAAATTGATACATATCATAACCACTAATAAAAATTAGTGGTATCGTAAGCCCTATAAGGGCGTGTTGTTGCGCAGGGTCCTTCGACCACTGAGGACCTGCCAGCCGCAACGCTTTCACATGCTGCCTCTAGAAGAGGCGTGGTAAATCGCTTG
>JAQYFP010000155.1 GCA_028723085.1 Erysipelotrichaceae bacterium | reverse complement strand
GGCTATTTCGGGAATTTACGACTGTGGAGTGTACAAGAATTTGTGAGTAGTATATCTGTTTGCAGATTACCAAAGCATATACGTTGAAACAGTAAGAAGTATCCGTGAGGACTTCAATTTCTCGATGTGTTTGAGTATATTCGGTCACATTTTGAGTAGCAGGATACAATGGATGCTCATATAAAGAAAGTATACATACCCATGACAGAAACAAGTTTTTATATTCTTATGTGCCTGCAACAAGAAAATCATGGATATGGTATTGTACAAAAAGTAGAAGAAATCACGAAAGGTGAAATTAAATTAGCGCCAGGAACGATGTATGGTTCTCTTTCTAAAATGGAAAAAGACGGCTTGATTTCATTGGTACGAGAACAAGATAAACGCAAAATCTATTTGATTACGTCCTTAGGACAAGAAGTATTGAATCTAGAAAAAAAACGCATTGCGCGTTTATATCAAAATATGAAAGAAGGCTTTTAAATATGAAACAATTAAAGTTATTTGATATTACACAGCACATTGAGGAACAAGAATACCTTCACCAAATGCATGCCAAAGGATGGAAATTTAAGCACGTAACTTTTCCGGGTATTTATTCATTTGAAAAAGTAGAACCGGAAACAATGATTTATCAATTAGACTATAATCCCGATGGGTTAAAAGAAAAACAAGAATATGTACAGATGTTTAAAGACTGTGGATGGGAGTATATTCAAGAATTTATGGGATATTCTTATTTTCGTAAAGCCAAAAAAGAAAAAGAAGATGAATCTATTTTCTGTGATGAACAATCTCGTAATGAAATGATCAATCGTGTCTTTAAAGGACGATTAGTACCCATGTTGTTTATCTTTTGTGGATGTATCATTCCTGGTATTTTAACAGGAACACTTCAACGCAATAAAATGATACTGATTCTATATATTGTGTTATTTGTGTTATATCTCATTATATTTATTCAGTTTGCTTGTTTTTATTTTAAGGAGAAAGACAATGATTGATTTTATATTAGCCGCCACTCCATGGATTTTATTAGCACTAAGTATTGTTTTGGTTTTATCTCATGAAATAAATGGAATTGTCCTATTATATGGAATACTATTTGGAGTTTTTGTTCATTTCTTTATCAAAATTGATTTAGGATTATGTATGACATTAAGTATGTTTATCTTCGTTTTAGTAAAAAGAAAGAGCACAACCTAGGTTGTGCTCTTTCTTTTAGAGAAGAGAGATAAATATATTATGTTTCACAAAGGACTTATTAGCAGATATTATATGTGATTTCCTTTGTTGTCTATATAATAACGTAAAGATATCAAATAAATTTCTTAAAATTTTGGAAAAATATGTGAGAAAAGATAAAAAAATTGTTAATAAAGATAAAACTGATATAATAAATACCATGAAATTCATATATAAAACAATTAATCCCAAAATTAAAGAAGAAACACCTTTATTTGAACTATTAAATGCCTTAGCTATTTTAGAACACCTGACATGGAAACAAGTCTATGGACAATATATTATGATTCTTCATACCTATGGAAATGGCCCAAGTGAAGATGAAAAAAATATGAAGTGTTTATTACATGAAACAGGATATACATATAATGTCGCTTCACAATTTAAAGGCTATGCCATTGTCAAACGACAAAATCATTTCTATGCCATGATCCAAGAAGATGAATTAGTATTATATGGAATTGTGAATCCTAAGTATTTGGATCCTTTTGAAGAATATGAAATTTATTTAAAAGACTTTAAAAGAGGATACCAAAGACAAAGCATTAAAAACCACAATACTTATATGAATTCTAATTTTACTTTTACTAATTCCAATCCTTTTGGGAATTTAGTACAAGACTGTAGTATACGAGCTTTATCGATTGCTTTAAAATTAAACTGGCATGAAACACTAGATGTTTTAGCGGGTTATGGATATAAAATGAATCAGCTTCACTTAAATCATGTAGATGTTGTTGAAAAGGTATTAAAACAATACCACTTTATAAAACACAAACATCTTCCATATCGTTTAAATGTATTACAATTCTGTGAAAAAATAAAAGACGAGTCAGGACCTATATTATTATATGCCGGTAAAAACCATATTACGGTTTTAGTGAAACAATCAAATGGATTCATTATTAAAGACGCCTGGGATTGTTCGAGTGAACTAGCAGGGGATTATTTTATTTTAGAACAAGAACAAAAAGAAGAAATCAATTACCTTGATACGATTATTGAACATCCAACATACGGTCAAGGATTGATTTATAAAGTAGAAGGAAATAAGTTATTTGTATCATTTGATGAAAAAGATTGTATTTTAATGAAAGAATGGGTTGATAAAAATTGTAAGACAATTTAAAAGGTCCCAACTGTTATCACTAACGCTGAGACCTTTTAAGAGATGAATCTATTCATGTGTACTCCTTTCTGATTGATCTATGTTGAATACCTTTTATTTTTTTAGTCTATATTCGGTATGTATATAATATAGACTTTTTTTATGTTCCCATTGGTTTGTCCTCTTTTCTTTTCACTTATACTATACAATAAACAATATAAAAATAAATAAAAGTGGAAAAACTGGTATTAAAAAAGGAAGAAGTGGTTAAGCTTCTTCCTGCAGTTTGTTGACAAACCCCTCGTTTTATTTTATTCGAGGGGTTATATTTTGCCAATTTTTCACCATTTTCTAAAATTGTAAAAATTTGGACATATTTTTCTGCATATATACGAAAAATCGAGCATATCCTATGCTCCT
>JAQYFP010000154.1 GCA_028723085.1 Erysipelotrichaceae bacterium | reverse complement strand
TAAAGAACAAGCAGATCGATTAAACGATGTTTCTGCAATTATTAATACGAAAACATTTGTAAGAAATGAGGTTGTTTCATATCCTGGTGCTTCTCTTAGAGAAATGATTTTAAATGCATTTATACATGCTGACTATTTTATAAGGTCTAACATAGAGGTTGAATTTTTTGAAGATAAATGCAAGATTACAAGTCCGGGTGGAATTTTTAATGCGTCTATGGAAGAGATTATGAAAGGAACACAAACTTATAGAAATCATAAATTGGTAAATATTTTTGACAAATTAGGATTAATTGAAAATTTTGGAACAGGAATTCCAAGAACTCTTGATGCATATAAAGATTATGATAAAAAACCAATATTTGAGGCGACAGATAACTTTTTCTATGTGACATTGCCTAATTTAAACTTTGATATAAATGACCAAATAAATGACCAAATAAATAATTTTGACTTGGATATATTAAGAATAATAAAACAAAATCCGGGAATAAAAGTTATGCAAATTCAAGCAAAATTATTAGAAAAAAATATAGAAGCAAGTGCAGATCAAATTCGAAATTCTATAAAGCGTAAAATTTCTTCATATATTGAACATAGAGGATCTAAAAAGACAGGTGGTTATTTTATTAAAAAATGAGTTATTTCATCTAAAATATTATTTTTTAACAATTAAGAAGAACGTGAAATTTTGTTCTTCTTTTTATTTGACTAAAAAAAAAAACATATATTGACTTTGAGTCAACTTCAAGTTGTACAATGACTTTAAAGAAATATAGGAGAGGAAACAATGACAATTAAAGAAGTCTGTGAAAAATATGGTATTAGTGCCGACACGCTTCGTTATTATGAAAGAGTAGGAGTCATTCCTAAGGTCACAAGAACAAGTAGTGGAATTCGTAATTATACCCAAGATGATTTGAAATGGGTTGAAAATGCGATTTGTATGCGAAGTGCTGGAGTTCCGGTAGAAATGATTGTTGAATATGTACGATTGTTTCAAACGGGAGATGAAACCTTTAAACAAAGATGTGATTTATTAAAAGAAGCGAGAAAAGAAGTCGAAATAGCGAAAAAGAAATACGACGATGAATTAGAACGATTGAATTATAAAATTGCGAAGTATGAAGAAGCATGTAAAACCGGAATTTTAGTATGGGATAAAAAGGAGGAGATGGAATAATGAAAAATGTAGTTGTAATATCAACGAGTTTACGAACAAATAGTAACTCGGATGCGTTGGCTAAACAATTTGAAAAAGGAGCTAAAGAAGCGGGTAATCAAGTAGAATTTATATCTCTTCGTGGTAAAAATATTGGCTTTTGTCTTGGTTGTCTTTCTTGTCAAAGTAGTGGAAGTTGTGTCATTCAAGATGATGTCAGTGAAATCATGGAAAAAGTATTGAAAGCGGATGTTGTAGTTTGGGCCACTCCTATTTATTACTATGAAATGTCAGGGCAAATGAAAACATTAATTGATCGTCTAAATCCAATGTATTCCAAACACTATCACTTTAAAGATGTTTACTTTCTCGCAACAGCTACAGAGGATGGAGACTATGTTTATGAAAAAGCTGTGAATGGACTACAAGGATGGATTGATTGTTTTGATGGTGTTTCTTTAAAGGAAGTTGTGTTCTGTGGAAATGTGACAAGTCCAAATGAAATAAAAAATAATTCGAAATTACAAGAAGCCTATGAAATGGGGAAACAAGTGTAAATATGACGAAATTAGTAGCGTATTATTCCCGAGCTGATGAGAATTATTTTAGTGGAAAGTTACAGACAATTAAAGTAGGAAATACCGAAAAAGTAGCTAAGATGATATCAAATTTAATGGGTGCGGATTTATATAAAATTGAACAAAAATATCCATATGCATCTGACTATAATACTTGTATTGTTCAAGCCAAAGAAGATAAAAAGAACAATACGAGACCAGAGTTAACTAATCCATTAAATAGTGTTGAACAGTACGATGAAATTTATTTGGGTTATCCCAATTATTGGTCAACAATGCCTATGGCCGTGTATACGTTTTTAGAATCTTTTGATTTTAAAGATAAAATCATTCATCCTTTTTGTACTC
Organism: Erysipelotrichaceae bacterium; assembly: GCA_028723085.1. Lineage (GTDB taxonomy): Bacteria > Bacillota_I > Bacilli_A > Erysipelotrichales > Erysipelotrichaceae > Floccifex. The sequence continues at coordinate 21,241 of JAQYFP010000154.1, read as the reverse complement.
ATGAAGGAAGTGGACTATCGAATACGGAAAATGATATTAAAAAGATTACGCATGCCAAGGTCAATAAAGGTTTAGCAATTGTAGGATCAAATGTGGATGATAGTTTGGATTTAATAGAAAGATGGATAAACATATAAATTCAAATATCCTATATTTTGAATTATTGAGTGATGTGAATCATAGAAATAAGACATCATATGAAAGTGAATAGGTATCCAAGTGGATGCCTTTTTATTTGGTGAAATGATATAATGAAGAAAAGTAAGTTATAGATATCTTAGAGGTGTCCCTCAAGGTATCCTTCAATGTCCCTCAAGAAAAATGAATAACAAGAAGGAAAAAAACTATGGATTTAATGGATTATGATGTAATTAAAAGAAAAGTAAATGGAAATTGGGAATATGCTCGTTATTTTGGAAAAGATGAAAATAATAAGCTTCGTTTTATTTCTTTAGAAGATGGAAAAGAATTTTTATTAGATGAAGATTTAAATGGATGGGAAAAAGTAGAAGAAGTACGATTGGATCGTGAACAATTAATTTCGATTGCTAGACACATGAACGATATAAAAGACTATATACCCGATGCATCCTTTGGCCGGTTCACAAGTGAATATGTCTATGATTTTACACTAGAAGATTTATTAATTGCGTGTAAAAATCTTCAAAACTGTAATCCAGGGGAAATCATAGAATGGTGTATTGTGGTTTGTGATGAGTTGTATGAAAATTTATTATCAAATCTTGGTGAGGACCAAGAATTTACATATGAAGGGATTCCTACTGAAAATGAATTTCTATATAATATGATTTCTAATATTTTGGATTGGTATAGTAGTGATACAGGTAATATTGGTGAAATTATTCGCAATAATATTAAAAACATTGAATCTCATTTAAATGGAAATTACTCGGATTATGAAAAGCGTTCTTATATTTCGTATTGGAATCATAATAAATGTTCAATTGATGAAGAACATAAAAAGTTATATAAACAATTCGTAGATGAATACTGTGAACAAAATGATAAAGATATGTTGGAATTAAAGGCCTATGCTTGTTATGGAAACGGAAATGGGATATATGAACAAGATTGGCAAGAATCAATGTCTTGTTTATTGAAGCTAATGGATATGGAATGTGATCCATATATAGCTAATACCCTTGGTTATATGTATTACTATGGAAGATGTAATAATGGTATTCCTGAATATGATAAAGCTTTTTATTATTTTTCCATTGGATCGGCTGGATATGTATATGAATCGAGATATAAATTAGCGGATATGTTTTTAAATGGATATGGCGTGAAACAAAATCGTCGTCTAGCTTTACATATGTATAATGAACTCTATAATGAAACCATTAAAAATATATTAACAGAAGAATATGATAGTCGCTTTGCCGATGTAGCTTTTCGACTTGGATCTTATATGGAAAAGGATCAAGACTATGATTATCGCTTAGCATTGGATTTTTATCTACAAGCACGATTCGCTCTTCGTAAGCGTATGGAAGAGGTAGATCAATATGGAGACTATAGTATTGCCACTTCTTTAGATCATTCGATTGATCGTATGATTGATAAAATTAACTGTCAAAAGAAACATAAAAGCTATCAAACGGATTTAATTGGACAATTAGTGAATACCGATTATAGTAAAGGTTATTTCTATGAAGCTAAAGTGATTTCTTCAAATGATAAAACACTATTAAAAATAAAAATTGTACAAAGAGACGGCGAACACATGAATTTATTAGTCACAATTCCAGAAATGCATTATTGTGACGTATTAGATGAAATAACTTTAGAATTAAAGAATATTAATGAATTGAGTGTGGAATTAAAAGAAGATACTTTTATTTTTGATGAAATTAATTTCAATAGTTTTTATTTATATGGAAATTATTTAGGAGAAATTGATGCCCAATTTGTTTTCACAAATCCTCATCAAGAACAAACATATACTTTTGTAGAAGTATCATTTGATGATAATAAAACATATACTTATATCAGTGATGATGTAGTACAAGTAGGAGATATTGTTCTTGTTGATGATAAAGAAGTAAAGGTTTGTAGGGTCATAGAAAAGTCAGAATATGATGTTTCTATGCCAATTGATAAATATAAACACGTACAAAAGCTCTAGGAAACTAGAGTTTTTTATAAAAAAGTAAGTTTTATTACTAAACTATTATAAAGGCACAGCAAGTACTGTGCCTTTAATGACATTTATGATTTATATTTCCCGCAACATTGATCATATGGCTTACCTGAACCACATGGACAAAGATCATCTTGATTAACTCTTCGATGAATGGTTTCTGGATGTTTATCAGGATTGCTTGAATATTTTCTCCCTGCTCGAATAACATTTGAATCAGATTGACTGCGCAGTTCCGTTGGTTTGTATCCACGATTATAGATGACACGGGTGTTGTTATAGGCTTGCATTACGTAATTAATGAAAATATCGGCTTGTTTTGTATCTTCTAGTTCTACGACATGTTCCGTCAGAAACGAAATAATTTCACCAAAAGAATAAGAATTATTGTTCATATCCCATATCGTTACACATAAACGCTGTGTCTCAAAATCATTCATGTCATATTCTTTGGCTAAGTAGTTTTTAAGACTACGATACTGAGGACTGTTGATTTCATATCCATAATTATCTAATTCATTGATTTCTTTAACAGATGGAATATAAAATGGTTTCATTCCTTGTCCGTTAAGTGTTTGACTGACAATATTGAATTCAAATAATTCATAGGAAATAATTAATCCGATGTCAGAATATAAAGGATCGTTTTTGTCCCAATCACTGGCTCCTAGTTCATTAAATGCAAAGAAACCACAACGGGCAATGTCAATAGGAATTTCATTAAAGACATACATCATTTCAAATACATCTTCATCTATCATTTGTTTATAGAGTTTATGAAGGACTTCAACAGGAACGAGTCCGTAGTATTTAATTGCGAATTGAATACAGTCCATTAGCCATCCTTTACGTTTTTGTTCGTATTTAAATTCATCGTCATAAACGGAATGAAATGTCTGTACAATTTCATCAAATACATAAAAATCATTGGTATAGTCATCTAAGCATCCCACTAATTGATCGGTTAAATGAGCAACGCTATTTGCCACACGAATGGAAGGAGAAATAGGTTGTTTCATGGCTTTTTGATAAATAGAAAGCTGATCTTTTGTAAGACAAGTAAGGCGAGTACGAACTGTTTTCTCATCACTTAGATAAGTAACGATATGATCGATTAATTCTGCTTTTTTACATTTTGAATAACCACTTAGTTCTAGTTTTCGATAGACATCGATTAATTCATCTTTTGTGAAAGTGTTTAAATACGTTCTTAGTTTCATAGAAGACCTCTTTTCCTTTTTATTATAATATGTTTTTTATGATAATTTAACTATAAATGATATACATTTGATTTAAACTAAAACCGATACAATGTTTGAATTAGAAGTGCCTGAAGGAGAGAAATTTGGTTGTTTAAGCCAGTGATTTCTATCACCGTTATAAAGAAGATATTGCTTTGATGAATGCATTAAATATGGAATTAAACCATTGGTTACTTTATCACACTAGAATATTGGTTAACTTTTGTGGAAATCAATACCCTTGAATTTTGTGGTTGGATGACTGCGAGTGTTCCTAGCCAGATCCACAAAAAATTGTCAGTGCTAAAGTTGTGCAAGTTTTACATGAAACGGATTCAAATTATAAATTAAAAGAATATGAAAGAAAGGGAATTGAATTCAATTTAACAGAGAAATGAATAAACGCTATGGATTTGCGTATGTAGACTATCAAGACGATTGTTTTATATATTTTTTATGTAAAATTCAGATGTTTCATCAATTTTTGTGCTGATAACTGCAAAAACTTATCAAATTCACAAAGTTTCTGCAGTTAACTGCACAAACTTTAAAAAATAAAAAGTTTATGCACTTAAAAGCATAAACTATATATTATCGATAGATAAAGAATAACTGAAATTTGTTTCAAACCGTGAAACAAATTTATAGAGTTGTAACTGGCTATCAGAATGCCTGAGACATGTTACTTGTGAAAATGATTAGTGTTAGAATAAAGACACAAGTAGTACTACAACTTTACATTAAAACAAATTGATACTATGAGTCGACACATGGTGTTCATTTTGAGTTGGGAGGAACTTATGAAAGTCTTTATTCAAAAATTTGGTAAATCGATGATGGGTCCTTTATCTATTATCGTTGCCGCTGGTTTATTATTAGGGCTTGCTTCTACTCTTCAAAATCCAAATGTTCTTGGAAATGTATTGAAAGACGTTGCTTTTGTTGATGGATTTGTAAGTTTAGTAAATGCCTTAGCTGGTGGATTGTTTAGTTTATTGCCAGTATTATTCTGTATGTCTATTGCACAAGGTATGTCTAAAGAAGATAAAGAAGTTGCGACTTTTGCTTCTATTATTGGATTTATCTTGTTTCATGTTACGATTAGATTCTTCTTATCATTAAATGGAATCACAGCAGAAACAGTTTCAATTGATTATTTAATGAATAATGGAATGGATTTAATTGAAGCAACACAATACAATGCTGCATTTGACACTACAATGGGTATCTTCACTTATCGTATGAGTATTTTTGGTGGAATTATCGTTGGTTTATGGACAGCTATGATCCATAACAAATTCCATACAACTCAATTACCTGTAGCATTTAGTTTCTTTAGTGGAAAACGTTTTGTTCCTATTATGATGGTTGTAACAATTCCAGTTCTTGGAATTATCATGTATTTTGTATGGCCATTATTTAACGATATTATCAACGCATTTGGTTCGTTGTTACAAGCGGCTGGTGTATTTGGAACATTTATTTATGGATTCTTAGAAAGATTATTGATTCCTACTGGATTACACCACATTTTAAATCAAATGATTCGTTTTACTCCAATTGGTGGAACAGCTATTGTTGATGGAGAAACAATTTCTGGTGCATTAAATATCTTTAATGCGACTTTGATGCAAGCAAGTCCAGACATGGATGTTATGCGAATGGCTACTCGTTTCTTAACACAAGGAACACATCCATTCATGGTATTTGGTTTACCTGCTGCATGCTTCGCAATGTATAAAACAGCTTTACCTGAAAACAAAAATAAAGTTAAAGGTATCTTATTAACTGCAGCATTAACAAGCTTCTTTACTGGTATTACAGAACCAATTGAATTCGCGTTTATCTTTATTTCACCATTGTTATGGGTATTCCACGCATTTATGGCTGGTACTTCATTCTTATTAAATGCTTTACTTGGTGTTTGTATCGGTAATGCCGGTGGTGGATTAGTTGACTTAATGTTATTTGGTGTACTTCGTGGAACACAAACAAAATGGATCCTTAACGTAGCTATTGGTATTGCGTATGCATTAATTTACTACTTTGTATTTAAATGGGCAATTACTAAGTTTAATATCAAAACACCTGGACGTGAAGATGAATCAGATATGGTATCTAATGTTGAAGAAATTACTGATTTAGGTATTGCGATTATGACAGCATTAGGTGGAAAAGAAAATATCGTTGAAATCGATAACTGTATTTCACGTTTAAGATTAGTGTTAAAAGATACAAAAAATATTGATGAAAATGCTCTAAAATCAACGGGATCCTTAGGAATTATAAAAATTAGTGATACACAGGTTCAAGTTGTGTATGGAGCTAAAGTTGAAAAGGCAGCAATTGAATTAAAGCGTGCTGTTAACTTAAATGCATGATGATTATTTAAACTAGATGTTGTCTAGATTGATTTTAAGAAAACAAAGTTATGATACGAATAATTTAAAAGAATAAGCTTTGTGCTTATTCTTTTTTTGAAGGAGAAACTATGGAAACGAAACTTAATCGAATTAAAGAAGATTTAGAAGAATTTATGAAATATACTTCTACACCTGGAAAAGGGATTACCAGATCTTCGTATTCCAAGGAAGATACCCTTGCGAAAAACTATTTAATCAATGAAATGAAAAAAATTGGTTTAACTGTATATGAAGATGGATTAGGGACACTTTTTGGACGAAAAGAAGGAACTTTGAAAGATGCTCCTGTTGTAATGTTTGGATCACATTATGATAGTGTTGTTAATGGAGGAGCTTTTGATGGACAGGCGGGAACTATTTCTGCTTTAGAGGTAATGCGAACTTTAGTTGAAAACAATTATCAAAATGATTATCCATTAGAATTAATATGTATGAATGCCGAAGAAGGAGCCACATTTGGTCCGAGTACAGGTGTATCGAATTCAAGAGCCATGGTAGGTACTTTGACATATGAGGAATTAAATACTGTTAAAAATCGTTTTGGTCAAACAAAATTAGAAGCTATGAAAGAATATGGATTAGTACCTGATTTAGAAAAGGCGAAAAGAGCTCCGGGTTCAATTAAAAATTTTGTGGAATTACATGTTGAACAAGGCCCTGTATTAGATAGAGAAAATATTGAAATTGGATTAATCTCATATCTAGCAGGAATTGGACGATATACTTTCCGTTTTCATGGATTAACAGCTGATTCGACTGCTCCAATGAGTTCTAGAAAAGATGCATTGGTTCCGGCAAGTGAATTTGTTGTTCGTTTTAATGAAGAAATCAATAAACTAGGTGATGAAGTAACGGGAATGGTTGGAAGATTAGATGTTACTCCAAACTCAAATCAATTTGTTCCTGAATTAGTCGAAGGAAAAATTGAAATTCGTACTTTTAGTCGTGAAATATGTGAAAAGATTAATTTCAAAGAATTAATTGTGAATTTATTAGAATCAATTTCCACAAAATATGATATGAAATATGAATTAGAAGAAATAAGAAGGGTAAATTATCCTAATCCAACACCACCAAGTATTATGTGTGCTAAAAATGTAAAGAAAATGGAATCAATTTGTGATGAATTAGGATATTCTCATGTCATTATTAATAATGGAACAGGACATGATTCAATGATTATGACGGATTTCTGTGATACCAATATGATTTATGTTCCAAGTCGAAACAATGGTGTATCGCATTGTCCTGAAGAATGGACTGATTTTGAAGATATTCATAAAGGAGCTAATGTTCTGTTACACTTAATAATGGATCTTTCAAAAAAAGGAGACTAATGAATGAGTCGAGTTGTTTATAAAGAAATTACACCTCCTATAAAAGATTGTTCAATGATACCTGTTTTATTGAATGATAAAACAATGGAGGAAAGATATGAAAAAGTATTAAAGCGAATGAAGGAAGAAAACTATGATTCTTTAGTGATTTATGGGGATTTAGAACATGGTTCAAACTTTGAATATTTGACTGGTTTTCTTCCTAGATTTGAAGAAGCTTTATTAATTCTTCATATAGATGGTTCTGTATATATGGCAATGGGAAATGAAAACTTAAATAAAGTGTCTAAATCACGTTTAAGTGCAGAAGCTGTACATGTACCTTACTTTTCTTTACCCAATCAACCTATGGAAACTAAAAAGTCATTTGTTGAATTATTAAAAGATGCCAAGATTCAAGAAAATACTAAAGTAGGTATTGTGGGATGGAAAAATTTCACGAGCTCTTTTGAAGATAATTCAAAATTATTTGATGTTCCTTATTATATTGTTCAAAGTATTGAAATGATTACTAAAAACATTGTAAATGCGACTTATATTTTTATAGGAAATAAAGGCGTTCGCTGTATAAATAATGTTAATGAAATTGAACATTATGAATTTGGAGCTGCCTTAGCAGGAGATAATATGCTTCGTGCGATGGATAAGTTAGATGTCGGTGTAAGTGAAATTGAAATTGCTAATGAATTAAACTATGGAGGACAAAGAAACAGCGTTGTAACTATTGCGGCCAGTGGACCTCGTTTCGTTAAAGCAAATATCTATCCAACGGATAAAAAAGTGCAACTAAATGACACAATATCACTAACAGTTGGATATAAAGGTGGATTATCTTCTCGTGGAGGATATGCCGTTCATAATGAAAAAGAATTAGATGAAAATCAAAGAGATTATGTAGATGTAGTTGTGAAACCATACTATGAGGCCTATGCTACTTGGTTGGAAAATATTCATTGTGGTATGAGTGGAAAAGAAATGTATGATCTAATTGAAACAATTCTTCCAAAAGAAAAATATCACTGGCATTTATGTCCAGGACATTTATGTGCAGATGAAGAATGGATGTCCAGTCCAATCTATGAAAACAGTGAAGAAATTTTAGAAAGTGGTATGCTTCTACAAATAGATATTATTCCATCTGTAAGTGGATATGGTGGAACAAGTGCAGAAAGTAGTATTGTTTTAGCAGATGAAAAACTACGTCGTGAAATTGAAGCTCAATCACCGTTAATGTATGATAGAATTAAGAAAAGAAGAGAGTACATTATGAATGAATTAAATATTAAACTCCATGATGATGTACTACCTCTTACTTCAAGTGTTGGATATTTACGTCCTTATTTGTTAGAAAAAAATAAGGCGATGGCAATAAAATAATACATTGATGAGGAGTGGGAATATGGGTGTTAAATTCGATTGTTTAATTAATGATAGTTTTAAAAAATTGAATACAATTGATATGCACATTATTAAATACATACGAGAAAATCAAAAATCATGTAAAGAAATCAGTATACGTGAATTATCGAATCTATGTAATGTATCAAGTGCTACCATCCTTAGAACTGCTCAAAAATTAGGATTCAGTGGATTTAGTGAGTTGAAATATTTCTTGAAAAACGATTTAGAAAACTATAATTATGAACAATTAGATACTATATCGCTATTAAAACAAGACATAGAACAAACAATGAAAATGTTTGAGCATTTATCTAGTAATTATCTACAAGATATTTATGAGTTAATTAATAATGCCGATAATATCTATGCTTTTGGTACAGGTATGGGACAAAGAACAATGATTCAAGAATTTTCACGTTGTTTATTGAATGTAAATAAATACGTTGTTTCAATACCAGCAACAGGAGAATTGAAAATCATTTCTAATAACATTAAACAAAGTGATGTCATTATCATTGTTTCTTATTCTGGTAATATTGATAAATATAGGGATTCTTTGATGAATCTACAGGTTGCTAATGTACCCATTATATCAATCACGAATTTATCAAATAATGAATTATCTAGTTTAGCTCGTTATAATTTATATTTTCAAAATTCTTTTAAAGATATTCAATTCAATAACACACATTCTAGTTATTTAACTCTTCATTTAGTTTTGCATCTTCTATATGATGGATATGTGCATTATTTAAATAACAAAGACCATTGACAGGTTATACTGCAATGGTCTTTTCTTATGGAAAGTCATAAACTATTGTATTAATGTAATTGCATATACTTTATTTATTTGTATAGGATTTGTTTCTAAACAAGTTCCATCATAATACACTACAACTTCATCTCCAATATTAAAATGAGTCATACTATCTTTATTTTCCACGCTTAGTGAAACTAAATAAGTGGATTCATTTTGAATTAGAATAGAATCTTCATTTACTTCAGTAACAATTCCAGTTATATGTTCTTTATGAGAAATAATGTAGTCCATTGATTTGGAACATCCACATAATAACAATAAACAAAGTAATAATTTTTTAATCATCTTTAATTCTTCCTTTGATTAAATTATACAATTTTTGTATGAAATAATGCGATGGTTTATAATGATAATTAATAAGAGAGTTAATGATTTCAACGAATTGATATGGTAAAATTGAACCGGATATGGTTTATATTCGACCGAAGTCAAATACGATGAAATGACATTAGCGTCAATCTTGTCTGTTTTGGTTCTCCTGAGGGTGGAGCTGGCGGAGTACCTTTTTATTAAGACAGGGTTTATTTCCATAAAGGACAATTGATGTTCTTCAAGGAAAATTTTCAAATTCGTTCCGTAATGACCGGTAGCTTCTAAACCTATCCTTTTTTCATAGGCTGGGTCTAAAGAATTCAAAACGGAAAGAAATACATTAAAACCAGTTTTATCGTTAGAAAAAGTAAAAGAGTTTCGGATAACGACTCCATCTTGATCCATGATAAAACAATCGTGTTTATATTTGGCAATATCAATGCCAATATAATAAAGCATCATGATGACACCTCCTAAAAAAACATGTACTGCTTGGTAAGAATCCACAAACATTCTTTCCATGTAAACTCGTGATTCATAAAACATCAGGTGTTAATCAACTTATCAACATTTGAAAAGAACTGTGGTAGGAATCTCCTTTAAACATTCAAAGCTGTACAAATATAGGGACAAATCCACAGTACAAAATAAGTGTATCAAATGGCCGTCTGATATACTTATTAATTTGACGGCCTAGAAAGAAAAATCAATATAGGACCTCCTATATTGATAATACGAGATATATTGGAGGGAATTTAATGGAAAAAGCTATTCAAGAGATAATTGAATTTAATAATGAAAGAGATTGGAATCAATTCCATACACCAGAAAATTTGGCTAAATCCATTGCTATTGAAGCAGGAGAACTTCTTGAGTGTTTTCAATGGAACAACGATTACGATAAAGAAGCAGTTTGTGAAGAGTTGGCAGATGTAGTTAATTATTGCATTGTGATGGCCAATAGTCTTGATGTTGATTTAGAAGAAATAGTTTTAAAGAAATTAGAAAAAAATCGTCAAAAATATCCAGTGGAAAAAGCGAAAGGAAATTCAAAGAAGTATAACGAATTATGATTGTATACCAAGAAGCAAAGAAACAATTTCTTCATGATGTGAGATTAGATTTAATTGAAGATAAGATCGAACAAAAAGTACAAGAAAAACTACATAAGAAAACAGCACATAATGAATTTTTATCATGGATGAATTCAATGCAGTACATGTATAAAGTTATGGAAGATAAAGATATTCCGGATGAAAGTATGATTGCCATTGAATATAGAATTCCTAATTCAAATAAACGAGTGGATTTTATTGTAAGCGGAGAAGATGATTTAGGAAGAGAAAGTGCTGTTGTGATTGAACTGAAACAATGGCAACAAATCGAAAAAGTAGAAACGAAAGAAGCTATTGTAAAAACACGTTTACAAGGAAGACTTGTGGAAACAACACATCCTTCTTACCAGGCATGGTCTTATGTAAGTATGATAGAAGATTATAATGCGGATGTTAGGAAGTATAACATTAATTTGCAGCCGTGTTCATATTTACATAATTATAGGCTTAGTGACAACGATGACTTAATTGATGATTGTTACAAATATTATATTGATAAAGCTCCAGTATTTACTCGTGGGGATACCGAAAAATTAGCGCGTTTTATATCAAAATATGTAAAAAAAGGAAATCCTAATGTTCTTTATCACATTGATTCGGGAAGAATAGTTCCAAGTAAATCGTTGCAAGATAATTTGTCATCGATGTTACGAGGAAACAAAGAATTTACACTTTTGGATGAGCAAAAAGTTATATTTGAAAGAGCCTTGGAGATCGTTCAAAATCAAGATAAAAAGAAAGTATATATAATTCATGGTGGACCAGGTACTGGGAAAACTGTTTTGGCAATTAATCTGTTAGTGGCTATTTTAAATATGAGTCAAAATGTAATGTATATCACAAAGAACTCTGCTCCTAGAGAAGTGTATCGTAAAAAGTTGACAGAAGGAAAATATAGAAAAGCATATATAGATAATTTATTTAAAGGGTCTGGTTCTTTTACAGAATCATTATCTGATGATTTTGATTGTTTGATTGTAGATGAAGCCCATCGATTAAATGAAAAATCAGGTATGTTTCAAAACCTAGGAGAAAATCAAGTTAAAGAAATTATCAATGCGGCTAAAACAAGTATATTTTTTGTTGATGATTTTCAAATGGTGACAATGAGAGATATTGGAAGTACAAATGAAATAAAAAAATGGTGTCGCTTTTTTGATGCTGAAGTCTATGAAGATGAACTTGTTTCACAATTTAGATGCAATGGGAGTGATTCGTACTTATCATGGATAGATAATGTTTTGGAAATTAATCCGGAAGCTAATGACGACTTTGATTATGACTATGATATTCGTATTTGTGATAATCCTGAAGAAGTAAGACAATTGATTATAGAAAAGAATAAATTGAATAATAAATCAAGAATGGTTGCAGGATATTGTTGGGATTGGATTAAAGAAGGAAAGAATAATAGTCAAATTCATGATATTCAAATAGGTGATTTTGGAATGTCTTGGAATTTAGGATCTTCTTCTACATGGGCAATTGATCCTGAATCAGTAAACGAAATAGGATGTATTCATACTTGTCAAGGATTAGAGTTTGACTATGTTGGAGTAATTATTGGCGAAGACATGAGATATGACAATGGCATTATCACGGACTTTACAAAAAGAGCTAAAACAGATCAGTCAATAAAAGGATTGAAGGGATTATATAAAAAAGATAAGGAAACAGCCTTAAAAACTGCAGATCGAATAATTAAAAACACATATAGAACTTTACTAACAAGAGGACAAAAAGGTTGTTATATTTATTGTGTTGATGAAAAGTTAAAAGAATATTTAAAAGGTAGATTAAATAAGTAATTTGATACGGAAATATGTGAATACTTCAATAAGAATGATTAAAATTTCTTTTGAAAAATATAGACTTTCAGAGAAAGGACAGATTTAGGTGTTCGATATGGACACCTTTTAAACAATACAGGGGATTTATTTATGAGTACAGTAAAGAAAGTAAACAAGAAAAATTTTAGTGGGATGCCCTTTAAAGTGTCACTTCCATTGATCCATAACGAGAAAGATTCGTTTCGAATAAATTTTAATTTGGTGAAGGCAACTGTAAATATTACTAATATAGTTCTTACTAAAATTGTTGTATCAAATATTACCAAAAGTAAAGAATATGAATTTGATTATTATATACCTTCTATAACAGAAGACTATCCGGTGGAATTAGTAGTGAATAAGGAAATTTTATTAAAGAATTGTTCTTTAAGTATTCACTTTCTTTCACAAGATAAAGCAGGATATACGATTGTCTATAATGTAGACCGAAATTTTAAATGTTTGTTGAATTCTACTAGAATTGAAACGCTAGATACCGATGACTTGATACATTTTCGAAATGTTAAAGAAAAAACATTGTCGAATAAAATATCTCATGCGAAGGGTTTAGGTAAGTATTCATTAGAAACTTATATTGATAATATTCGTAAGGAAACAAGCTTTTTAAAACATAATGGAGGACGAAAGTATCGAATAAATAATGGTGAATTTATTAGTCAAATAGACGGGGTTTATTCTTATAGTTTCGATTTAGAGTCAGAATTATTTATTTCTGAGGATTCTCCTGTTACTGTAAAATTATCTGATAGAGAAGTTACTGGAACAGCCTTGTTGTGTGAAGGGTTTCAAATTGTTTTACTGCTAGACGAAAATATAGGTGAAAAAGTTAGTAGCGCTTTTATTTCTGTAGCACCTTGGAAGTTATTAAGTGCTTTGACGAATAGGTTAGATAAATTGAATTCTTCTCATAAAATTGCTTTGCAACTGATAAAAAATGATGTAGATCAAAGTAATAAAAAAATAAGTGATATTCCAATGGGACAGGATAAAGCAATGTCAATGGCATTATCGAATCCAATTAGCATTATTTGGGGACCTCCAGGGACGGGCAAAACATATACTATGGCTCAGATTGCGATTGATTTCTTAAAAAAAGGAAAAACTGTTTTAATGGTTTCGCATAGTAATATATCTGTTGATGGAATGATTGAAGAAGTATATAAACAAATCGTTACTGATCATAAAGATTTGGAAACTTCATATGTAAAAAAAGGTCTAATACTACGATATGGATACGTGCGCAGTCGCAGTTTATCTAATAATAATTATGTAGTTTCTTATAATGTCGCACTTGATAAAGATACTCGTTTAAAAGAACGAAGAAATAATTTGGTGGCGGAAAAAGAAAAATATAGTCGAAATTCTCCTGATAGAGTAAAAATCGAAAAAGAATTAAAAGAAATTAATTCAAAAGTAAAGTTATTAGAAACATCATTGGCATCTGATGCTAAATTGTTGGCTACTACTATTTCAAGAGTGTCGGTAAATTCAATTTTTGATGATAAAAAATATGATGTCGTTATGTTTGATGAAGTTAGTATGGCTTATGTACCACAAGTCATTGAAGCTGCTATGTTTGCTAAAGAACACTTTGTATGTGTAGGAGATTTTAGACAATTATCGCCTATTGCTCAATCTCCAGATTCTTCACATGTTCTTCAAAAAGATATATTTACGCAATTAGGGATTGTCGATGAAAAAGGTAATCTTTATTATCATCCCTGGATGGTAATGCTTAATGAACAAAGACGAATGCATAAAGATATCTCTAAATTTTCTAGTGAGTATTTTTATAATAATTTATTGAAAAATCACTCAAGTGTTGCCACAAGTCGAAATGAAATAGTTCAAAAGAAACCGTTTCCCAATGAAGCAATAACATTTGTTGATTTGACAGGTACGTTTTGTATCTGCGATAAAAACAGCGATCATTCTAGGTTTAATTTATTGAGTGCCTTTATTTCAATGCAAATAGCTTTAGAGGCTGTACAATCTGGACAAGAGAGCATTGGAATCATTACTCCATATCAGGCACAAAGTCGTTTGATTCAAGCAATGATTAGTGATTTAGGATCAAATATTAAGGGAAAAATTGCATGTTCCACCGTTCACCAATTTCAAGGATCAGAACGGGATGTAATAATTTTTGATGCAGTAGAAAGTCATCCTTTTAATACTCCTGGAGTATTAATGAATAAAAATGATAACGACACTTTGAACCGTCTAATAAATGTGGCTCTTACAAGAGCAAAAGGAAAATTTATTACGGTGGCAAATGGACGGTATTGGGAAAATAGATTTAAAGGTCTAAAACATGCGTATTATTTACTGATAAACTATATTGAAAAACATGGTAATGTTGTTTCAACAAAGAATCAAAGTTTATCAAACTATGTAAAGAATGAAGCGTGTGATAATAAATTAATCCAAAGCTATATTAATGGAGAGTATATAGAACAATTTTTAAAAGACATAAAAAAAGCAAGGGAAAGAATCATTATTTGTTTACCAGAAGGTGATTTGGATGAAGATTTACAGAAACAAATGATGTATGAATTTGATCAACTTAAAAAAAGAAACGTGGAAATTTTAGTTAAAACAAACGATTATAAAAATTTACCAAAAGAATGGAAATCTATTACATGGACAACTGAAAATTTCTTATTTCCAATTGTTTTGATTGATGATAAAAAATTGTGGTATGGACCTCCTGTGATTAAAGGAAAAATGATTGATAAAGAACGGAAATATTTAGTTACAACTAATGTTTTTTACAGGATAAAAGGAAAGAAAACCATTGAAATCATTAAATCGTTAACAGATATTGAATACCGGATATCCGATGGAGAAAAGAAATTATTAACGCATCATGAAAATGATTCTAAACAAGTAGTAGTCACTACAAAAAATAATAAGAAGAAAGTATTAGATGGTTTGGGCCTATATGTTCATGAAAATGTTATATGTAAAAAATGCGGAGAACCAATGAAGCTATTATTTAGTGCAAGAAATAAACCTTATATAAAATGTAATTGCTGTGGCAATACCGATTTTCTAGATGTTGATGTTGTAAATCAATATATAAAAGAAAATCATATTACTTGTCCATTAGATGGTCGTGAAATAGTTGCAAAAGTAAGTAAAAACGGATTATATATTCGATGTGAATTTGATCACTTTGTGAATATTAAAGATATTTAATGTTAGTAAAGTGGTTTTCAAGTAATTTATATTCTTAAATGGACCTCGACATTTATAGTTTTAACTGTTATAATCAAGATACATTGACGAGGAAGTTACTCTCATTTAATATGACAGGCTTAAGCTCGTTTGCATTTTTAGTAAGTATATCTGTATTTACTTTTTGCAAGCGGGCTTTTTTTAGTTGTTTGTTTAAAGGTTGTATAGATATGTCATTTAGTAGAGAGGAGGATATTTTATATGAGGATAAGTAAAATTCTAAACAATAATAGTGTTGTGGCATTGGATGATAATCATCAGGAAACGGTATTAATTGGTAAGGGTTTAGCTTTTAATAAAAAGGTTGGAGATCCGGTAAATGTAGCTGCTATTCAGAAAAAGTTTTGCTTATCGTCTCAAACTTTAAACACCAAATTTCAAGAAATATTGGTGAGTTTACCTTTAGAAGAAGTATCGGTTGTTTCAAAAATTGTGAATTACATGAAAATGAATATTAGTAAGAAAATAAGTGATGTGATTTATGTTTCTTTAAGTGATCATATTCATTATGCTTTACGAAACCATGCCAAAGGTATTGTCGTTAAAAATGGTTTAATGTTTGATATTATGCGTTTTTATCCCGATGAATATCAAATTGGATTAAAAGGCTTAGAAATCATTAAAGAAGAAACAGGGGTTCAATTATCGGTTGATGAAGCTGGTTTTATTGCGTTACATATTGTCAATGCGGAAACAGAACATGGCATTGGAACGGGTAAAGTAGAAAAATCAACGAAGATTATTAAAGAGGTATTGGACATTGTTACGAATTTCTTTGATACGGAAATTAATGAAGAATCATTGACGTATTTTCGTTTTATTAATCATTTAAAGTATTTTTCACAGCGAATTGTCAGTAATGCGATTTTTGAAGACGATGATAAAGATGAGGAATTATTGGATATGATGAAGATTACTTATGCACAGTCTTATATGTGTGCAACGAATATTCAAGAATTCATTCGTGCTAAATATAATGTTTCTATTGGTAAACAAGAATTACTTTATTTAGTTATTCATATACAAAGAGCAATTTTTCAAAAATAAGGAGAACTATATGGCAAAGTATGAACAATTATCAAACTTTATCATTTCGAATGTAGGTGGTAAAGAAAACATTGTGAGTATTACTCACTGCATGACTCGTTTAAGAATTAAATTAAATGATAAATCAAAGGCAAATATTAATGAATTAGAAAATAATAAAGAAATTATTTCTTGTCAAGAAGCGGAAGGAAAACTTCAAGTTATCATTGGTACACATGTTGGAGAAGTATATGAAGATATCATTCGTATCATTGGTGATAACCAACAAAAAGATGATGAACCACAAGAAAAAGGATCATTCATTAATGTGTTTGCCGCAACAATTACTAAAATTGTAGTACCTGCTTTAGGAGTATTATTAGCTTGTGGTATTATTTCTGGTTTGAACTCTGTATTAATGGCCACAGGAGTTATTACAGCAGATTCAGGAACATATATTTTATTAAATGCCATGGGAAATGCTTGTTTAACATTCTTCCCAGTTATTTTAGGATATACTTCTGCAGTGGCATTTGGTATGGATCCATTTGTGGGAATGATTTTAGGAGCTATTTTGATTTTCCCAAACATTGCTGTAGACATGAACGCAGGAGAAGCTTTATTTACTGTATTTGAAGGTACACCATTTGCGATGCCTGTATTTAAAACATTCTTTGGGTTACCAATTATTTTCCCGGCTAATGGATACACATCTACTTTAATTCCAATTATGTTGATTAACTTATTTGCGTCTAAAGTAGAAAAAGTATTAAAGAAGCATTTACCAGCTGTAACACAACAATTCATGACCCCATTTATTACAATTTTATTTGCTGGAGCAATTGGTGTGTTGGTCATTGGTCCTATTTCAATGATTCTACAAAACGGTTTACAAGCTGCTTTAACTTGGTTAATTGGAACTTCTAAGATTTTGGCATTTGCGGTGATTACTTTAATTTATCAACCATTAGTTATTTTTGGATTACATTGGCCATTAATCACATTAGGAATTATGGAATTCGCAACAGGTGGATGTTCATTAATCGTTGCTTCTATTTTTCCAGCTAGTTTTACACACATGGCAGCCTGTTTAGCAGTATTACTAAGAACAAAGAGTCCAAAGATGAAAAGCATTTCATTACCTGCTTTCCTTTCTGCTTGTTTTTGTATTATTGAACCATCTATTTATGGTGTTACACTACCAGTTAAGAAACGATTCGCTTACTGTATGGCAGGAGGATTAGTCGGAGGATTAATCTTAGTCTTAACAAATTCACCTATGTATGCGGTAAGTATGGGTGTTACAGGATTCATGGCGTTTGTGAATCCGGCTGTTGGAAACTTTACAGGTTTAATTTGGTGTCTAGTTGCTTGTTTGGCAGCCATGGCCGTTACTTTCACTTTAACTTGGGTAACATATAAACCAGGAGAAGACGGAAAAAACGAAGACGATGTAGTATATGAATCTACTAAAAATATCACTCACAAAAAAGAAGTTATTGCTTCACCGGTTTCTGGAGAAGTAAAAGCTTTATTCACAATGAAAGATGAAGCTTTCGCAAAAGGTTCATTAGGAAAAGGAGTATGCATTGTACCAGATGAAGGAAAAATTGTAGCGCCTTTTGATGGAACAATTGGAGCTTTATATCCTACTGGACATGCACTTTGTATTGAAAGTGAAAATGGAGCACAAGTATTGATTCACGTAGGAACCGATACATTTGATGTAAAAGAAAACATCTTTACGACTTTAAAGAAACAAGGAGATAAAGTAAAAAAAGGTGAAACATTAATCAAAGTTGATCTAAAGAAAATGAAAGAAATGGGATTGAATACTGAAACAGCGGTTGTTGTTACGAATTCGAATGATTATTTAGACGTAATCAATACCAATAAAAATCGCATTTCATGTAATGAACCATTGATGACAACTGTTATTTCTGATGTCTCCCTAGAAATGGCAAAGGCATAACATGAAAAAAAGAATTAAAGGATTGTTAATTGGATGTGCATATGGAGATGCGCTTGGAATGCCATCAGAAATGATGTCAAGAGAGACTCTAAACAAAGCCTTTCCTGATGGAGTTCATGATTTTTTAGAATCAACTCCTTATGATTTTATTGGAAGATCCTTTCAAAGAGGCGAAGTAACCGACGATACCATTAATACTTTATTAGTATGTGATTGTATTATTGAAAACAATGGACAATTTTGTACGAATCGATACATTGAATTGCTTCAAAACTGGGTAAAAGAAAACGGTGATAAAAATCCATATATTATGGGACCAAGTACAACTAAAGCTTTAAATGCGATAGCTAACGGTGCACCCATAGGAGAATCTGGTAAGTTTGGAACAACAAATGGATCAGCAATGAAAGTATCTCCATTGGGAATAATAACAGATTATCATAACTTAGATGAATTAGTAAAAACGGTAGAAAAACTATGTTTACCAACACATAACACTAACATAGCCATTACTGGAGCAAGTATTATCGCAGCTATATCGAGTTATGTTCTTCGTGGTGGAAAAGATATTGAAGAACTATGGAACATTAGCTATCAAACAATTGAAGCAGCTAAAGGATATGGAAACGATTTACCAGGTGCTTCTATGAAACGAAGATTAGAAATTCTTCAAAACTTAATTAAAACCAAAACACAAGAAGTGGTATTAGACGAAATCGAAAACGTATATGGAGCTAGTATGGAAACTATTGAAACAGTGCCAACTGTTTTAGCTCTAATCACATTAAGTCAATTCGATCCTATTAAATGTGCTAGGTTATCTGCTAATTTAAGTGGAGACACCGATACCATTGGAGCTATTGCCACTGCTATTTGTGGAGCTGTAAATTTCAACTTTACACAAGAAGATATTACTTTACTAGAACAAGTAAACAACGTTGACTTTGAAAGCTATGCCGATAAGTTGGTTAAGTTTATGTAGACATTAAGCGAGTCAGAAGGCTCGCTTTTTGAGTACATTTTTTAAAATATTATAAAAATATGACATTAAATGAGAAAAAATCTCATTTAGAGGTTGAAATGTTGATTTAGTTGTATTAAATTGAAGTAAAGAGGAAATAAAATATGTTGATTCAATTTAATTTTAAGAACTATAAATCATTTAAAGAAGAAGTAACACTGGATTTATCAGCTACTAAGATAACAGAATTTTCTGATCGAGTAGTTTCTATTGGAAATGAAAAAATATTACCGGTATCAGCTATATATGGAGCTAATGCCAGTGGTAAATCAAATGTATATAGTGCTTTTGAATATATGACGAATTATGTAGTTGATTCTTTTAAGTATGGAGACGAAGAAGAACACTTTGATCAATTTAAGCCTACTCCTTTTTTATTTGATACAACTTCTCCCAAAGAAAGTTCTAGTTTTGAAGTGTATTTCACAATTCCTAATGATAAAAGTGAAAAAACATATAACTATGGTTTTTGTGTGGATGCTCAAGGTGTTACAGAAGAATGGTTAAACAGTAAAGCCAAAACTTCTAAGAAGTATAAAACGATTTTCTATCGTGGAGAAGATGAACTGGATTTATCTGGTTTTCCTAAAAGTAGTCAAGGTAATATCCAGGTTGCTTTAGAAAAACAAGTTCTTATTGTTTCTTTAGGAGCTAAGTTAAAAATAGGTAAATGTAAAGTTATTCGAGATTGGTTTATTGATAATAGATTTGCAGACTTTGGAAATCCATTTACTAACTATTGGATGTCTCGTCGTTTACCAAAAGGATTTGTGACAGATAAACAAGTACAACAAAAAGTAATTGATTATTTTGCTTCGTTTGATGAACATATTCAAGATTTTAAAATTGAACAAGTTCCTCAAGAAAATGATTCCAAACAAAATCAATATAAAATTAGTGCCCTTCACAAAGTAATTGACTCTGATTCTTATGCCGAGATTCCACTTGAATCAGAATCAGGAGGAACACTAAAAATGTTTGCCTTATATCCAGGACTACAAGAAGTACTTGAAAAAGGAAGTGTGTTTATAATCGATGAATTAAATGCACGTTTACATCCATTACTAGTACGCAATTTCTTGCTTACGTTCTTAAACCCGGAAATGAACAAAAACCATGCTCAACTTATTTTCACTACCCATGATACATGGCAATTATCAAATCAGTTATTACGGCGTGATGAAATCTGGTTTGTGAAAAAAGATGAAAGTGGTATATCTACTCTTTATTCATTAGCCGATTTTGTAGATGAAGATGGGGACCGTATTCGTAAAGATGAAAGTTATGAAAAGAATTATTTAGTAGGAAAATACGGAGCT
>JAQYFP010000153.1 GCA_028723085.1 Erysipelotrichaceae bacterium | reverse complement strand
TTTATATGTCTTATAATTTGTTTGGTTAATTATGTTTTTTAGCATACACATATTTTACCACATAAAAAGGATAGCAGCTCAAGTAATTGAGTCAGCTATCCTTTTTTGTACAGGCTATTTAACTGTTACAGCCTCTTTTTTAATGTGATATAATACGACAAGGAGGTATGTATGACAGAATTATTAGCCCCTGCAGGTAATATGGACGCCTTAAAAGCTGCCATTTCCAATGGATGTGATGCCATTTATCTTGGTATGACAAAATTTGGAGCCCGTGCTTATTCAACTAATTTTGATGAAGAAACACTTAAAGAAGCAGTAAACTATGCTCATTTAAGAAATGTGAAAATCTATGTCACTATGAATACGATTGTCTTTGATGATGAAATCGATGATATGAAAAAACAAGTTGATTTTATTAATTCTATTGGTGTTGATGGTGTCATTGTACAAGACTTAGCAGTATTCAACTATATAGTAGAAAACTTTAAAGATTTAGAAGCTCATTGTTCAACACAAATGGGAATTGATGACTTACAAGGAACGTTGTTATTTAAGGAATTAGGTGCAAAGCGTGTTGTTCTTTCTCGTGAAGTTGATATTCAAACCGTAAAACAAATTCGTAAACAAGCCCAAATTCCAATTGAAATTTTTGTCCATGGTGCTTTATGTGTTTCCTATTCAGGAAATTGTTTAATGTCTGGATTGACAGGAAATCGAAGTGGTAATAGAGGAAGATGTATTGGTTCTTGTCGAAAAGAATATGAAATTATTAATGTATCGCAAAATCAATCGCTAGGTAATCACTATATTTTATCCACAAAGGATTTAAATACTATTGATTATATTGATCAATTAAAGGACATTGATTCTTTAAAAATTGAAGGAAGAATGAAAGAACCTGAATATGTTGCCAATGTTGTTTCTCGCTATCGAATGGCTTTAGATGGTACTTTATCAAAAGAAGACGCAGATAAATTGAATTGTACTTTCCAGCGAACTTTCACAAAAGGTTATTTATTTGGTGAAGATAAGAAAAATATCACCAATATTGATCGTCCTAATCATCATGGATACGAAATTGGTTATGTTTCTAACGTGAATAAAGGTATGGTTCAAATTAAATTATCGAAACCTTTAAATCAAAATGATACCATTCGTATTCGCCATAATAATGAAGACATTGTTTTAACAGTTGCTCGTCTATACGATCAAAATAAAAATTATATTTCTTCAAGTGATGATACTTGTTTTATTCAATTAAAAGAAAAAGTATCTCTTCAAGATAAAGTATATAAAACAAAAGATATTCGTTATTATGATGAATTATCAAAGTTATGCGATAAAGAATATCGTAAATATGATTTAGATATACAAGTATTAGCATACCCTGGTTGTCCATTGATTATTAATGCGCAAAGTAATGGTTGTACATGTAGTTATGAAAGTGATTTTATTTTAGATTATGCCTTAAATAATCCTACAACCAAAGAACAAATCATTAAACAAATGAGTCGTTTAAATGATACCATTTATCAACTTCATAATGTTGAATTCGAACAATGCGATGCATTTATTCCTGTTAAAGTATTGAATCAAGCTCGTCGCGAAATTGTTTCATTATTTAATCAAGAAAAAACCAATCAGAAACAACATCGTCTTCTTAATTCAAATGGACATAAAAGTATTACATTTCCTACCAAGCGTCCTTATTTAACTGCTAGCGTCACAAATAAAGAACAATATCAAGCTTGTAAAGAAATGGGAATTACTGAAATTTATTTTGATAATATTGTTCGTCGTAATCAAAATCATTATGAACCAAAAGAAGGTCCTTTATTAGTAGGTGGATATGGTGGTTTATATGAATATCGTCATACAAATCCTATTATTAGCGATTATTCATTTAATGTTGTGAATGCCGATGCGATTTATCAGTTACATGCTCTTGGTGTTCAAAGAGTAACTTTGTCTTATGAAATGAATCGCAATCACATTGAAGAATGTGTAAATCGTTATTACCAACAAAACAATGGATATCCTTGTTTAGAAATGATTATTTATGGAAGAGCTCCTTTATTGTTCACAAAATATTGTCCATTAAAGAAATTAAATCAATGTGGAAAATGTAAAGAGAATCAATTCATATTAAAAAATGGATTGGATACATTCCCAATTGTTTCTCATGAAGATTGTACTTGTACGATTTTAAATGGAAAAGAATTAAATTTAATTGATGAAATAAAGGATATAAAAGGCGTGGAGGCCTTCCGTTTAAATTTCACTTTAGAATCAAGTGAAGAAGTAAAAAGTGTCATAAAACAAGCGTATGAAAGCTTAAATGGCATTGAAATCAATAGTTTTAATCCTCAGACTGATACCAGAGGACATTTTAATAAAGAAATCGTTTAAAAAGGAGTTCACTCGAACTCCTTTTATACTAACACCATATTATCTAATACAGATTC
This sequence comes from Erysipelotrichaceae bacterium, assembly GCA_028723085.1. Classification (GTDB taxonomy): domain Bacteria; phylum Bacillota_I; class Bacilli_A; order Erysipelotrichales; family Erysipelotrichaceae; genus Floccifex. Next base: position 1,658 of record JAQYFP010000153.1, on the reverse strand, counting down.
ACTGTGATATTCATTGCAGAAAATCGCATCAAAGGAATCTGAATTAATACAGCTACAGAATCCTTTCACATCTAATTTACTAGAATCACATAACAAATACGATTTAGATGCGAGTTTCATAGCTGTTTTTTTGATTTCCATTGTTTCCATTTCAACCGTGTATACAAGCTTTCTTGATACGTCTAATCCTGCACAGCTAATAAAAGCAGAATCAAAATTAAATTGTTCTAAATCATGTAAAGTAATAGGTCCTACCGACATATTATATTTAGGAATATAGCGTCCTCCAATGGTATATACTTCAATATTGGATTGATCTACAATTTCATTCATAATCAAACTTGAATGTGTTACTATTTTGATTTTTTTATCTTGAATGTACTTCATCATTGGTTCAATGCTCGTTCCCCCGTCTAAGAAAACACAATCTCCATCTTGGATGATGGTTGAAGCTTTAAGTGCCACTTTATTTTTTTCTTCAATATGGCCACGTTCACTCATTTTCTTTTCTTTTTCACGAGTTAAAACATTTTCTGTTTTTAAGCTTTTAGCTCCTCCATGAACTCGAATCAATAAACCATTTTGTTCTAATTCTTCACAGTCTCTTCGAATTGTGGTTTCTGTCACATTAAGTGTAGAAGCCAATTCTTTTGTTGATATGTATTTTCGATCATTCACTATTTGAACAATCATAGAAAATCTTTCACTTGCCAGCAAATTGAACACCTCTTAAAAAATTATAACAAAAAAAGCCTTCTTTTTATAGAAGGCTTTTGAATTATTATTCTTCAGTAATTGCGATTTCATCACTATCGCTAGTATATGATTCACTTACTCCTGAATATTTATCGAATTCATCGTCTTGATTTTCATGTTGCATGCGAGCAATACGTTTTTCACGTAATTCTTTTGCTTTAGCGGCAACAAGTTTATTTTGAGGACGATCTCCTTGGAATCCAGTTCCAGCAGGAATTAACTTACCGATAATAACGTTTTCTTTCATACCACATAATGGGTCAATTTTACCTTTAATTGTGGCATCTGTTAATACTTTAGTTGTTTCTTGGAAAGAAGCAGCTGATAAGAATGAATCCGTTTCAACAGATGATTTAGAAATACCTAATAAAATTGGTTTAAATGTAGCAGGTGTTTTACCAGATAATAACGCATCACGGTTAATCTTAGTGATGTTTGTCAATGATAATTGAACACCAACATTTAAGTCTGTTTCTCCACTGTCAACAACGATTACTTTCTTCATCATTTGTTTAATCATAACTTCCAAGTGTTTATCGCTAATTTCAATACCTTGTGATTGATATACTTTCTTAACTTCTTTTAAGATGTAATCTTGAACTTCACGAACACCAGCAACACGTAATAATTCTTTTGGATCTAATGGACCTTCTGTTAAAGCAGTACCTGCTTCAATTTTAGCTCCTACTTGTACCCAAGGACGGATTGTTTGGTTGGCATTGATTTTATGAGAAACACATTCATTTTCATTTTGAATCATAATTTCTTGACGCATTGTACCTTCAATACGTTCAATAGAAATGATTTCTCCACTAATTTGAGCGATAGCCGCAACACCTTTTGGACAACGTGCTTCGAATAACTCTTCAACACGAGGTAAACCTTGTGTGATGTCTCCACCA
>JAQYFP010000152.1 GCA_028723085.1 Erysipelotrichaceae bacterium | reverse complement strand
TTCGTAAATTTCGATTTTTTGTTCTCTTGTAAGCTTTCCCATAAAGAAAATGAACCTCCTTAATTGGAAGTCCAATTTTTGGGGTTCATTTCATTTTGTGTTCCTCTTAAAAGATGCCATTTCTTAACTTAATGACATTGGGCATTTGCCTTCTTAATTATTAATACATTTGATTTTGTGGCATTGGTTCTGGTTTATCTTCTTTAATAGCTGCAACACCTGCTTCAGTTGTTAAGAATAAAGCTGAAATACTAGCCGCATTCATTAAAGCATTACGAGTTACTTTAGTAGGATCAATGATTCCTGCATCATACATATCAACCCATTCACCATGTTTTGCATCAAATCCGATGTTTTCACCAGCAATCTTTTGATGAGCAACGATTTCTTCACTATTATATCCAGCATTGTCCGCAATTTGTTCAATTGGTTTCAATAAAGCATCAAATACAACTTTAATACCACGTTGTACATCAACTACATCCGATTTAACTTGGTCTTTTAAAGCAACATAAGCTTTAACTAAGCAAGCTCCACCACCAACAACAACACCTTCACTAACAGCTGCACGTGTTGAGTTTAAAGCATCTTCGATACGTAATTTCTTTTCTTTCAATTCACTTTCAGTAGCAGCTCCAACTTTAATAATGGCAACACCATTTGATAATTTACCTAAACGTTCTGCCATATGTTTTTTATCATAATCAGAAGTTGTTTGTTCCATTTGTGCATGAATTAAATTAACACGTTCTTTAATAGCTTCACTATCACCAGTACCACCAATTAAAGTTGTTGAATCTTTCTTAACAACAGCACGTTTAACTTGTCCTAAATCAGCTAATGTCATATCTTGTAGATTCATACTTAAGTCTTTAGAATAGAAAGTAGCACCAGTTAAAATTGCGATATCTTCTAACATAGCTTTTTGATTATCACCAAATCCCGGAGCTTTAGTGGCTACAACATTGAATGTACCACGTAATTTATTAACAGCTAAAGTTGAAACAACTTCGTTTTCCAAATCATCAGCAATAATCAATAAAGGACGATTTGTTTTAACTAATTGTTCTAAGACAGGTAAAATTTCTTGTAAGTTAGAAATCTTATAGTCAGTAACCATTACATAACAATTATCTAAGATAGCTTCCATTTTTTCACGATCAGAAACCATGTAAGGTGAAACATATCCTTTATCATATTGCATACCTTCAGCAATTTCTAATTCTGTTTCAAATCCATTTGAATCATCTGTTGAAATAACTCCATCACGACCAACTGTATCCATAGCCTTAGCAATGATTTGACCAATTTCAGATGAACCAGAAGAAATAGTCGCAACATTTTCAATATCATGTGTACTTTCTACTTTATGAGAATGATCTAAGATATAATTGGCAATTTCTTTACTAGCCATTTCGATTCCTTCACGCATCAATACTGGATTAGCTCCACGATCAACTTGTTTCAATCCATTTTCAATCATAGCTTGTGCTAAAATAGTAGCTGTTGTTGTTCCATCACCAGCAATGTCATTTGTTTTAGAAGCTACTTCATAAACTAATTTAGCTCCCATATTTTCAAATTTATCATCTAATTCAATTTCTTTTGCGATAGAAACACCATCATTTGTGATTAAAGGTGAACCATATTCTCTTTCCAATACAACATTACGTCCTTTAGGACCTAAAGTAACACGAACCGCATCGGCTAATGTGTTAACCCCTTTTAACATTGATTCACGAGCATCTTTTGAAAAACGTACTTCTTTTGCCATAACCATTCCTCCTAACAATTAACTGCGATAATGTCTTCGTCTTTAATTACGATATATTCATGATCATTATCTTTTACGGTTGTTCCAGCATAATCACGATATAAGACTTCATCGCCTTCTTTGTAGCAAGCTTCTTTAATATCGCTACCTAGAGCGATTACTTTGGCAAATTTTGATTTTTCCTTTGTACTTGTCAAAATAATTCCTGAAGCTGTGGTACTTTCTTCCTCAATTTTTTCTAATAATACATAGTCATGTAAAGGCTTTAACATAAGCGTTCCTCCCTTTTATAATTAGCACTCTTTTAGCACTCTCTATTCCTAAGTGCTAATTGTATTATACTCACTTTTACACATACTTCAAGCAAAAACACCTTATTTTTTTAAAAAAAAGGTTACCTATTGGCAACCTCCACAACCACCTGAACAAGAAGAACAAGATGAACCACAAGAATGCATTGAAGTAATTACTAAATTTCCATCTTCCGCATCCAAAGTGATGTCTTCTAATAATCGAGCAGTTTCTTCTGACATATCTACATACAATCCATTATTCTGCATTGCATCTGTCACTACAATGCAATCCATACACAAACGAGTTTGACAACCTTCTCCTTGTGTAAAGAACGTAATACAATTCTTATTTTCTTGGTCTAAAATTTGTTCTAGAATTACTTTTGCGCTATCTGTAATTTTCATATTTTACCTCTCAAACGCTATTATTCTACACAATTTACCAATTCTATTCAACAAATAAGCTCTCATTCACTTCGATATTAAATAAAGAAAGGAAATTGATAATATCATCTTTGGCTTCATTTGCTTGAACAAAACGAATATTTTGTTTATCCCAAGTCTTAGCACAAATTTCAGCTGAAGGAACACCTAATGTTTCCGCTCCCACTTCATCAATACGATCTAAAATATCTTGTTGTTGACAAGAATCAATGAATTCCGAAATTTCATTTAAAACATAATCAACTTTCTTTACAGAATCCTTTTTCACAAACAAAGAAGCTTGAGGATATCCATTTAAATCCGATCCACTTTTTTCTTTGAAACTAGCTTGAACATCACTCAAAATAGCTAAATCCATATTGTTTTCTTTACCCTTTGCAATACAGGCTTGTGCTACAGGCATTGCTAATAAAGCACTATCTACTTGTCCTGTCAATAAAGCTTGTTGAGCTTGAGCAACATCTGAATAATACGTTACATCAAGATTCGTTGTATCATAGCTGTAATTGAACACAAGTTGAGGCACAGCATTTTCACCAAACGCACCAATACTACCTTGAGTAAAATCTTGTCCATTAGGTCCTACAATATACAAGTTTCCCCAAGTTAAAACACTTTGAAGTTGATACGTTTCACTTGCACCATATAACTTAGCACCTAAATTAGTAGGAGCTACAATAACATCGTATTCCCCATCCTTTTTTGATAACTCAGCTTGCAGAACATCTTGAGACGCATAATCAATTGAAACATTTTCATCATGCGCTAATCCCAACAAAGCAAGTGCAGGTGCACCCGATGGACATAAAATTGATACCGGTTCATCTTCTTGTGCACTACATGCACTAAAGGAAAGAGCCAATAAACCAGCTAGTCCCATCTTCATAAATTTTTTAAACATTTTTTAACCCTCCTGTATTTCTAACCAAACAAAAGGCGAGTTAATCCATTTTCGTTAAGATTGTTTTGGAACTAATTCCATGGAGTCGACCAATTTTACCAGAAATCATATTTATCGTATCCATATCTGCATCTAAGGCAATACTAATGATACTTACATTCTTTTCTTTATAAGGAATACCCATTCTTCCGATAATAAATTGACTATATTCATGTAAAATGCAGTTCAATTGTTCCACTGAATCTGGATTTTTCACAAGGATGCCAATTAAAGCGACTTTTGATTCCATAAAACCCTCCCATCGTATCTTTCATCTCAACTCTGTTTTGATGTTAGAAACAATACTATTTTATACGAAGCATAAAAAAATAGCGAGTATAAAACTCACTATTTCCATAAAGCTTTAGTTGCGACTTCTTCTTTAAAGTTATTTACAGCTTCCATCAAATCCACTGTAACTTGTTCTTTTGACCCAGACTTACGAATTGTAACCGTACGATTTTCCATGTCTTTTTCACCAACAACCAATTCATAAGGAATTTTCTTAATTTGTGCTTCACGAACACGATAACCCAATTTTTCATTGCGATCATCTAATTGAACACGCATTCCAGCTTCTTTTAATAATCCCACAACTTCGTTCGCATAAGCTAAGTGTTTTTCAACATGAACAGGAATTACATCAAATTGTACTGGAGCTAACCACAATGGGAAATGACCCGCAAAGTGTTCAATTAAGATACCCATGAAACGTTCAATTGAACCATAGATAACACGGTGAAGCATAATTGGTGTTTGTTTCTTTCCTTCACTGTCTACATAAGTACATTCAAAACGTTCAGGTAAATTCATATCCAATTGGATTGTTCCACATTGCCAATCTCTTCCTAAACTATCTTTAATATGGATATCTAATTTAGGACCATAGAAAGCTCCATCTCCTGGATTAACAACATATTCTTTACCCGCATGAACACACGCATTAGCCAATGCTTTTTCAGATTGTTCCCAAATTTCTAAAGAACCAATATAACCAGTTTCAGGACGAGTTGATAATTCAACTGTATAGTTTAAACCAAATACAGAATAAATACGATCAATCAACATTAATACTTTTTTAACTTCATCTTCCAATTGATCAGGAGTTACGAAAATATGCGCATCATCTTGTGTGAAAGTACGAACTCTAAATAAACCATTTAAAGCCCCACTCGCTTCATGACGATGAACTTGACCTAATTCACCAATACGTAAAGGTAAATCTTTATAAGAATGAAGAGAGTTATTATATACAAGTAAAGCCCCTGGACAGTTCATTGGCTTAATCGCAAAGTCTCTATCATCTACTTTTGTTGTGTACATATTTTGTTGATAGTGATCCCAGTGACCAGAAATTTCCCATAACTCACGTGAAGCAATAATAGGTGTTTTAATGAATTGATACCCTTCTTTTGTATGTTCTTCATACCAGAATTGTTCCAAAATATTTCTGAAAACCATTCCATTAGGAAGCATAATAGGCATACCAGGAGCATATTCACTTAACATGAATAATTCCATTTCTTTACCTAATTTTTTATGATCACGTTTTTTAGCTTCTTCTAAAGCTTCTAAATGTGCTTCTAATTGTTCTTTTGTATCAAAACAAACACCATAAACACGTTGAAGCATTTTATTATTGGCATCACCTTTCCAGTAAGCCCCTGAATGCTTTAACAATTTAAAGTTTTTACACATTTTTACAGATTCAACATGAGGTCCACGACATAAATCAGTAAAATCTCCTTGTGAATAACAAGTGATTGTTCCATCGTCTAAACGATTAATTAAATCCACTTTATATTCATCATCACCAAACATTTCTAAAGCTTCTTCTTTTGTGATTTCTTTACGAACAATGCGTTTTCCATCTTTGGCGATTTTTTTCATTTCTTTTTCGATTTTTTCTAAATCTTCATCTTTTAAAGAAACATCACCTAAATCCATATCATAGTAAAAACCTTCTTGAACAACAGGTCCAACCCAGAATTTCGCATTTGGATATAAGTGGCGAACAGCTTGTGCCATCATATGAGCACATGAATGATTTAACATCGATAAATGTTCATCTTCTAAAATATTAACTAATTCCATATCTTTCTCCTTTATATAAAAAAAACGACAGACAATCAAAGGACGTCTGTCGTACGCGGTACCACCTTTGTTCTCCCAATCGGGAACACTCAAATCTTTTAACGCAAGAATACGGCACACTTTTTCAAGGGCAATTCAAAGGGAGTAAAGTACTACATTTCGCAAAAAACTTTCACCAACCGTTTTTCTCTCTACATTAAAATAATAGACTTCATATCCTTATCGCTATTGTTAGCTTGATTATAAAACGAAATTAACGAGATGTCAAAAGAAAAAGGCTTACCATGCGGTAAACCTCTTTCCATAAAGGGGATACAATTCCACGTTATTTGGAATACTTTAAGGCCGATGGCCCTGTAGCTGTACTTGAAATACGATAAACGTTTTCTACACGGTATACGAAAATCTTGCCGTCACCAATATTTCCGGTATACAATGCCTTCTTAGCAGCTTTAACCACCGTTTCCACTGGAATTTCGCTAACAACGACTTCAACCTTAATTTTTGGTCGAAGTTCCATATTAACTTTGGCCCCACGGTAGAATTGTTCTTGACCTTTTTGAACACCACAACCAGATACTTGGGTAACAGTCATTCCACCAATTCCAATCGCATCCAAAGAACGCTTCAATACATCAAATTTTTCAAGACGAGTAATAATTTCAACCTTGTTCATTTCACCATATCCGCTATATACAGGAATGGCATCGTCAACTTCTACTTTTGGTTGAAGATCATCTTGAACCGTTTCAGGTAAATCAATATCCGATAAAGCAAAACTCTCATCTTCTAACAAACTATTAAAATCATTTGAAATTTGGAAACCAGCATAACTAGATTCCAATCCATGTTCCATTAAATCCAATCCAATAATTTCTTCATGAGCACTTACACGTAAACCAATTGTTTTATCAATTAATTTAAACGTAATATACATTGTCACACCTGTCCAAAGTGCAACGGCTAATAAACCAAGGCATTGAATTAAGAAGAAATGAATTCCTCCTCCATAGAACAAACCAAGAACCTCATATCCACTTGAATCGGTACCACAAGCAAGTAAACCAGTCATTAAAGTTCCTAAAGCTCCATTACACATATGTACCGCAACAGCTCCTACAGGATCATCAATTTTCAATTTATAGTCAAGTAACCAAACACCGAAGATTACAATTAAACCAGAAGCAATTCCTTCAATTACAGCACCAAAGGCATTAATATAATCACATCCAGCTGTAACACAAACCAAACCAGCTAATGATGCATTTAAACACATAGAAACATCGGGTTTACCATATTTAATCCAAGTGAAAATCATACAAGTAACTGTGGCAATGGCTGGTGCAATTGTCGTTGTGGCAAAGATTGTAGATAATTGTGTCGCATTTGTTGCAGCAGCACCATTAAATCCATACCAACCAAACCATAAAATAAAGACACCCAATGCTCCAATCGTAATATTATGTCCAGGAATACCATGAGGTTTTCCATCTTTATCAAATTTTCCAATACGAGGACCCAACAATTTTGCCCCTATCAATGCTGTTAAACCACCAACAAAATGAATAGCTGCCGAACCAGCAAAATCATGGAAACCAATTTGAGCTAGCCATCCACCGCCCCAAATCCAGTGAGCTTCAATAGGATATACAACTAAACTGATCACAAAACTGTAAATACAATAAGAAATGAATTTTGTACGCTCGGCCATAGCTCCTGAAACAATGGTGGCAGCTGTTGCACAAAATACTAAATTGAAAACTAAGCTAGACCAATCCGTTCCGGCAAAATTCAATAATGGGCTTTCACCCCATCCAATAAAGCCTGCTACATCTTATCCACACAATAAACTGTAACCCAAAATCAAGAACGCCACAGTTCCCAAACAGAAGTCCATTAAGTTTTTCATAATGATGTTTCCAGCATTCTTAGCTCGTGTAAATCCTGCCTCCACCATTGCGAATCCAGCTTGCATAAAGAATACCAATGCAGCACCTATCAAGTACCAGATTCCAAAAATTTGACTTACCATTTCTTCCATATCGTTTCCTCTCTTTTCTAAAAAAAAGCGAAGAAACTTAAACCATTACTAGTTCAAGCTCCTTCGCTTTATTTATGTTGTGATTTTACAACCATTAAACACTTGTGTCAACAAATAAATGAAAATTTTTCAAAATTTATTTGTAAGCATTTTCATGATAAAATCTAACCATGAAAATTATTATATCACCCGCAAAACAAATGAAACCCGTCGATTTAAACATACAAACAACTAAACCAATGTTTAACGAACAAACTCAACGATTATTAGAACACCTTCAAAGCCTAGATTATGACACTTTAAAAAAATATATGAAATGCTCCGATACAATTGCTAAAGAAGTATATGACCTCTATCAAAACTTTGACAAACAAGAACCATCTTGTGCCCTATTAACATACTCAGGCATACAGTATCAATACATGCACGCTCAAGTATTTAACGACGACCAGTTTCAATACCTGCAAGATCACTTATATATCTTATCTGGTTTATATGGACTGGTTCGGCCTCTTGATGAAATAAAACGATATCGATTAGAAATGCAGACTAAATGTCCTTTTTCTCTATATGAATACTGGTCTGATTTACTTGCCAATGAAATTAAAGATGAAATCATCCTGAATCTGGCAAGCGAAGAATATGCCAAATGCATTCGTAAATACAAAAAAATAATAGACGTCCGTTTTGTCGAGGAACAAAATGGTAAGTATGTTGAAAAAGGAGTTTATGCGAAAATGGCAAGAGGAGCAATGGTTCGCTTCTTAGCTGAAAACAAAATAGAAGACATTGAAAGCATCAAAAACTTTACAGAATTGGGATATACATTTGATTCATCTTTAAGCAATGAAAATAAATATGTTTTTATAAGAAATTAGCACTTTTCTATTGAATGTGCTAATTTTTGTGATATCATATTAGCAGATAGATAAATAGAGTGCTAACAGGAGGCCTATATGAACTACACAAACAACGACTTATTTTCAAACCAAGGAATCTTAAAAACAGATATGTACCAAACAAACGAATACTATACTCTTAAAATTGAAGTAGCTGGGTTTAAAAAAGAAGACATTCAAATTCTTTTAAAAGATGGAAACCTAACCATTCAAGCCACTAAAAAACCAAGCGAAGGAAAAGTTATTCATCAAGAACGATTTACAGGAAAATGTTCACGATCATTCCAAATTGGAAACAACATTACACCTCAAGATATTAAGGCTTCATTTGATAATGGCGAATTAATCATTACCGTTCCAACTCAAGCGAAGAAACAAAAAGAAAGTACTTTTATCCAAATTTTTTAAAAAAATTGTTGAAAAACAAGAATATCGGACTATAATTGTTTTCAAAGTCAAAGAAAATTCCACGAAGAGAACAACGTTAATTTAAAACAAAAGCATAGAAAGCTTGTGGTTGATGGAAACAAGTGTTTTGATTAAATTAAATATCATCTCTAAGAAGCAATCTGAACTCATAGTAAGATTCGCCGGTTTTTCCCCGTTATTAGAAAAACGTATGATAGTACGTTAAGTGCTGTATATTTTTATATACAGAAAATGGGTGGTACCACGGATATTTCGTCCCTTTCAGAATATTGAAAGGGACTTTTTTTCTTTGGCAAGGAGGATATATGGATACATTAAAAAAATTTTCAAACTTTCTATCAAACCACACATCAAGCGTGGTAATTGCCATTGCCGTCGTTACTTTTTTCATTCCTGGTTTAATGGCTTGGGTTAATCACATGTTGTTTGTTGACTTTGCGACCAACAAATTCACATGTCAATCCATCATTATCGGTGTGATTATGTTTTCAATGGGTTTAACACTTACAACCAAAGACTTTGAAATCTTGGCAAAACGTCCCTTTGATATTTGTATCGGTGCCATTGCTCAATATTTGATTATGCCATTTCTAGCACTAACTATCACAAAATTATTACATTTACCCGCTGGCATTGCCCTAGGATTAATTCTTGTAGGATGTTGTCCAGGAGGAGTCAGTAGTAACATCATGTCTTATTTATGTGGAGGAGACGTTGCCTTTTCAGTCGGAATGACAACTGTTTCAACACTTTTATCACCCATCATGACCCCACTTATGGTTTCTTTATTGGCAAGCGGAACACAAATTGAAATTCAAGCCATTCCTATGTTTGTATCAATCATCGAAACCGTTATTGTTCCTGTTGCCATCGGATTTATGTGCAATCACTTTTTTGAAGAAAAAAATTGGTTTAAAGACATCCAAAGCGTTATGCCTGGTGCCGCTGTACTTGGTTTAGCTTGCGTTGTTGGTGGTGTTATTTCTTCACAAGGAGCTCATTTCTTTAGTTCTGGTATCACAATCTTTATTGCGGTTTTATTACACAACGGCCTAGGATACGCATTAGGATACGGAACAGGAGTTCTAACAAAAATGAATACATCAAAAAAACGTACAATTTCTATTGAAGTAGGAATGCAAAATGCTGGGCTTGCCACTAACTTAGCAACTACAACAGCTCAATTTGCTAATACACCAGAATCAGCTGTTATTTGTGCGGTATCTTGTGTATGGCACTCTATTTCTGGAACAATATTAGCTGGTTTATTTAAACACATGGATACAAAAAAAGTCGATTAGGCGCTTGCCTTTTCGACTTTTACTTTTTTCTTTTTTATTGTTTTTAAGTTATTTAAAACAAGATTTCCCTTCCCATTCAAAATCTCAACATACGATTGATGATCTTGTACTTGAATAATTCCTACATCATCAAAGTTAAGTCCCTCAATTTGACTAATGGCTCCTGCTATATCTCCAGCACGAACTTTCTTTGATTTGCCTGCATTGATATATAACTTCAACACATCTTTTTTTAGCTTTTTATTTTTATCTTCATTATAGCGAACACGCTCATTCAATCCAGTTAAATCAATATTTCCATCCAATTGTTCTAAATCAATATCAACATGTAAATAATCTTCTAATTGAACAAACTTCATTTGATCTAAGTCATCCACAAACGTAAAAGCCTTCCCTTTTTCATGTACACGAGCACTGCGTCCAATACGATGCACATATTTTTCGCAACTTTCCGGAAAATCATAATTAATAATCAATTCAACTCGTTCAACATCGATACCTCGACTTGCCACATCGGTCGCAATCAAAATCCGTGTTTTCCCTTGTTTAAATTGATCCATACACAAAAAGCGTTGTTCTTGTTCTAAATTACCCGCAATATAATCACAATTCACATCTAAATCACGTAAAAACTCATAAAGTTCTTTGGTTGTATCTTGTCTTTGACAAAAGACAATACATGATTCTGGTTTATATGTACTTAATATACGAAGTAAATCTAAATTCTTATTTTTAGTTTGAATAAAATGCTCTTCAATTTTTATTTTTTCTTCTTCCATTTGAACAAAAATAGGATCCTTCATGAAATCTATTAATAAATCACAAGGATAAGTTGCAATCAAAAAACAATGACATATATCTTTTATTAAATACATAAAAAAACTTTGAATTGATTTAAGAAAATCTTGATTAAAT
>JAQYFP010000151.1 GCA_028723085.1 Erysipelotrichaceae bacterium | reverse complement strand
GAAAGGAAATACGGCAACATCGGCTCAAAAAACAGCTGTATTAGAAACTGGTTTTGAGGTAAAGGTTCCTTTGTTTATTGAAGAAGGAGAAGTTATCTTAGTTAACACAAATGATGGAAAGTACGCTGGTCGTGCATAATTAAACCTTGTCCTTGACAAGGTTTTTTAAAACAATGGAAAATTACATATTTTTTATGTATAATAATATGGAATGTTTAGGAGGTTTTTATGGCTCAATTATCAAGAAAAACAAAATATCAAGAATTAAGAGATGAAATTGAAAAAGAGGCTATGGCAACACAGACAACCTCAAAATCGGTAAAATTATCAAGAGTTCAAAATAATTCTCGTTTGTCTCATGCAAATATATCTTCTTATCCTCATGAAACAAAAGAAGTAAATTCTACTCCTTCTAATAACGAAGTAATGGATCAACTTTTAGGAGAAGTAAAACAATATAATATTGATAATGGAAATCGTTACATTGATGATACGCAAATTAATATTTTAAAACAATTGAATCCTGAATCTATTGATGCAAGAAATCAACATATTATGCCAATGGATGAAGAAGAGGAATTAGGTTCTACTATGGAAATGCCACGTAGTTCTAATTTTATGTCAAATAATTCGAGTGGAATCGTTGATTTTATGCAAAATCAAAAGTTAACGCGAATTAATCCTGTTAATACTCAACCTCAACCTGAAATCTATAATGATTTTGTTAAGGAACCTGAAAAAGTTGAAGAGGAAAAGGAAGAAAAAGAAGAAAAAATTGTATTATCAAATACAGATATCCGTGCTGATGAAAATACGGATACAGATCACTTGGATTTATTCGAACCAGGAAAATATGATTCTTTCGAATTAGATGAAGAAGAACCTTCTCGTAAATCTAAGCGTAAAGCTAAAAAAGAAGCTAAGAAACAAAGAAAAAAAGCTAAGAAAATGGAACAAGAAGAATATGATGATTTACCAAGCAGTAAATTACGTATGCAATCAGAGGATTTAGAATCTTATGATGAGCCTTCTTCTAAGTCAGGAACAATTTTAAATGTTATTTTAGTTATTTTAATTATTGCTTTAATTGCTTCTATTGGAGTAACTGTTTTCTTCTTATATAATATGGGATTTTAATTATGTGTAAAATTAATATTGCGATTGATGGTCCAAGTGGTGTTGGAAAGAGCACAATAGCTGATTTTCTTGCGAAAAAATATGGAATGGTTCATTTAGATACAGGGGCTATGTATCGATGTGTTTCTTACTATATTTACGTTAATAATGTAAATTATGATGATCCAATCGAATTAGAACAAGCATTAAATCAAATCACTATTCGTTTTGATGGAAAAAAAGTTTTTTTAAATGGTGAAGATGTTTCTGATGCTATTCGTACAAATGATATTTCAATGATGGCGGCCAAAGTTTCTTCATATTCAGCCGTTCGCAAAAAATTAGTTGCTTTGCAACAAGATATTTGTGCAGAAAAAGGTTACATAGTAGACGGAAGAGATATTTGTTCTGTTGTTCTTCCTGAGGCTGAAGTTAAAATTTTTATGAGCGCTTCTAGCGATGCTAGAGCAATGCGTCGTTATGAAGAATATATTGATAAAGGAATTGAATGCGATTATGAACAATTGTTAAATGACATTAACGAACGTGATTATCAAGATAGTCATCGTGCTATTTCACCTTTGAAAAAAGCAGAAGATGCAATTGAAGTTGATACATCTAATATGTCAATTGAACAAGTTGTTGAACGATTAAGTGAAATTATTGAAAATAGATAGAAAGGAGAATCTATGATTCGTGGAACTGTTGCGATTGTTGGTCGTCCGAACGTTGGAAAATCAACAATTTTTAATCGTCTGATTGGACAGCGAAAAAGTATTGTAGACGATACTCCCGGGGTGACTCGTGATCGTATCTATGGCGAAGTAGAGTGGTTAACACAAACTTTCCGATTAATTGATACAGGAGGAATCCAAATTGAAGATCAGGCATTTGCTGATGAAATTAATATGCAAGTAGATATTGCTATTGAAGAATCAGATATAATTATTTTTGTTGTTTCTGCTAAAGAAGGAGTTATGAGTGATGATATGGCCATAGCTCGTAAACTTCAAAAAGCAAATAAACCTATTATCGTTGCGGTTAATAAAGTTGATAATGAACAACTTCAATTAGCTAGTTATGAATTCTATCAATTGGGTTTAACAGATCCAGTTTGTGTCAGCGGAGCTCATGGAATTGGATTTGGTGATTTATTAGATTTAGTTATTGAAAAATTACCAGAAAAACAAATGAAATCATATGAAGGAATTACTTCATTTTGTGTAATTGGTAGACCTAATGTAGGTAAAAGTTCATTGGTTAATGCTATTTTAAATGAACAAAGAGTTATTGTTTCAAACATTGAAGGAACGACTCGTGATGCGATTGATACGGCATTTAAAGTTGATGGTCAAGAATATATGATTATTGATACGGCTGGTATTCGTAAAAAAGGTAAAATTTATGAAAATATCGAAAAGTATTCTATTATTCGTGCTTTAAGTGCAATTGATCGAAGTGATGTTGTATTGTTTGTTTTAGATGGGGAAAAAGGAATTACAGAACAAGATAAACATGTTGCTGGATTAGCTCATGAAGCGGGTAAGGGTGTAATTATTGTTTACAATAAATGGGATGCTGTTGAAAAAGATGAAAAAACAATGGCTAAAATCGAAAAAGAAATTCGTGCACAATTCTTATATTTAGACTATGCTCCTATTGCTTTTACATCGGCTTTAACACATAGCAAAGTGAATCAATTGATTCCATTAATCAATGCAGTTCACGACAATTGTACATTGCGTGTCGCAACAAATGTTTTAAATGATGCTGTCTTAGATGCACAAATGATGAATCCAGCTAAGCCTCATTTAGGTAAACAATTGCGTATTTATTATGCTTCTCAAGTTGCCGTAGAGCCACCAACATTTGTGTTATTTGTAAACGATCCTGAGTTATTACACTTTAGCTATAAACGATATATCGAAAATAAAATACGTGAAGCCTTTGGATTTGAAGGTACACCAATTCGTATTTTAGCTCGTGCTCGTACATAGAAAGGAAGTAAATATGAAATCGGTAATTATTGGAAGTGGAAGTTGGGGGACGGCTTTGGCACAAGTTCTTCAAGATAACCACCAAGATGTTATTATTTATGGAATAGATGAAAATCAAGTTCGTGACATAAACGAAAATCATCGTAATTCAATCTTTTTTGAAGATGTAGAATTGAATCCTGAACTAAAAGCAACTATGGATATCAATGTTGTAAAAGAAGCGGACATTGTTTTATTGGCTGTTCCTACTTTTGCGATTGAATCAATTTGTCAACAAATTGATCCTCTTCTTTCTAAAAAAACAATTATTATCAACGTCGCAAAAGGGTTCCATCCAGAAACAAATGAGAGAATGTCAGAGGTTATTCGAAGAAGTATTTCACAAGATCATTTGAGTAGTGTTGTTTCTTTGATTGGACCAAGCCATGCTGAAGAAGTAGTCATTCGTCAACTTACTTCAATTGATTCTGTATCTTTAAATGTTGATGATGCTACTAAGGTTCAAGAATTATTTTCAAACCAGTATTTAAGAATTTATACAGGATGCGATGAAGTTGGTAGCGAATTAGGTGTAGCCATAAAAAATGTTATGGCAATTGCTTCTGGTATTATTGCTGGTTTAGGATATCAAGATAATACTCGTGCAGCATTGATTACACGTGGTCTTCAAGAAATGATACGCTTTGGTACTCACTTTGGAGGTAATCCGCAAACTTATATTGGCTTAACGGGTGTAGGTGATTTAATTGTTACTTGTACAAGTGTTCATTCTCGTAACTTTGAAGCAGGATATAAAATCGGTAAAGAAAATGATGTTACAGATTTTTTAGCTACGAATAAGAAAACAGTAGAGGGTGTTAGAACAGCTAAAATTGTTCATAATATCGCAACTGAAAATAATATTGATATGCCAATTTGTGAAGAGGTTTATCAAATTTTATATCAAGGAAAAGAACCTAGAACTTGTGCTAATGATTTAATGCTAAGAGAATTAAAACAGGAGTTTTAACATGTCTAAGTATGTAAATAAAGAATCTTTGAAGCAAACTTTGATGTCACATTTTAATTTAAGTAAAAGTGAATGTGGACAAATTGTTGACTTGATTTTTGAAGAAATGACGGATTGTTTAGCTCAAAATGGAAAAGTTGAAATTTCTTGTTTCGGAAAATTTGAATTGTTTGAACGTAAAGCGCGAATGGGTGTTAATCCTAAAACATTGGAATCTATGATGGTACCAACTACATTTGTTCCCAAATTTCGTGCTAGTGAGACTTTAAAGAAAAAATGTAATGAGCAATGAATTGATTTTTATTAATTGTATAGTATAATACTGTTATAAACTTATAGGAGGAATTTATGAAAAAAGTTTTAATGGGTGCATTAGCTGTTGTATTATTAGTTGGTTGTTCTTCAAGTGGTGAAACTGGAACATTCACTGGTGAAACAACTTCTGATGAAAGCGGAACTACTACAGTTGAAGTAACAAAAGAAGATGGAAAAGTAACTGACGTTTCTATCGACACTGTTAAAGACGGTCAATCTAAAAAAGAATTAGGTGATGACTACGGAATGAGATCTGCTAGTGCGATTGGTAAAGAATGGAATGAACAAATCGAATTCTTAGAAGACTATATCGTTGATAACAATGGTGTAGATGGAATCGAATTAGATTCTGAAGGTAAAGCTACAAACGAAGATGTTTTAGCTGGATGCACAATCAACATCAAAGACGTAATCGTTGCTTACAATTCAGCAAAATAGTTTTTAATTAAAGGCGGAATTAATTTCCGTTTTTTTTGTGTATTAGAATGGATTTCTTTATATTGTTGTTTTAAAATAAATTTAGGAGAACAATGTTTATGATTACAGATACTTTAGAAAAAATAATACAAGGGAAAGGAATCCGCGTTGGATTTATGGAAGGAGCTGATCCTCGTGTATTGGAGGCTTCTTATTATTTAAAATTACATGATACTGTACAACCTGTTTTGCTTGGAAATGAAGATGAAATAAGACAAAGTGCGAAAGAACATGGTTATAATTTAGAAGGTATTGAAATTATTTCTTCATCTTCGTTTAAAGAACTTGATCAACTTGCTTTACGTATGGTATCCATTCGAAGAGGAAAATGGGATTTTGAAGAATGTAAGGAAATGCTTTTAAATAATGTGAGTTATTTTGGAGCTATGTTAGTTGAACAACATTATTTAGATGGATTATTGGGTGGTTGTTTACTTCCTACTCCAGAAGTTTTGAGACCTACTTTACAATTAGTTAAAACAGCACCTCAAGAAAGAATGGTTAGTTCTTGTTTTTTAATGAGAAAAGATAATCAACAATATATTATGGCAGATTGTTCAATCAATATTGATCCGAGTGTAGATGATATTATTGAAATTACTCTTCAAACAGTTAAAACGGCACGTGAAATATTTGATATTGAACCAAAAGTAGCCTTATTATCGTATTCTTCATTTGGTTCAGCCGGTGGTGAAAGTGCTGAAAAGATGGCCGAGGCAACAAAACGATTAAAACGTATGCCGCTTGATTTTGATGTTGATGGTGAAATGCAGTTTGATTGTGCTATTGCTCCAGAAGTTGCGAGTTTAAAAGCATCTGAATCTAAAGTGGCAGGGCAAGCAAATGTTTTTATCTTCCCTAATTTGTCGAGTTCAAATATCGGGCATAAAATTGCATCTCGTCTAGGAGGATGGGAAGCTATTGGTCCAGTTATACAAGGATTAAGTGCTCCTATTAGTGATTTATCACGCGGTGTTACTGCCAAAGGAATTTATAAAATGGCTATTGTAATCGCATATCAAAAATATAAATATTTTAGTGAAAAGTAATCAGGATTTCCTGGTTACTTTTCATATGGTCGAATGCGATAAGAAACTCCTAATTCTTTACAAATCAGGGCACATTGTTTTTCATCTTCATGAGAAATTGTTGTGTCTACTGTAGTCATGCAAACATGTTTGACATATTGTTTAACATTTTTTGCGAATTCAAGCATAGCTTTATGTGATTGAATACCAAATTTAGATCGTACAATATTTTGGTATTGAACTGGATCTGGATGATTTAAACTAATTGATACTGTATCAATTCTATCCTTAAAATCTTTTGTGGTGTCTTTTTGCCATATTAAATTAGCTGATCCATTTGTATTGATGCGAATGGGTTTGTTATATGTTGTTTTAATACAATCACAAACTTCAAAAATATCATATAAACGCTCAGTTGGTTCTCCAAATCCACAAAATACTATTTCATTATATTGATCCATATCGAATTTTTTAAATTCATTGCAAACTTCTTGAACAGATGGTTCTCGTTCTAACCAAAGAGAGTGAGGATTTTCTTTTGAAACAGTATCCATTGTTTGTCTAAGACAAAAAGTGCAGTTATATGGACATCGATTGGTCATGTTTACGTATAAGTTATTTCCTAATGGATATAAAATAGTCATGTCTTTTTTCATAATGTATTCCTTTCTTCTATATTACTTCTTCAAAACATACTCCATCACTTAATGGAATATCTAGAGCCACTGTTTTTTCAATGCATTTTTTTACGAACTGACTAGCGTGTTTTACGGATTTATAAAAATCTATGTTATTGATTGCATCGCTTGCGATAATGCTTGTGAAAATGTCTCCTGTACCACATCGGGATTCTCCAACTTTTTTTGTTTTAACCCATTTTGCTTCTTTTCCTTTTTCTAAGCAATAATTAGAAACAAAAGTGTTTTGTTGAATACCAGTTATAACCACTTTTGAAGGG
This sequence comes from Erysipelotrichaceae bacterium, assembly GCA_028723085.1. Classification (GTDB taxonomy): domain Bacteria; phylum Bacillota_I; class Bacilli_A; order Erysipelotrichales; family Erysipelotrichaceae; genus Floccifex. The sequence goes on along the minus strand of JAQYFP010000151.1, from coordinate 14,241 downwards.
CCATAAGAAAGAATTTTGTTTGCGATGATATTTAATTCACCTTTTGTTATTTTTTCTTTATATCGCGTTTTTGTAAGAATACAGGCCTCTGTTAAATTAGGTGTAACAATATCAGCTTTGCATACAAGTGAAAAGAGATTGTCACACATGGATTGATTATATGTAGAATAAGTTTTGCCATTGTCTCCCATAACAGGATCAACAATGACAATGGTATTGTCATCTTTAAATTGATCAATAAAGTTGTGAACGATATCAATTTGTTTTTCAGAACCTAAAAAACCGGTACAAATACCACTGAATTTCAAGTTTAATTCTTTCCATTGCGTAATATAGTCTTCCATTTGATTCGTAAAATCAGACATATAATAATGTGAAAAACCAGTATGATTCGAAAAAATTGATGTTGGTATTGGACAACATTGAATTTTTTGACTGGAAATAATGGGAAGTTGAACAGTAATAGAACATCTTCCAAAACCTGTAAAATCATTGATTAGAGCAATCTTTTTTTGTTTATTATGATTCATAGTATCACCGTTAGTAAAATAACATAGATTAAACTGAAATGACAGATTCAGAATCAAATTATTTGATAATACCAAAAAATAATTTATAATATTTTATTGATATATTACATAGAAAAGGGGTTTTATCATGGATTATTTAAAAAGAGCCAGTGAATTATTTGAAAACACAAAAGAATATCGTCGATGTTTACACAAAATGCCCGAAATAGATTTAAACACCCAACAGACAACTGACTATATTATTGAACAACTCACAAATATGGGATATCACCCTCAAAGATGTGGAGCCGGAGTAGTTGCTACAGTTGGAATAAGTGGGCATAAAACAATTTTATTACGTGCCGATATCGATGCTCTTCCAATGAAAGAAGAAAGTGGACTTGATTTTGCGAGTACAAATGGAAATGCGCATAGCTGTGGACACGATTTACATTGTGCTATGTTGTTAGGTGCTGCCAAAATGTTAAAAGAAAATGAAGCTAATTTAAAAGGTATGGTTAAATTAATGTTTCAACCTGGCGAAGAAACATTTAGAGGTTCTAAAGATATGGTTGCGGATGGTCTTTTAGAAAACCCAAAACCAGATGTTTGTTTGGCATTCCATGTTAGTTCAGGAAATATGCCTATTGGTATGATTTTGTATAATGATTCAACAACAATGATGAATTCAAGTGATAATTTCACTATCACAATCACAGGAAAGGGAAGTCATGGAGCGTATCCGGATCAGGGAGTGGATCCAATTAATATTGCGGCTCATACGATTCTTGCTTTAGAAAGTATTGTGGCACGTGAAGTGAATTCAAATCAGTCAAATGTTTTGACAATTGGAAAAATAGAAGCAGGGGATGCAGGTAATATTATTCCTAATGAAGCTAAAATGTATGGAACACTTCGTTGTGATGATGCTAAGCAACGTGAATTTATTTTAAATCGTTTGAGCGAGGTATGTGAATTAACGGCAAAAACATATCGTGGACAAGCAAATGTTACCATTACAAGTGGTACACCACCTCTAGTTTGTGATTCACAAGCAACTAAGGATTTCATTAGTTATATCGATGAATTGGATTGTGATCATTCACGAGAATTTAATGGAATTCATGCTGGGGCTAGTGATGATTTAGCAGTGATTTTATCTCAAATTCCAGGAACATATATGTATATTTCGGCTGGTTTTGAAGATGGTCGTCAGACATATGCTCAACATCACCCAAAAGTTGTGTTTAATGAGGAAGTATTGAAATTAGGTCCTGCTTATTATGCGCAATGTGCTACACGTTGGTTAGAACAACATCAATAAAAAAACTGTTTATACAGTTTTTTTTATGTAGGGGGTTTTATGTCATTTTTTTGGATATTACTAGGATTTCTTGTCGCTGTTTCATCAAGATGGGCATATTCTTATTTCGGTTTATCTTGTTTCGAACAGCTTGTATTTCATGTAAAAGTTCCTTTAGAAGGAACGAATACACAATTTATTTTTGACTGGATAAAAAAATGTTTTCTAAAAAGTTTAATTGTTTCATTCATTTTATGTTGGCTTCCAGAATTATGGGCTAAATTTATTTTTATTGCTTGTCTTTGTTATGCGATTATGCAGATTCAGATTATCTCATATATTGCACATCAATTCATGCATACAGATGTATATGATCGACTTCATTCAGTTGAAGTGAAGTCACCTAAAAAAAAGATGAATTTAATTCATATTTATCTAGAATCAATGGAAACAACGTATGCGAAACAAGAACATGGAGGCAATAGTAAAGAAGATTTATTACCGTTTTTGACACAATTAACAGAAGATAATATCTCTTTTTCAAATACTGATAAAATAGGTGGAGCAAGAGTATTAAATGGAAGTGGATGGACTACTGGTGGTATTGTTAGTAGTAGTTGTGGAATTCCTTTAATTTTTAATTTAAAACATAAATTTTGTAATGATGATGTACCATTTTTAGAAAATACAACTTCCTTGGGAGATATTTTATCAAAAGATGGGTATAAACAAGTATACATGATTGGTTCTAATGCGAAATTTGGTGGCCGAAAATTTTTCTATAAACAACATGGAAATTTTGAGATTTTGGATATCGATGAATTAAAAAGACAAGGGAAGTTAGATCAAGATTACCATGAGTTTTGGGGATTTGAAGATGACAAATTATTTGCTTTTGCCAAAGAAGAACTGACACAGTTATCAAAACTAAATCAACCATTTAATTTTACTATGTTGACTGTAGATACACATCATCCATATGGTTATCAATCAAAAAACTGTAAAAATCAATTTAAAGAGAGTTTATCGAATTCAATTGCTCATACGGATGAATTATTAAAAGATTTTATGAATTGGCTAAAACAACAGGATTTCTATGAGAATACGGTAGTTGTGATACAAGGAGATCATACTAGCATGGCTGCTGAATATATTCATGATACATATGATTCAAATTATGAGCGACGCGTATGGAACACGTTTATTCATTCTCAAGCTAAACCTGTTAGAACAAAAAATCGTGATTTTACAACCTTTGATTTGTTTCCAACGATTTTAGCTGCATTAGGATATAAAATAAAAGATAATAAAGTAGGATTAGGGACAAATTTATTTAGTGAGGAAAAGACGTTAACAGAAACAATACAGGCAGATAAATTAAATATTGAACTTACTAAACAATCAAAAAAATATCAAGAACTTATATAGGAGTGAATATGAACATTGCGATAGTAACAGGAGCAAGTAGTGGTTTAGGAAAAGAGTTTATTAATCAATTACTTGATTATGAAACAAATTTAGATGAAATATGGGTGATTGCTCGAAGAATGAATAGGTTAGAAGAAATAGAATGTCCTGTACCTATTCGACCTTTTTCTATTGATTTGACTAATTCGAATCAAATAAATGACTTTGAACAGTATTTAAATAATAAAAAACCCAATATTAAGTGTTTAATTAATGCTGCTGGTTTCGGGAAAATAGGGGATTATAGCGTAATAAGTCGTAATGAGATTGATAAGATGATTGACTTGAATTGTAAAGGGGCAGTGGATATGACTTTAATTTGTTTGCCTTTTATGAATAGTGGAAGTCATATTTTAGAAATTTGTTCAACATCAGGTTTTCAGCCTTTTCCATATCTAAATGTATATGCGGCTACTAAATCATTTTTGTATCGATATTCAAGAGCTTTAAGAGTAGAATTAAAGCCTAGAAATATTAGTGTAACAGCTGTATGTCCTTATTGGATTAAAGACACAGAATTTATTAATATTGCCAATGAAAGTAATCAATCAGCAATTCATTCATTTATCTTTGCATCTAAAACAAAAAAAGTTGTAACAAAAGCATTATTTGATAGCTATCATAATTTTGCAGTATCGACACCAGGTATAATCTGCACATTACATCGTATTATATGTAAAATAATACCTTCATCTATACTAATGAAAGGATGGAATATAATTAGAAAGCTATAATATATTCCATTTTCTTTGATATACATTACTTCGCATAATATATCTTATGTAATTTTTTAAGATTTATTTTTCGTTATAAAAGTTTATGGTTAAGAAAAATAGGTCCGCTAAAAGCAAACCTATTCAATCTTCTATCGAATTTAGTTATCCTTAATAAATGGACTTTAATACATATTCATCTATGATTTTACCGATACCATTATTATCATTAGTGTCAGCTACAATCTTGGCAACATCTTTAACTTCATCCATTGCATTACCCATAGCTACTCCAAAGCATTCATTAATCATTTGGATATCATTTTCAGCATCACCAAAGGCCATAACTTCATCCATTGTGATACCTAGTTTTTTTGTGATTTTTCTTAATGCACTTGCTTTATTAACTCCTTTAGGCATGATTTCCAACCATTCAGGACCAATTAGTAAAACATCGTAATCACATAGCGCTTTTTTTAAATCATCCAAATTTTTCTCAAAAAAGGACTTAGAATGAACCATTATAACTTTATTAATGTCTTGTGTAAATTCATTTTCTTTATATGGAAGATTAATGAAGTTACGATTTTCTATACCAGCTTTTAAACCATAATCTTCAGGTTCGTTAAAAATAAGTGATTTAACTTTCTTTTTCATACGATTCAATGATGAAACGTAACTATAAAAATCATATCCACATTGGAATATACCTTCTACATTAAATTCTTTACAAATTCTTTGAATTTTAATCGCATCTTCATTTGTTAGAACATCATCTAAATCATATTCTAAATTTTTAAAATCATAGATAATTTGACCATTAACTAATGCCAGAAAATGATTTCCTTTATCTAATTCCAAGGGCTCATATACAAATTTACATCCATTTTTATCTCTACCAGAAGCAATTACTACATGAATTCCTTGTGCCATTGCCTTTTTGATTGAATGAACTGTACGAGGATCCATTGTTTTATCACTTCTAAGTAATGTACCATCTAAATCAAATGCCAAACATTTAATAGTCATAATATTCTCCTTATTATTCACGAGTCAACTTTATCGTACGATCTATACCAATAGCGGGACAAGTTAATTGAATAGTTATTGGTTCTTTATCATCTTCTTGATAATAAATGAACGAATTTGGGAATGTGATCATCGTATTACAAGATAAAGATTGTTCTGGATCCAAATAAAGTAAAGCATAACCACCTGATTCACCAGCAATATTTTTAGTTGGAGCTAATAAACCATCTGTCTTTAAATCTAATTTCTTAATATCATCCATTGTCATTGTCTTAAAATCACCTTTTGATGCATAGTCAGATGATAAGCACCCATTTAATGTACCTAATGGTGTTACATAAGGAATAACAATGCGTTGATCTGTTTTATTTTCATAAGTAATATAGAAATTTGACACAACAGTATTTCCTTCAAAATAGTTTATTTCAGCTTGTGAATAATCATAACTAATCGTTAATTCATCATTTTCAAATAGTTTTTGAGCCATTCCTACTTGTTTAGTGGCAATATCATTACTAGATGCTGTACGAATTTTTGCATTTTTAAAAGCTAAAAAATCTTTAGAAGAATTAAATTCGATTCCAATATTTTTTTGATCATTGTTTGGAAAGCCAATATAGCCAGCAATATAAGCTTTTTCACTAGCAGGAACAATAGTACTTGGCATAAATTTATTTTGATCTATAGCTTGTACAGCTTCTTTTTCGCCTTTTTCTTTAATTGTATAAGAAAAATCACTTAGGTCATAATCTGCATCCGAATTATTTTCAATATCAATTAAATAATAATAGTAAATGGTATTTTGTTTTTCATTTTCAACTTTTAAAACATCGGATAATGTTAAATTTACTTTATCTGATAATTGATACGTTGGATTTTTTGAACATGCTCCCAATGTTAATGTTAATGAGAAACAAGCTAAAATTTTTAAGAATTTTTTCATGAGACATTTCTCCTATTAATTTTCAATATGAAATCGATCAAACAAGGTTTGTCGTGCTTTTGATTCAAATCCAGAATCAAGTGGCTTTAAATCTTCAAATTTTAAATTAGGGTTTCGCTTTTTTAATGCTTTGTAGATTACAAAATCCGCAACAACTGGATTTTTAGGCAACAAAGGACCATGAAGATAAGTTCCTAAAATCTTTCCATCATAGAATCCTTCAAAACCGCTGTCAAAGCTATTACCACATCCATATAAAACTTTTCCTAATGGCTTTGATACATTTAAAGTTTGTCCACCATGATTTTCAAAACCTACTATTTTTGTTTGAATACCATCAAGATTTGCATCGATTACAATGTTTCCAATGCATCTAGATTTTTGAGCCCCTGTATCTGTGTAATAATCATAAAACTTTAATCCTTCAATTTTTTGTCCATCAGCAGCAATGTAATATTGACCAAATAATTGATATCCCCCGCAAATTAATAAGATAAAAGTATTTTCATCCATAGCTTTTTTTATGTTCTCTTTACGAGCTAATAAATCCGGAATCAAGCTAATTTGTTCTTTATCGGCTCCTCCGCCAAGAAAAATTAAATCGTAATCCGATAAATCTCTTTCCTGACCAATTCCACAAGTATCTAAAGTAAAATCTATACCACGATCTAAACAACGTTTTTTTAATACCATCATGTTTCCTTTATCACCATAAAGATCCATGATATCATGATACATCCAGCATACTTTTAAATTCATAGATTCATCTCCTTAATAATCGTTTGACGAGTTGGTAATAAAGCAGTATAAGTTGCGATGGCATATACTTTATATGGAGTATTCAATGAAGAGTGAATTGCTTGTTCAATAGTATCTTCAACAGAAATCTCACCTTCATATCCACCATAATATATTCTAAGAGCCATATCATATCCTCTTAAACCTGTACAAATGATTCTTTTAGTATGATCATTCATTAGTTTTTCAAAGAAAGTATCATAAATCCAACTAACATCGGTACCGTCTTGTTCTCTGTCATTCAATACGATACAAATAACTTTATCATCTTCATCTTTTTCAATGACTTTCATTACTTCATTGGCTCCTGTTGGATTTTTTACTAAATTTAAAATACATGTTTTATCATCTTTTTGAAAACTTTCATTTCGACCAGCTGGTTGAGGTGCATGTTCGAAAACCTTTTTAACGATGTCACTGTTAATGTTCAAATATTTGGCAACCATTAATACAGCAGCACAATTATACATAGAATACATTCCCATATATGGTTGACGATAATAAATACCATCACAAGTAAAAGATTGTTTAGTTAAGTCAACATCTTCGATGCAAACATCAAGATTTGGTGTTTTAAAATCGCATTTTGAACAAGAAAACTGTCCAATATGCGAATATTGATAGAAATCATATTTAAGTCTAGCACCACATTTTGGACAAAATTTGCCTTCCGATGCTTCATTTGTACTTGCAACTGAATATTTATTTTTATCCATTCCATAGTAATACACATGAGCATTTTTAGCTTTAAGAGCCAAGCGCACAACATTTGGATCGTTTCCATTTAATATCAAATCATCATGATAGTTTGGTAATACACTTTCAATGGATTCAATAAGTTGTTCCATTTCTTTAGCACGGTCTAACTGATCTCTAAAAAAGTTATTGACGATTAGACAAGTGACAGGAATGTTAGGTAAAATGTGACGAATATTTAATTCATCTATTTCTAATACACAAGCTGTTGCATTCACACGTCCACTTAAAGAACTATGAGTTAATAACGTTGTGACAATGCCAGCCTTTAAATTATCTCCTTTACGATTGGAAATCACATTGTAACCGGCATTTGCCAATAAATCAGTAATCATATTCGCTGTACTTGTTTTTCCATTTGTTCCCGTAACCAGGATAACAGGACCTGTAAATTCAAGTTTATTTAAAATATTGTTATCAAATTTAAGTGCAATAGAACCAGGAAGTGAACCTCCTCTACCAATACACTTTAATAATAATGACGAAACTTTCGCTGCTAAGATAGCTAGTGTTTGCATTTGAATCACTCCTTAACTATTATATTATACACGTTTAAATTCATTTTAAAAACTATTGGCTCGACAAACATTTTTCGTCTAATTTATCCATTAATATAGCCCCAATCGGTGCACTTATTAATATAGAAATAACAGAAATAGCTAAAATCAAATCACCACACGCAAATCCAAGAGCAAGAGGAACTCCTCCCATTGCTGCTTGCACGGTTGCTTTTGGCATATAAGATATAGCGGTGTAAATTCTTTCTTTTTTGTTTAAGTTAGTCTTAATTAAGCAACATAATACGCCTATCATACGAATCACAAGAATAAATAAAATCAATACTACACTATTTATTCCAGCATTTAAAGCAACTGTTAAATTTACACTTGCTCCTACTAAAACAAATAAAAATATCTGAGCAATATTCCAAATTTGTGAATAAATATGATTTAATTGCACACATTCTTTCTCACTCTTTTGATTGATGGCAAGTCCCATAGCCATAATAGAAATATATCCGCTAAATGGTATCTTTAAAATTGACTCTAATTCCATCAATATAAATGAAAAACTTAATGAAACTATAAAATAAAAATTAGAATCACCCTTTATCTTTTTAAATACTTTAGATAATACAAAACCAGTCATAAAACCAATTACTATTCCATCTATAATGGATAAAGGGACTTGTACTAATTGCATAAAATCAAAGCTAGAACCTGTTGCCAAAGAAGTAAAACACGAGAACATGACAATGACAAAAACATCATCAACACTGGCACCGGCTAAGATCATTTGAGGTATACCTTTATCCGTTCCTAATTTATTATCCATTAGTTCTATCATTTTAGGTACTACTACTGCCGGTGAAACAGCAGCAATGACGGATGCTAATATACAAGCATCAATTGTTGAAATATTAAATAATTTTGGAGCTAGAAAGACTGTGGCACACATTTCAAATATAGCTGGAACAAAGCACATCAGCAAAGCAGGTCGTCCTACTTTTTTTAAGTCATCAATGTTTAATGATAAACCTGCTCTTGTCAAAATGATAATTAAGGCAATTTGGCGAATTTGTGCAGAAATAGATAAAATGGAATTATCTAGTAAATTCATGCAATATGGGCCTATAACCATACCTGCAATAATCATTCCTAGCAATTTAGGAAGTTTTAATTTACTAAATAAAGAACCTAGTAATAAACCACTTAATAAAATGATAGAAACACTTAAAATCATATATACCTCCATAAAAAAAACTGATGCCTACAATTAAATTGTAGAAGTCATCAGCTTAACGCGGTTTTGCAATATGCAAGGGAGACATTCATTCCCAATACAAGAAGAACTTTCCTTGAATATTTTATCATTTTTCTTTATACAAATCAATAATCTTTATCATCATTTCTGTACGTCCAAAAGGAGTCATTAAATAAAATCCATCAACATATGGTTCAATTTCTTTCATAATTTGACTCGAAATACGAATGGCCAATTGCTCTGCGTCTTGACGATTTAAGTCTTTGTATAAATCAATAATTTGTTGTTCTACATGAATACCATTGATTTCATTTTCCATAAAATTAGCATTTCGATAAGAAACAATTGGAATGACACCACCAATGATATAAGCATCAAGTTCTTTTTTAGCTCGTTTCAAGTTTTCTAGAGCTTGTAAAGATAACACAGGTTGTGTAAATAATCCAACCATACCACTTTTAATTTTTTCTTTAGCAAGTTCGATTTGGATATCAAAGTTAATTGCATTGACATTTAAGGCTCCAAACATATTAAAATGAGACATGTCCCCTTTTTCTTCTAAAGAAGATATATAACTAGCAAGTTTACGAGAATTAAATTGATAAACAGTTTTAACTTCATTTCGCTCATTACTAGGTATAGGATCCCCGGTAATTAATAAGACATCTCGAATTCCTTCGGCGTAATTACCAAGTAAAAGAGCTTTCGTGGCATTAAGATTGCGGTCTCGACATGTCATGTGTGGAAGAACGTCAATGTTGCACTCACGTTTTATTTTACAAGCAAGAATAGACGAATCCATGCGAGCTCGTCCTATTGGACAATCAGCAATTGTTATTGCATCAACTGATTCTTTTAACTGCCATGCCCCTTTCATGAATTTTGATAAATTCCAATTTGTAGGAGGATCCAATTCTACTGCAATAACTTTTTCATGATTTTGAAGTTTTTTGAAAAAAGTGCTAGTACAAAATTCAGTATTGTGATTATTTTCTTCTTTTATAGATGAAACCAACTCAACAATATGTTCTTCTTTTAGCTTTTCACATAAAGAAATGATGTGTTCAGGTGTTGTTCCACAGCATCCACCGATAAATTGAACACCTTTTTGAACGATATCCATCATTTCATCGGCAAAATAAACAGGGTTTTGTTGATAGACCGTTCTATTTTGAACAATAATTGGATATCCAGCATTCGGACAAATTAAATTTAGTGCATCAAATTTATTAACTATTTCTTTCATATGATGAACACCACATCCACAATTACATCCAATTCCATCAATACAAGAATTTGATAAAGCATCTATACAATCTTGAATATGAATTCCTTCTTTAGTATAGCCATCACTTTGAATGGAAAAACTGCATAATATATAAGCATCAGGTTGTTTTGTTTTAATATATTGTGCAATTTCTTTTAGACCTACATAATTTGAATTTGTTTCAAAGATGAAATTAGTGGCTCCTTTGTTTAAAAATTCATCAACAACAAATTTATATTCTTCATACACATCATATTGTTGTGATATGGGACCTATATCGCAGAAAACAAAGCAATCAAATTGATTTGCTAAGTCATAAGAACTAGAAATACATTGACGAACTGTTTCTTCATCTTTGATATATGTTCGATTGCAACAAAATGTATTGGTTCTAAGGGCGTTTGATCCTGCTTTGATATAGTCTTCGTGAATTTTTGAAATCCACTGTGGATGTGTAAGAGAATATAATTCTACTTGATTTTTTTCATATGGATGACATTTACTAAAATAAGTTCCTGTTGCTCCATCAAATACACATATATTATCTTTTATAAATTCTCTAATATTCATTATCCTAAAACTTCCTTTGCGATATCTGCACTCTGCTTAGCATCCTTGGCATAATAGTCGGCTCCCATTTCAAGAGCATAATCTTTTGTCAAAACGGCTCCTCCTACCATGATTTTACATGGATGACCTGATTGATGAAGTGCATCGATTGTTTTTTTCATAGATTCTACGGTTGTAGTCATTAAGGCAGACAATCCAATTAAATTAATATTTTGTTCAATTGCTGTATCTACAATTGTTTGGATAGGAACATCTTTTCCTAAATCAATGACTTGATATCCATAATTTTCTAAAACGACACGGACAATATTTTTACCAATGTCATGAATATCACCTTTTACAGTCGCAATTAAGATTTTTCCTTTAGAGATAGAATCGCTACTAGGAATTTCGTTTTTTATGACATCAAAACCAGCGCATGCCGCATTGGCTGCATTGATTAATTGTGGTAAAAATAATTTATTTTGTTCATACAAATCCCCCACTTTATCTAAAGCCGGTATTAATTGTTGATTGATTACATCCATAGGATCCAATGATTTTAATAATTCTTTAGTTAAATTTTTACATTCTTCACTTAAACCTTTTAAAACGGCAGCTTCTATGGTCATATTCTCTTGTATGTTCGTAACTTCCATTTTTTCATTGGCATAAATAGAAATATAATTTTGACAATCTTTATCTTGCCCAGAAATAGCTTTAAAAGCATATACAGCATCCATTATTTCAGGAATGTTTGGATTGATAATTGCTAAATCAAGACCACAATACATAGCTTGTGTTAAAAAAGAACTAATAATATGATTTCGACTAGGTAACCCAAAAGATATATTGGAAACACCCAAAACACAATGAACACCTAGTTCTTTTTTTACTTTTGCAAGAGCATCTAAAGTTTCTTTTGCTTGATCTTGTTGCGCTGAAATTGTCAATGTCAAACAATCAATCGCAATGTCATTTTCTTTGATTCCTAATTCTTTACAACGACCAACAATTTTTTTTGCGATAGAAAAGCGTTGTTCACTTGTTGTCGGTAAACCATTTTCATTTAGTGTTAAACCAATAACACTTGCGCCATATTTCTTAACAATAGGAAGGATTTCGTCCATATTTGTTTCATTAACGGAATTGACAATAGCTTTTCCGTTACAAATGCGTAATCCCGCTTCAATAGCTTTTGGATTACTTGAATCAATTTGTATTGGAGTTGTAACAACACTCTGAATTGCTTTAATTACATCTATCATCATTTGTGCTTCATCGATTCCTGGAAGTCCTACATTGACATCTAGAATATCTGCTCCGGCATCACTTTGTGCAATAGCTTGTTCCATAATATAGTTCATATCGTGTTCTAAAAGAGCTTTTTGGAATCGTTTTTTCCCTGTTGGATTGATTCTTTCTCCTATAACACGTACTTGATTGAGTTCACACATTTGACTGCTTGAACAAACACCATTCTTGGTTTCTTTTGTTACTTCGTTTATTTCTTTATCTTGATTGCAACAAGAAATAAAATCAGGTGTTGTTCCACAGCATCCTCCCATATATTGCACACCTAATTCTTTAAAACATTTCATTTTAGATACGAATGATTGTGCATCCATAGAATATTGTCCATTGGAAGGATCTGGAAGCCCTGCATTAGGTTTAACAATTAGTGGTTTATTCGTCCATTGTTTCATAGTTTGAACAAGTGGCAAGATTTCATCTGGTCCTAAAGAACAATTAATACCCATAGCATCAACATTTAATCCATCAAGGACATTTGCCATACATTCCACTTTTGTTCCCGTAAAAGTGCGGCCATTTGCTTCGAAGCTCATTGTCACCCAAACAGGTAAATCCGTATTTTCTTTGCATGCTAAGACACCGGCTTTAACTTCATATAAGTCACTCATTGTTTCAAAAACAACAAGATCCACGTTTTCTCTTTTACCAATAAGAATAATTTCTTTAAATATATCATAGGCATCTTCAAATGAAAGTGTTCCGTATGGTTCCATTAATTCACCAATAGGACCAATGTCCAAAGCCACTTTTGCTTTATTTCCAGCTGCTTTTTTAGCACTTTGAATATTTATAGTTAAAAGTTCATCTAAACTATAATCTAGATTTTTACATTTATGGCGATTTAATCCAAAAGTGTTTGCATAAATAACCTGGGAACCACTTCGAATATAATCTTCATGAATTTCTTGAATGATTTCTGGATGCTCACATCCAAATATTTCTGGTCTAACGCCTAATGGAAGTCCTTTATTTTGAATTTGGGTTCCCATAGCCCCATCGAGTAATATATATTCACGAGTCACATTTTTTTCCTCTCTTTCGTAATGAACAAGTCATAAACAAATTACAAGTTTCACATCCTCTAAATCGATGTTTAAATGGTTTATCAGATATACCACATATAGCACTTACCGTTTTTAATGGTGATAGTATATTGTTTTCAGATACATTAACAGCAATTTTACTACTTGTGTTTAAACAAGAACACAATGTAGATTGGAATGATAAAGGAAAGTCTCCATATCCTGGTGAAAATCGATCAGATAAATATAATCTTTCTTTTTCTAATTGTTTTGTCAATTCTACTTGAAAGTTATCACATACATTTTCAATGGCAGCATTGCAACAGGCATCAAAAATTAGAGCTTCACTTACGTTGGTTACTGATTTTTGATGTGCTATTTTCTCAACCGAATTCGAAAGAGTCGCAACCATAAATACAATGTATTGGCTTGGCTCAATAATTTGTCTAATGTCATTTCCTTCAAAATGAAGGGCTCGACATTCTTCTTTAGAAAAAATACGATAAAGTAATTTCGGATTGGCGCTAGAAATGGTTAGATTTCTCATTTCATGAATTTGATTTAATACCAATGAATCTAATTCTTGATCTTGATATCCTAAATAATAAAGCACTTGTTCAATTGGAAATTCGCTTAATTTAGCTTGAATTGTAATTTTCATAAAAACATTGAACTAACACACTCTAACGAGTGTGGGCTTTTTTTTATAAAGCCTGGTTCTCTCCTATTTCTTATTCTATCATAGTTTTGTCTTTATTATTCGAAAGGATGTGTTGTTATGAATAAAGATGAAGCTTTAAATAAATT
>JAQYFP010000150.1 GCA_028723085.1 Erysipelotrichaceae bacterium | reverse complement strand
ATAATACAAATCCACGTTCACATATTTCAATCATACAAATAACAATTACCGTTATCAACCGCGGTTTAAAAGTGTTGATAGAAAGTAAAAGTATATTCTAAATGACTATTAGATGAGTCAATTAGAATATACCAGGAATATTATATGTTTGATACAATTTTATTTGATTTAGATGGTACTTTATTGCCTATGGATCAAGAGAAATTTACAAAAGCGTATTTTTCTTTGATGGCTAAAAAGATGGCAGGGCATGGATATAAAGCAGAGGACTTAATTCAAAATATTTGGAAAGGAACCAAAGGAATGATTTTAAATGATGGCTCTTTGAGTAATGAAGAAGTGTTCTGGTCGGTTTTCTGTGAATTCTATGGTCAAAAAGCACGGGATGATGAACCTGTATTTGAAGAATTTTATAAAACGGATTTTCAACAAGCAAGAAGCTCGTGTGGATTTAATCCCAAGAGTAAAGAAGTAATTGATGAATTAAAACAAAAGTATCCTTTGATTTTAGCAACCAATCCTATTTTTCCACGTATCGCAACGTATTCTCGTATAGCTTGGGCGGGGTTGGATGTGAATGATTTTAAACACATTACGACATATGAAAATTCACATTCTTGTAAACCAAATTTAATTTACTATCAAGAAATTATTGATTTATTTAATTTAGATCCTAGTAAATGTTTGATGATAGGAAATGATGCAACAGAGGATATGGTAAGTGAACAACTTGGTTTTAATGTCTTCTTATTAACTGATGATTTAATTAATACAAAAAATGTGGATATTTCGAAATATCCACAAGGAAGCTTTGATGATTTATTGGCATATATTCATGCTCAAGAAGAGTAAAAAACTTGTTAAGAGGTTTTCTACTCTTCTTTTTTAAAGATAGGATAAATACTAATCAATATTAGAATATATCGAATAATATCGACGATGATGAAGAATATATATACACGAACGGGATATAGGTTCTGCGTAAAATATTGAAATAGCGTTTTAGCATAGAATAAAATTCGAACACATTCTAAAATAAAACATAAGCCAACGGATTTCTTTGAAAAAGGGTGACTATAATAAAATAAGAAAATAGGAATGGTCCAAATAACGGCGGAGTAAATACAAAATAAAAACATATCTTTTATCGCAAATACGCTTTGAAGATCATTTGATTCAAATAATGATGCGAATATTTGCATAAAAATAGGAAAAACAAGAAGTGATCCGTATACACAAATTCCTAAACGCAAACAAAGTTGAGGAAGGGTAAATGGTTCTTCATCTTTCGTTTTGTTTTTACTTTTTAAATAATAATTTTCAATGTCTTCATCGTCTTCAATTTCTATTTCGTGGTCATAATATACTTTAGCCCAGCGATTGTTTCGTAAATATCCTCCGTACTTTAACAAACCAATGTTTTTGATAAATAAAGCGACTATCCAGATAATATATGGAATAATGTGAAAATAATCGTTTATTAGATAATAAGCTGGAATAAATAATAAGGCAAAGGAATATAAATTTCCAAGTGAATAAAGCCATCGTGCAAATTTTTTTCCAGTACTTAATAAGGTAAATAATAATCCATATAAACAGAGTTCACTCAGAAAACTTGCGATTAGAACAGAGTGAATCGCAAACTGTACTTGCTCCATAAATTTTAATTGGAATATTAAATAGAATGTTATAAAATAGATAAGAACGATGAAAAATACAGTCCAATGATTTCGATTAACTATCTTTTTTGCTTTTTCATAAATGATTTGATCTTGATTCATAGATGTATTATATCATAGTTCATGGGAGGGTATCATGGAATTTAAATCAATTACAATTGAAAGAGTCGTACAAGAACAAAACACTGCTAAAATGATGAAAAGTGGATCACTTGAAGTCTTGGCAACTCCACAAATGATTTCCTGGATGGAAGAAGCTTCTTGTCTATGTTTGGAAGGACAAATGGATGAGGGTGTGACAAGTGTTGGAACTTGTATTAATGTATCTCATGATAAAGCAAGTGCAGTTGGATCTACAATACATATAACATCAGAAATATCAAAAATCGATGGACGTAAAGTTTGTTTTCAAGTGATTGCTTGTGAAGGTGAAGAAATCATTGGAAAAGGATATCATGAACGCTTTTTAGTTAATGAACAAAAGTTTTTAGAAAAATTAAAGTGAAACCGGCTGGTTTCACTTTTTGTTATATTGGAAATAATAAATACATATAGAAGCAGCTATTGCGACGTTTAAACTTTCAAATTGATTCATTTCAATTTGAATACATTCATCACAACTATCTACAATCTCTTGTTTAATACCACTTCCTTCATTTCCTAACACAATGGCAAAACTATTTTCTGGAACAATTTCTTGAAGCATTTTAGCTTTTTGATGTAAAGCTGTGGCATACACTTTTATGTTCTTCTTTTGTAATTGCTTTATCTTTTCTTTTATATCGCATACAAAGACAGGCAAATGGAAAAGAGCTCCTTGTGAGCTTTGAATAGTTTTTAAATTATATAAATCGGCACATTTATTTGATAAATAAATACAATCTATACCAAAGCTATAGGCACTTCGGATAATGGTTCCTACATTTCCAGGATCTTGAACGTCATCTAATAATAAAACTTTAGAGTAATTGTCATTTTTGTATGTTTGCTTTTGACAGACACCTATCATTTTTGCGTTTGAAACTTGGTTTGATAATTTATTGATTACGCTTTGAGTGCATTCAAAACAAGGAAAATCAAATGGATTTTCTATTGTATCAAGAATATATAACTCTTTTAAAACGTTTGCGTGAATGGCTTCTTGAATTAAATGTTCTCCTTCTACAATGAATAAACCAGTTTTATCGCGTTCTTTTTTTGTGTGTAATTTTGTGCGTTCTTTTATTTTTTTATTCTGAATTGATTCTATTTTCATGGCAATATTATAACACGATACGATTGGATTTAAAATATGTTTGTGACACCGATAATGTCAATTAAAGATGTTTAATATAAGCGTAGATGAGATAACAAATGAATTTTTTAAGTTATTGGAAAAATTACAATTTATGTTTGAGATTTTATCTGCTAGAAAAAGAATGAACGTTTTAAATGGAGGGTTTTGGTTTGGTTGAATTTGTTTTATTGAGCGCGGAAATAAGTAATGTTAAGTTTATTGCACAACATGTTAATTCGATTTGCGGATTTCATTTTAGTGATGAAAATGTATTTAGTAGTTATAAATCATTTAAAAGAAGTGATTGTTATCAACAAGCTAATGTATTGATTATTGATACAGATTTAAAAGACTGGAAAGAATATGCATCTATGTTTAAAAAAGAAGCGGCTTATTATGGAATAATGTTTATTGGATCTGATTTAAGAGTAGGGTATCAAGTATATGATTATGATCCAATCGCATTTATTTATAAAAATGAATTAAATCCATATTTTGATCAAGCTTTAGAACGCATTCAAAAAGATTTAGCGTCAAAGGATCAACGTTACTTAAATGTAAGTTGGCGCAATACGATTTATATTTTGCATCAAAGTGATATTTTGTATTTAGAAAGAGATAAGAGAAAAACCATTATACACTTGAAAGATGGAAGAACGTATGTAACGTATACCAGCTTAAATGGTCTTGAAAGTCAGTTAAAAGAGAGTTTTATGCGGGTTCATTTTAGTTATTTAGTTAATTGTGATTATGTATTTGAATATCATAGAAATAATTTGAATATGGTTGATAAAACGTTTATCCCTATTTCTCGAAAGTATGTCAAAATAGTAAAAAAATATTTTGAATCGCGGAAATAATCGATTTATCACAAATTTGTGATATAGTATGATTCAAGAGGTGGTAGAATGGTTACAATTCATGATTTGTATGACTTGAATCATACATTAGCTAAAAGTTATTTGGAACAATTTGTGTATCCATGGGAAGCTTTAAAAGGAATTAAAGAATTTATTATTCAATTAGGGCAAACTTTACCTGAAGATTACGTTGAAATTAAAGAACATGTCTGGGTTCATAAGACAGCAAATATATTTGAAAGTGCTTATTTAGGGGCTCCTTGTATTATTGGGGCCAATACAGAGGTTAGACATTGTGCTTTTATCAGGGGAAGTGCTTTAATTGGTGATAATTGTGTTGTGGGAAATAGTGTTGAATTAAAAAATGTTATTTTATTCGATAATGTACAGACACCACATTATAATTATGTTGGCGACAGCATCCTTGGATATAAATCACATATGGGAGCTGGTTCTATTACAAGTAATGTAAAATCTGATAAGACATTAGTTGTAGTGCATGGAAAAGATAAACAATATGAAACGGGATTAAAAAAATTTGGAGCAATGCTTGGAGATTATGTTGAAGTTGGATGCAATAGTGTTCTAAATCCAGGAACTGTGATTGGACCTCATTCAAATGTTTATCCGGTAAGCTGTGTTCGAGGAATAATTCCTGCTAATTCGATTGTGAAAACGGGAATGAATGTCGTTGAAAAAAATTAGGCTTCAATATGTAGTGTTGACAGTAATCTGGTTGGGATTGATTTATTATTTTTCATCGCAAGGTGCTAGTCAATCACAAAATCAAAGTTTATTTATCACAAATATTGTAAGTATAGTTTTTCGCTTTGAAAATAGTGAAATACTTCATGGTATTATACGAAAATGTGCACATGCATTTGAATATTTTGTATTAGGGTTTCTTCTTTATAATTGTGTGAAAGATAAACGATGGATGATGATTTGTATATTGTTATGTTTTTTCTTTGCTGGAATGGATGAGTTTCATCAATTGTTCGTTCCATTAAGGCATGGCTCAATCTTGGATGTCTGTTTAGATGGTTTTTCAAGCTTTTGTTCAATATTGTTATGTCATAAAATCTTGAAGTTTTAAATTTTATTTTGTATAATCATAAGGCAAAGCGTTGAACAGGAGTAGTAATTATTTGTCCTTGTAAAGAGACTTAAACTCGTTGGCTGTAAGGTTTAAGATAAGAAGGAATAATGAATTCACCTGGGAGTGAGAGTTAATCCTCTTCCGTTTCATACGGTTATCATGATAATTAAGTGCTTAAAAGGCGAAATAGGATGGTACCGCGATTAGTCGCTCCTATGTCGTCTTTTTTTTATTTATAGAAAGGATCAAAAAATGAACGAAATTGAACAATTACGACAAGAATTTAATGAAAAAATTTCATCTTGTCAAAGTTTATCTGAATTAAATGATTTACGTGTTTCTTATTTAGGAAAAAAAGGACCTGTTCAAGGGTTAATGAAATTAATGAAAGATCTTCCTAAAGAAGAAAAACCTGTTTTCGGGCAAAAAGTAAATTGTTTGAAAAGTGAATTATCAGATTTAATTGATGCAAAGAAAGTAGAATTAGAAGAAAAAGAAATGCTTTCTAAAATTGAAAGTGAAAAAATTGACATCACTTTACCTGGTAGAAAACCAAATATTGGTACAATTCATCCGCTTAATTTAATGTGGGAAGAGTTAGAAGATTTATTTATTGGATTGGGATATCAAGTGATTGAAGGAAACGATATTGTTGATGATTTATATTGTTTTGAAAGAGCAAATATTCCTAAAGATCACCCTGCTCGTGATATGCAAGATTCACTTTACATTGATGAAAACAATTTATTGAGAACACATACTACAGCTATTCAAATGGTGGTACTAGAACAATCTGCACCAAATCCAGTAAAAGTAATTTGTCCTGGAAAAGTATATCGAAGAGATGATGATGATGCTACACATTCACATCAATTTATGCAAATGGAAGGATTAGTTGTTGGTGAAAATATTTCTCTATCAGATTTAAAAGGAACATTGTTATTTATGGCTCGTAAAATTTTTGGGCAAGATAAACAAATTCGTTTCCGTCCTTCTTATTTTCCATTCACAGAACCAAGTGTTGAAGTAGATGTAAGTTGTCATGTTTGTGGTGGTAAAGGTTGTCCAACTTGTAAAGGAACAGGATGGATTGAAATTTTAGGAGCGGGAGAAGTAAATCCGAATGTATTAAAAATGGCTGGATATGATCCTGAAAAAGTAAGTGGATTCGCATTTGGAGTTGGTATTGAACGTATGGCAATGTTGAAATATGGTATTGATGATATTCGTCATTTCTATACAAATGATAAACGCTTCGCGGATGAATTTAAGCGTTTTGAGTAGGAGGTTGTATTATGAAAATTTCAAGAAAATGGTTATCACAATACATGGATATTTCGGACTTAACAATTGAACAGTTACAAGAAAAAATCACGAATGCTGGATTTGAAGTAGAGGCAATTGAAAAACAAAGTCAAGGAACGAATTTAGTAATCGGGTATGTAGAAGAATGTACAGATCATCCTGATAGCGACCACCTTCATTGTACAAAAGTAAATGTTGGGGATGCTGTTTTGGATGTTGTTTGTGGAGCTCCTAATGTTGCTGCTGGACAAAAAGTAATCGTGGCAAAACCAGGTGCTATTTTACCAGGAGGAGAAATTAAAGCAGGATCTATTCGTGGACAAAAAAGCGAAGGAATGATTTGTGCTTTGTTTGAATTAGGAGTGGATTCTAAATTATTGACAGAAGATCAATTGAATGGAATTGAAATTCTTCCTGAAGATGCTCCAGTAGGAAATACAGATCCATTAGGATATTTAGGATTAGATGATGAAATTTTAGATATTGGTTTAACACCAAATCGTAGTGATTGTTTAGCTAGTTTTTCAATGGCACTTGAAGCAGGAGCTATTTTGAATCGTGAAGTAACACTTCCCGAATTTGATGGTGCAAGTGATATTGGAACAAGTACAACTTTGAAAATTGATAGTAAAACAGATCGTTGTCCTTATTTTTTAGGAAAAATCATTGGTTCTGTTAAGATTAAAGAAAGTCCAAAATGGATGAAAGAACTATTGATGGCAAGCGGTGTTCATTCAATTAATAACGTAGTTGATATTTCTAATATTGTTATGTTAGAAACAGGTCAACCAATGCATTTCTATGACATGGATGCGATTCCTAATCATGAAATTACAGTAGCAGATGGATTTGATGAAGATTATACTGCTTTAGATGGAGTGACTTATCGTTTACAACCAGAGGATTGTGTAATCACAAACCAAGGTAAGCCAATTGGTATTGCAGGTATTATGGGTGGAGATGATTCTAAAATCTTGGATACTACTAAAGGATTAATTATTGAATGTGCTCATTTTGATCATGTTTCAATTCGTAACACAGCTCGTCGTTTGTCCTTGCAAACGGAAGCAAGTGTTCGTTATCAAAAGGGTATTGAACCATTAGCGGCTAAAAAAGCTTTGGATCGTGCTGTACAACTACTAATTGAATACGCTGATGCGGAATTAATTGAAGAAACAGTAGAATATGGAAATAATCCATATGAACCAAAAGAAATTAAATGTACTTTAAACGATATTAATCGTTTATTAGGAACTTCTTATAATTGTCAACAAGTGTATGATATTTTTGAACGTCTTCATTTTGCTCCGGTATTAAATAATGAAGAATTTACAGTAACTATTCCTTCTTATCGTACGGACATGGAAGGGAAAGCGGATTTAGCTGAAGAAGTTATTCGTATTATAGGGTTTGATTCACTTCCTACAACACTTCCATTAATGGAAATGACAGAAGGTAAATTAAATGAAAAACAAAAATTAAAACGTACAATTCGTCATTACTTTGCCTCACAGGGATTACAAGATTGCATCACTTATACTTTAATTAGCACAGAGAAAAAAGATAATGCGATTATGCCAAAAGGAGATGCAGTTGAATTAGCAATTCCAATGAGTGAAGAAAGAAGATGGATTCGAACAAGCATTTTACCAAGTTTATTGGATACAGTAAGCTATAACCAAGCAAGAAACAATAAAGATTGTAATGTGTTTGAATATAGTGATGTATCTTATGTTGGTGGTCAACAAAGTCGTGTAGCATTTGCGATTAGTGGACAATTACAACAATCAAGATGGACTGGTTACTCATTACCAAGTGATTTCTATACTGCAAAAGGATTAATTGAAAGTTTATTAGATCAAATTGGTATTGCATCGGCTCGTATTGCATTTAAAGAAAATACTATTGATACAAAACACTTCCATCCATATCGAAGTGCAGCTATTTATATTGGTAAAGATTGTATTGGATTGTGTGGACAAATTCATCCATCATATGAAAAACAAACAAATGTTAAAGGTGTAATTATGGCTGAATTAGACTGTGACTTATTGTTATCAATTAAAAAAGCAAAAGTTAAGTTCACACCACTTTCAAAATATCCAAGTGTTTCTCGTGATTTAGCCTTTGTTATTGATCGTGACATGCCAGTAGAAAAAGTCATTAATGTTATGAAAAAACAAGGCCGTGTTAATAAAGAAATGGTTATTCGTAACATTGAAGTATTCGATGTATATGAAGGAGAACATGTTAGTGAAAATGAAAAATCAGTTGCGCTTTCAGTTTTATTCCAATCAGATACGCATACATTGAAAGATGAAGAAATTAATACAGTATTTAATAATATTATTGCTGCAATTGTAAAAGATTGTAATGCACAATTAAGAGGATAGTAATCCTCTTTTTTTTGTATTTACTTTTTTGTTATCGGGTTATAATGAAATAGAGGTGGCAAAATGGAAAAATTTATAATGGCAATTGATCAAGGAACAACAAGTACAAGAGCAATTTTGTTTGATCATGAGCGAAATGTAGTGGCAATGTCACAAAAAGAAACGACTTTATTTTATCCACAACCAGGATGGGTGGAACAAGATGCTAATGATATTTATTTGTCAACTTTAGCTGTTTGCATGGATGTTATATCAAAGGCTAAAATTTCACCTAAACAAATTGCATCGATTGGAATAAGCAATCAAAGAGAAACAACAATAATATGGGATAAAGAAACGGGATTGCCTATTTATCATGCAATTGTCTGGCAATCAAAACAAACAGATGGAATTTGTGATGAATGGAAAGAAAAAGGGTATGAATCTATAATTTCTAAAAAAACGGGAATGCGAATTGATCCTTATTTTTCGGCTTCTAAAATTGTATGGATTTTAAATCATGTCGAAGGTGCGAAAGAAAAAGCTAAAAAAGGGGGATTGTTATTTGGTACAGTTGATTCATGGCTTGTATGGAAACTAACTGGTCAACAAGTTCATATCACAGATGTATCAAATGCATCACGAACTTTATTATTTAACATTGAAACGTGCACATGGGATGATGAATTATTGGAATTGTTTGATATTCCAAAAGCGATTTTACCTGAAATCAAAGCAACATCATGTCATTACGGAAATACGAGTCCTTATTTGTTTTTAAATGAAGAAATTCCAATTTGTGCAGTTGTAGGAGATCAACAAGCTGCTTTATTTGGACAGGGATGTTATGAAATGGGAAGTGTTAAAAATACCTATGGAACAGGTGGTTTTATGCTGATGAATACGGGTGATAAAATTGTACGTTCTAATTCTGGCTTAGTAAGTACAGTTGCTTGGAAAATTGGCGATAAAATCACATATGCTCTAGAAGGAAGTATATTTGTTTCGGGTTCTTTGATTAAATGGCTTCGAGATGAATTAAAAATTATTAATAGTGCATCCCAAACAGAACAAATGGCATTATCAGTAGATAGCTGTAATGGATTATATATTGTACCTGCTTTTGTTGGTTTAGGAGCTCCGTATTGGAATGATAAATGTAGAGCAAGTATTGTTGGTTTAACATTTGGAACAAATAAAAATCATCTTGTTCGTGCGGCACTAGAAGCTATGGCATTTCAAAGTAAAGATGTGTTAGAGGCTATGGTTGAAGATAGTGGTGTAGCAATCAGTTCTATAAAAGTAGATGGTGGGGCCGCAGCGAATAATTTCTTACTTCAATTTCAAAGTGATATTTTAATGTGCGATATCGAAAGATATAAAATTAATGAATTAACGGCACTAGGAGCAGCATATTTAGCTGGTTTATCTTGTTCGTATTGGACGTATGATGATTTAAAGATGGATTTAGATCGTGTGTTTAAACCATCTCGTTCAAAAGAAAATATTGATAAAATCTATGGAGGATGGAAAAAAGCGGTCCATGCTTGTATGGAATTTTAGATTTTGATAAAATACCAACATGAGTAATGTATTGTTTAAACAAGATTTTATCGATGTTCTGAATGAACTAAAAGTTGAACAGGGTAGTCTTATATGTTTACAAGCAAATTTATCAAAGTTTCCTAATGTATTAGGAGGATATCAAACGTTATTTGATGCGATTTGGGAAGTTATAGGTGAAGATGGTTGCATAATGATTCCGTCTTTTACTTATAGTTCGTTGGACCCTGCTTGTATGGGGATTTATTATGACTATCAAGATTGGCAACAAATTAGAGAAGAAATGCCAGGATATAATACAGCATTAACGATGAGTGATGTAAATAGCTTGTGTGTAAATCAATTCATGATGCAAAAAGGAGTGATACGCTCGAATCACCCAGTATATAGTTTTGTGTTTAAAGGAAATATGAGTATGGATTGGGTTAAGCAAACAATGAATTATCCTATTTCGTTTGGACATGTACTTAAAGGATTTGCGCATCGTAAAGCGTATAATATTTTGATAGGATTTGATAAAGAAGAAAGTGTTTTATTGCCTGCAATTGCCAAAACTATTGGAATTGGCAGTGTTCAAGTTGAAAAAGCATATGTGCAAACCGCAAAGAAAAAAATGGTAAAGACATATTTAAATGTTAAATGTGATTTAGAACAACGAAAAGAATTATTAGAATATTGTTATGTAAAAGAAAGCATGATCTCAAATCAAGTGATTTCCTGTTTATCAATAGAAGAATTGGCGTAGAAAAAGGATTAAACGAAAAAAGTTTAATCTTTTTTTATTTTTTTAAAAAAAGTGTTGACTCTAAAAAAGTGATTTGGTAATATAAATGAGCGCTTGATGAGAGCGCAAGCGATCTTTGAAAACTGAACAAGAAAACCTGAAAGTACAAGGAAAAATAAACGTCAATTTCAAGAAAGAAA
>JAQYFP010000149.1 GCA_028723085.1 Erysipelotrichaceae bacterium | reverse complement strand
GAAGACTACGATATTTTGGTAGGCGCATGTGATGTTGGTATGCTATTTTTAGATCATAGATTTACAATTCCTAATTTTCCTAGCCGATTACTCTCCTATATGCAGGCAAAACTGCCTGTTTTGGCATGCACAGATTGTAATACGGATGTTGGGAAAATAGCAGAGGATGGAAAGTTTGGATGGTGGTGTGAGAGTAACCATGTAAGCAATTTTGAAGAAACCATAGGGAAAGTATTGCATAGTGATCTTGTGCAAATGGGAAACAATGCAATGAAGTATCTTCAAGAAAATTATTCAGATAAGATTGTATATACAACAATTGTTGATACATATAAGAAAATAAAAAACAATGAATTATTAAAAGGATGAGGCGATAAGATAATATGAAAGCTCTAATCATCAATTCAGTATGTGGAATAAAGAGTACTGGAAGAATTGCTGTATCCATAGCAGAAAATTTTATAAAAAATGGGGATGAAGCAGTTGTTGCATATGGAAGGGAAAATGTACCTAAGTGTTATGAAAAAATTTCGCATAGAATCACTGGTAATCTAGAGGTAAATATAAATGCACTTCGAACAAGAATAAATGATAATGATGGATTTACGGCGGAACACTCTACCGCTAAGTTTTTAGAATGGGCAAATGATTATGATCCAGATATTCTTTGGTTGCATAATTTACATGGTTATTATATTAACGTTGAAATGCTTTTTAGATGGATTAAGAGGCGTCCGCAGATGAGGGTGAATTGGACATTGCATGATTGTTGGGCTTTTACAGGACATTGTTCCTATTATACTTATGCAAAGTGTAATAAATGGATGGATCATTGTTATGAGTGTAAACAAAAAAAGGAATATCCGATGAGCTATTTTAAAGATGCTAGTTATAGCAATTTTCTTAAGAAGAAATCGTTGTTTACTGGGGTGGAGAATATGAAAATAATTACTCCATCAAATTGGCTTGCAAATGAAGTGAAAAGAAGCTTTTTAAATCAGTATCATGTTGAAGTTGTAAATAATGAAATAGATACATCTGTGTTTAAACCTACACCAAGTGCAATACGAAAAAGATTTGAGGTAGAAGAGAAAAAAATTGTGTTAGGGGTAGCTGCACAATGGCAAAAAGCTAAAGGATGGGATGATTTTATGAAACTTGCCAGTATGTTAGATGATTCCTATGTGATAGTATTGGTAGGAGTAACTTCTAAACAAAAGAAAAAATTACCTAGTAATATTATTGGAATAGAGAGAACACAAAGCAAAAAGGAATTAGCAGAGATTTATACAGCAGCAGATGTATTTGTTAATCCAACTTATGAAGATAATTATCCAACAACCAATTTGGAGGCGCAAGCGTGTGGAACACCATGTATTACTTATAGGACTGGTGGGAGTGTTGAAAGTGTTCCGAGTGAGAATGTTATTGAAGTTGGAAATGTGCAAAAATTATGGCTAAGAATTAGAGAGATGGTATAAAAGTAAGCTAGGATAGCTTGGCGAAATATATGAAGACTAAAAATCTATGAATTAAAAATTGGTAGTGAAAGAAATATTATTGATTGAAAGTTAAAAAAGTAGTTACAACGCTGACTGAATTACATATTTTTTGAGAGGAACATTTATGCGCATATTTTCTGCATTGGTTATGATATTACCAATTTTATATTTATTTTTCAGAATAATAAAGAAGACCGATTTGCTGAATCCATTAACCTTATTTGCAGCCTTTTTTGTTATTAAGGTTGCAATACCTACTTTAATATTAACGGATGAGACTAATGTAAGCTCATTAATAACGAATGATTATTTGCAAGCCTCTATTTTAGACAATAATGTATTCTTAGAATATGCGTTTTTACAAGTTGTTGTTTTTTTTATTGCTCTGTTAGGAATTCGGACAAGTATTCAGAGTGGCATCGTAAACAAGGTAGCTACAAGGGAGGGGAGACTGTTTGAACCAACTAATCGAGAAGGGGGCATAAATACATACCTTGTTTTAGGGTGTGGATTATGTTGTATAGGGATTGTGGCCTTTGTATTGATGATGCGTGCGGTAGGTGGCATTAATTATTTTATGTCGAATTTGCAAATGAGGACTACGATGATTTCAAGCCAGACTACGTTATATTGGCTAATTTCACTTTTGGAAAATGTTCCTATATTATTGGCGTATTATTGTTTTAAAAAGTATCCATTTAATAGGTTAAAAATAGTTTTTCTTGTTTTCTTTTCTTGCATATTAGGATTAATGTGTGGGCTTGGTGGAAGAACGACTTTGGTTATGATATTGATTCAAATAATGATTATTTATCATTATGTAGTAAAACCAATTGAATTGAAAAGCTTACTACAACCTCAATTTTTATTGTTAATTATAGGGATGATGGCATTTATTGTTATTATGCCAGCCTTAAGAAATCCTGGTGAGTGGACAAGCTTTGTGGAAAGTCCGATGCAATATCTTTTTAAGCATTTTAGCAATGTCTTTAGTTTGATTACTGAAGAATCATATGTTCCACATTATACGGCTGTGATAAAATATTTTAGCACACATAATTTTTGGCATGGTTCATCTTTTAAGGGTTTGTTAACAGGATTTATTCCATCTTCATTAATGACAGGTAAACCGCCAGTAGATGATGGTATGTATTTGTATTCTATTTGTTTAGGACGAGAAGATATTCAGCCAGTTATGTCAGCTTCGTCTTTAGATCTTTCATCTTATCCGCTTGAAACTTTTGGTGCAATGTATGCTAATTTTGGAATCCTTGGAGTGATTGTAGGCTTTTGGATATTAGGAAGAATAATTGGTCATGCATATTATTCGATGATTAATAGTGAGCATAATAAGCTATTTTATATTTTAATATATACTGCGACAATTGTTTCTTTTCAGCTATCGACATTAAGGGTGGAGCAATTTATTATTTCCTATATTAAATGGTTTGTGATTTTCGAGATATTAGTTAGAGTTCGAATTGGAGAAGTCGGGTTATATGATGAACAAAAACATAGTTAAAAATATAGTTATGCTATATGGATTAAGCATAGCAAAAATTGTATTGCCATTGATAACACTTCCATATTTAACACGCGTTTTAAGTGTAGATACATATGGAACAGTTTCTTATGTTAAAACAGTTATGACATATTTGCAGTTGACCGTGGACTTTGGGTTTATGCTTTCAGGAACAAAAGACATAGTTGAGGGTAAGAAAGAAGGAAAAGATATTGGAAAAATTACTGGAGATATTTTACTTGCTAGGATTATTTTAGGTGTTATTGCGTTCATAGTGTTATTAGGATTAACTATAATGCTCCCGATTTTGAGAGAAAATATTGTATATGTATTGTTGTCTTATGTGCCAGTATTTCTCTCTATTTTTTTGTTTGATTATCTTTTTAGAGGATTGGAAGAAATGCAGGTAATAACCATTCGTTTTGTGGTAATGAAAGGGGTAGCTGCAATATTAACTTTTGTATTTGTTCGCAATGATGCACAAATAATTTGGATATCGCTTTTGGATTGTTTAGGTAGTGTTTGTGCAGTTGGATTAGTGTGGATAGAAATAAATAAAAGAAATATACAAATCCGCTTGGTTTCGGTAACAAGCTCTTTAAAAAAATTAGCAGAATCGGCCATATATTTTGTTTCCGAGATGGCAACAACAGCATTTGGCGCGTTAAATACAGTTCTTATAGGCGCATTTCTTGAAAAAACAGATGTGGCCTATTGGAGTTTATGTATAACTATGGTTAGCGCGGTTCAATCGATGTATGAACCCATTAATAGTGGGGTATATCCAGATATGGTTAAAAATAGAAATTTTAAGGTGATTAAAAGAACTCTAAGCATTTTTTTGCCAATAGTTGCGATAGGTTGCATTTTTACCATACTCGTTGCTAAATATGCACTTTTAATTGTAGGAGGAGAGCAGTATGTTGAGGCCGCAAGTATTTTGAGGGCTTTGACACCGGTCCTTTTTATAAGTTTTCCTGCGATGTTATTTGGATGGCCAACCCTTGGAGCCTTAGGAAGAGCAAAAGAAGTAACAATTACAACCATTATTACAGCAATAGCACAAATTTTGGGACTGTTGATTCTTATAGCTATAGGGAAGTTTGAATTAATTGAAATTGCTTTATTAAGGGGGATGACAGAGTTATTAATGCTTATTTGCCGTGTTGGTTTTTGTGTTAAATTTAGAAAGGAGTTTAAGTAGATGGGGATGAAAAAAATAAATCTTTCAGAAAGAAAAAGTATTTTGTTAGAAATGTTGGATGAAATTGATAAATTTTGCCAAAATAACAAAATTACTTATTTTTTAATCGGAGGATCTTTACTTGGTGCAATTAGGCATAATGGTTTTATTCCTTGGGATGATGATATAGATATAGGAATGAAAAGGGATGATTATGAGAGGTTTATTGAATCGTTTGCAAGTGTATCAGACAATTTGAAGATTATAGATTATCGTAGTAGTTCTACATATATATGGCCAGCAGCAAAGGCTATAGATACTAGAACAAAATTGATAGAGAATGGCAATGCAAAACATGGTATTGGAGTTTTTATAGATATTTTCCCTCTTGATGTTGTATATGGAACATTTAAGAGAGCAGTAAAAAAGCAAAAAAAAATAGAAATTTGGAAAAATATATTGACTTTGAGAAATTTGCCATTAAAAAAAGACCGATCTTTCACAAAAAATGTAATTATATTTTTAAGCAGAACATCGAAAATAATCCCCAATTATGTTGTGATTTCACGGATAGCTAAACTTAGTCAAAAAGATGCAAAAAAACAATGCAACTACATTTGTAATTTTGCAGGCGCTTGGGGAAAAAATGAAATTGCAGATGTTAAATATTTTGAAAAAGCTATTAAACACAAATTTGAGAATAATGAATTTTTTATTCCAATAGGATATGATGGATATTTGTCAACGGTATATGGTGATTATATGACTTTGCCACCTTTGGAGAAACAATGTACCCAT
This sequence comes from Erysipelotrichaceae bacterium, assembly GCA_028723085.1. Taxonomy (GTDB): domain Bacteria; phylum Bacillota_I; class Bacilli_A; order Erysipelotrichales; family Erysipelotrichaceae; genus Floccifex. Next base: position 2,296 of record JAQYFP010000149.1, on the reverse strand, counting down.
CATGAGAGTGTTGCATATTGGTGTGAAAAAGAGGAATAGTACAATAACTGAAAGGAAAAGGCGAAATGAAAAATATTGCTTTGATTATTGCTGGTGGAATAGGTGCGCGTATGGGGCAGGATATACCAAAACAGTTTATAAATGTACATGATAAACCTGTGATTGTATATACAATGGAAGCATTTCAGAAACATCCAGATATAGATTCAATTGAGGTGGTTTGTTTAGATGGATGGCATGATGTTCTTAGAGCTTATGCAAAACAGTTTGGAATTGCAAAACTAGAAAATATTGTTTCGGGTGGAAAAAATGGACAGGATTCCATTAGAAATGGCTTGAATGATATTTATAAGAGATACAATTCTAATGATGATATTGTACTTATTCATGATGCAATTCGTCCAATGCTTTTGCCAGAAATTATTACAGATAATATTAGAGTATGCCGAAAATATGGAAATGCAATTGCAGTTGTCCCGTGTACTGCAGCAATGCTTAAAACATATGATTCGCTTTCTTCAGAAGAGCAAGTTGCAAGAGACAATTTGAAAATAACGCAGACACCGCAGGCCTTTTTTATAAAAGATATTGTTGAAGCACATAAGGAGGCTTTAAGTAAAGGAATCACAAATTCAGTTGCTTCATGTACAATGTATATCGAATTAGGGAGAAAATTATATATGTCAAAGGGATCTGAAAAAAACTTGAAGCTGACAACAACTGAAGACGTTGAAATTTTTAAAGCACTTTTGCAAGCTAAAAAGGAAGCGTGGATGCACTGATGGGATATAACGATAGTATACAATTAATAGCGAGAGAATTGCCTTATAATAGTGGGAGTTTTTTAATAACTGGTGCTACAGGATTAATTGGATCTTGTATTATTGATTCTCTAATAGCTGCTAATGAAAATGGTGCAAATTTTAAAATATATGCCATGAGTAGATCAAGGAGAAAATTAGAGGAGCGTTTCGGAAATGCAGTTTTTCCGGTTATACAAGATATTCTTGAACCATTAAAAACGAATGAAGTATATGATTATATTATTCATTGTGCCAGTAATGCAGATCCGAAAAGATATGCAATAAATCCTGTAGAAACAGTACTTATAAATGTATTAGGTAGTAACAATATATTAGCGTATTGTAAAGAGCATATAAAAACTAGAATGTTGTTTACTTCATCGTTTGAAGTATATGGATCTATTTATGGGAAAACAAAATATAAAGAATCAATGACGGGAGTAATAGATCAAACGATTCTTCGAAATGGATATCCAGAAAGTAAAAGGGTATGTGAATTGCTTTTAAAGAGTTATGTTGATGAATATGAGGTGAATGCGGTAATCACAAGGCTTTCTAGTGTTTATGGACCGACAATGATTGAATCTGATTCAAAAGCGCATGCTCAGTTTATAAAAAATGTTATAAAACATCAAAATATTGTACTTAAAAGTAAGGGCGATCAAACTAGAAGTTATAGTTATGTGATCGATGTGGTCAGTGGAATTTTTAAAGTATTGTTTGATGGTAAAAAAGGTGAAATCTATAACATTGCCAATGAAAAGTCTGTAACATCTATTGCTGATATGGCAAAAATGTGTGCGAAGATTGCAGGAACAAATGTAGTTTATGATTTACCAGATAAAGTTGAAGCAAAGGGGTTTTCAAAGGCTCAAGATTGTGTATTAGATAATACAAAATTAAAAAAACTAGGGTGGAATGCGAGATATTCTTTAGAACAGGGGTTGAGAGAAACGATAGAGTATTTTGACAATTAGCATAATGTAATATTGGGGGGCAACTTTGCTAAATATTGTATTCAATTTAAAATAGATTTTCATATAAATAACGGGAGGAAAATAGATATGTCATTATTTAGAAATAGGACATTAATGATTACTGGTGGAACCGGTTCTTTTGGAAATGCAGTATTGAATCGCTTTTTGAAAACAGATATTGGAGAAATCAGAATTTTCTCTAGAGATGAAAAAAAACAAGATGATATGCGTCACGAGTTTCAGGCTAAGATGCCGGAAGTGGCGGACAAGATCAAGTTTTACATAGGAGATGTAAGAAATTTGGAGTCTGTTAGAGGCGCGATGCAGGGAGTCGATTATGTATTCCATGCAGCAGCATTAAAGCAGGTTCCGTCGTGTGAGTTTTTCCCAATGGAGGCAGTTCGCACAAATGTAATTGGAACGGACAATGTTCTGACTGCTGCGATTGAAGCAGGAGTAGAATCTGTAATTTGCCTGTCGACGGACAAGGCTGCCTATCCGATCAATGCGATGGGA
>JAQYFP010000148.1 GCA_028723085.1 Erysipelotrichaceae bacterium | reverse complement strand
TCATGAAGGAGCTAATATTTTAATTTTAAGTGATAAAGGAATTGATGAAAGTCATGTTGCCATTCCTAGTTTATTAGCTGTTAGTGCAGTATCACAGCATTTGATCAAAACCAAAAAGAAAACAGCCGTTACTTTAATTGTTGAAAGCGGCGAGCCTCGAAATGTACATCATTTTGCGACTTTATTAGGATTTGGAGCCAATGCAGTTTATCCATATTTAGCACATGAAACAATTGAAGACATGATTCAAATTGACATGTTAGATAAAGAACCTTCAATTGCGATTAAAGATTACAATGAAGCTATCTTACATGGAATCGTTAAGATTGCTGCTAAAATGGGTATTTCCACTTTACAATCTTATCAAGATGCTCAGATTTTCGAAGCCATTGGTATTTCTAAAGAAGTCATTGATGATTACTTCACAAATACGGTTTCCAGAATTGGTGGAATTGGCTTAAAAGAAATTGAAGAAGATATTATTTTCCATCACGATCGTGCCTTTGATCCATTAGGACTTGGAACCGATACATCATTAGATAGTACCGGATATCATAAATTAAGAAGTGGTTTTGGTAAAGAAGATCATTTATATAATCCTAAGACAATTGTTACTTTACAAAGAGCAACTCAAACAAACGATTACAATTTATTTAAAGAATATACAAGTATGGTAAACGATGTCGACCGTCCTCATACAATTCGTTCCCAATTACACTTTAAGAAAGTAAATCCATCGATTCCAATTGATGAAGTCGAACCAGTAAGTGAAATTGTTAAGCGATTCAAAACAGGAGCTATGTCATATGGATCTATTTCTGAAGAAGCTCATACATGTATGGCAATTGCCATGAATCGTTTAGGTGGAAAATCAAATTCAGGTGAAGGTGGCGAAAAACGAGAACGTTTAGGCACTGAAAAAAATAGCGCCATTAAACAAGTGGCATCGGGTCGTTTTGGTGTTACAAGTGAATATTTAGTTAGTGCAAAAGAAATTCAAATTAAAATGGCCCAAGGCGCAAAACCAGGTGAAGGTGGACATTTACCAGGAAGAAAAGTCTATCCATGGATTGCCAAAACACGTTATTCAACACCAGGAGTATCACTAATATCACCTCCTCCTCATCATGATATTTATTCAATTGAGGATTTAGCTCAATTAATTTATGATTTAAAAAATTCCAATCGAGATGCCCGAATCTCTGTAAAATTAGTTTCTGAAGCTGGTGTAGGAACCATTGCTGCCGGGGTCGCAAAAGCTGGAGCAACTGTTGTTCTTATTTCTGGATACGATGGTGGAACGGGTGCAGCTCCACAAAGTTCCATTCACCATGCTGGATTGCCATGGGAATTAGGACTGGCCGAAACACATAAAACTTTAATTGAAAATGGTTTAAGATCTCATGTCATTATTGAAACCGATGGTAAATTAATGAGCGGACGTGATGTAGCCGTTGCTTGTATGTTAGGTGCTGAAGAATTTGGTTTTGCCACTGCCCCACTTATCACTATGGGATGTGAAATGATGCGTGTATGTAACTTAGATACATGTCCATTTGGTATTGCCACACAAAACGAGGAATTAAGAAAACGTTTCAGAGGTAAACCTGAATATGTTATGAACTTTATGATTTTCATTGCTCAAGAACTACGTGAAATCATGGCTGAATTAGGTTTCCATACTGTTGATGAAATGGTTGGTCGTTCTGATTGCTTAACAATCCGTGAAAATCAAACACAAAGAGAAAAAGAAATTGATTTATCTTATGTATTGAATGATGGCAATAATATTCACCATGTAAAAGATGACGAATATGATTTCCATTTAGAAAAGACAATTGATGTTTCCGTTCTTTTACCAAAATTTAAACCTTATTTCAAGAAACAGAAACACCATGAAGAAACGATTGAAATTAGTTCAACAGATCGAACTGTAGGAACGATTCTAGGATCCGAAATCACTAAACAATGTGGTGTAGACGTAAAAGAAGATACATTTGTCGTTCATTGTAATGGTGGAGCCGGTCAATCTTTTGGTTCATTCATTCCATCTGGATTGACACTTGATGTAAAAGGTGATGCCAATGATTATTTTGGAAAAGGTTTATCAGGTGGAAAATTAATTATTGCCCCTCCTGAACAATCTTCATTTAAAGCCGAAGAAAACGTAATTATTGGTAATGTCGCTTTATATGGAGCAACAAGCGGAAAAGCCTTCATTAGAGGAATTGCAGGGGAACGTTTCTGTGTTCGTAACTCCGGAGCAACTGCTGTGGTTGAAGGATGCGGAGATCATGGTTTGGAATATATGACCGGTGGATTAGCTGTTATCTTAGGAAAAACTGGTAAAAACTTTGCCGCTGGAATGAGTGGTGGAATTGCTTATGTATTAGATAGAGACCATGATTTATATAAACGAATTAATAAAGAGATGGTAAGCATTGAAACCGTTGAAGGTAAAACAGATCAAGAAACACTTCATGATTTACTTGAAGAACATTACAAATATACAAACTCAGCTATTGCCAAAGCTATTTTAGATAACTTTAATGACGAATTATCAAATTTCAAGAAAATCATTCCAAATGATTATCGTAAAATTAAAGATTCCATTAAAGAATTAGAAGATAAAGGCTTCCATACAGATGAAGCTGAATTAATGGCATTTAAAGATGCATTTAATTAGGAGGGATACTATGGGAAAGCCAACTGGATTTTTAGAATATGATCGTAAAGAAAACAATTGTATTGATTGTGAACAACGATTAAAAAACTATAATGAATTTCATTTATATTTAGATGAAACACAAAGAAAAGAACAAGCGGCACGCTGCATGAATTGTGGCGTTCCCTTTTGCCAAAGTGCAATTGAATTAAAAGGAAAAGTAACAGGTTGCCCTTTACATAACTTAATCCCTGAATGGAATGATGAAATATATAATGGCAATTACCAAAATGCCCTATCTCGTTTATTAAAGACAAATCCCTTTCCAGAGTTTACATCTCGTGTATGCCCTGCTCTATGTGAAAAAGCCTGTCTAAACGGTATATATGATGAACCTGTTACTATTCATGACAATGAGTACTTTATTATTGAAACAGCTTATAAAAATGGATGGATGAAACCATGTCCTCCTGCAATTCGGTCTGATAAAAAAGTAGCTGTCATTGGTAGTGGTCCTTCAGGTCTAGCGGTTGCCTATACATTAAATAAACGAGGACATAATGTCACAGTATACGAAAGAGAAAATCGTGCGGGTGGTTTATTAATGTATGGAATTCCTAATATGAAATTAGAAAAACAATATGTTTTACGACGCATAGAATTGCTTGAACAAGAAGGAATTCAATTTAAATTTAATGTAAATGTTGGAGTAGATATTACTTCAGAACAATTAGAACAAGAATACGATGCGATTGTACTTTGTTGTGGTTCTAAACAAGCACGAGATATTAATGTAGAAAATCGAAATGTGGATGGTGTATATTTTGCTGTCGATTATTTAACACAATCAACTAAAAATCAATTAGATCATACTCCATACATCGATGCCAATAATAAAAATGTCATCATAGTCGGTGGTGGAGATACAGGAAATGACTGTGTAGGAACTTGCTTACGACAACATGCCAAGTCTGTTATTCAAATTGAAATGATGCCTCAACCTCCTTTAAAACGTCTTGATTCAAATCCATGGCCAGAATGGCCTAATGTTTGTAAAACAGATTATGGGCAACAAGAAGCTATTCATACTTTTGGTAGGGATCCTCGTATCTATGAAACAACTTTAACAGAATTAATTTCTGAAGATAATCACATTACAGCTGTAAAAACCACAAAAATTCGTTTTGACAAAGGAAAAATGACTCCTATTGAAGGTAGTGAACAAGTTTTACCATGTGATTTATTATTGATTGCAGCTGGTTTTACAGGCGTTGAATCATATGTTAAAGATGCTTTTGAACTCGAAACCACACCACGTAATACTGTTAAAACAGAAAAAGATCATTATCAAACAAATAACGAAAATATATTTGTAGCCGGTGATATTCATCGTGGTCAATCTCTTGTTGTATGGGCAATCAGTGAAGGAAAAAACTGTGCTCGAGAAGTCGATGAATATTTGATGGAATATACAAATATGGACTAGGAATTATCATTGATAATTCCTCTTTTTTTTATTAAAATTATCCTATGAAAAAAATCTTAATTATCTTTTTATCTTTTTTATTGTCCGGATGTTCTTTATTATCTAATATTCAATATTCTATAGACTCCAAAAAACAAGAACAATATATCGAAAATATCATTGATCATAATACGAAACTAGATTATCAAAACCATTATTTTTTAAAACAATTAAGTGATATCGATTTAGCTTTTGTGATTAAAGTATATGAAGGAATGATGAACTTTGATGAAACGATTGAAATCAATTTACCTTTTTCTTCTCAAAATCGACCACTTGAACTTTTAGAATTACTCCAAGATGAATGCCCTGAATTATATCAATTCACAACAAATGGTTCTAATAATAATGTAGTTTGTAATTGGATTTTAAATAGAAAAGAACTTGTCAGCATCGAAATGTCTTACTTAATGTCTAAAGAAGAATACAATGATTCTTTAGACATAATAAACACTGAAATTCAAAACATTGAAGAAATCGTAAAAGATTATAGTGATTTTGATAAAGAAATGTATGCATATAATTATATTGTGGATCATTGTCAATATAATGAAAAAACAAATCATTATTCATCTCCTTATGGAGTATTCATTGAATCACAAGCAGCGTGTTTAGGAATCGCTCGTACTATGCAATGGATTATGAACGAATGTGGAATTGAGTGTATGACCATTGGTGGTTACACTGAGCACAAACAAAGCGGACACGCATGGAATATTATCAAGTTAGATAATGAATACTATAGTGTGGATCCAACTAGTGATACCAATCGATTAGATGATGACAAATATAAAATGTATTTATATTTTAATGTAACAGATAATGAAATACGTAATAATTATACCCTTCAATCATGTTTAAAAAATGTTCCTGATACAACAGGAACAAAATATAATTATTTTACTTATACAAATCATTTCGTCAGTGAAAATGAAGATGCGCAAACAAAAATTAATGCACTATTAACACAAAGTTATTTTAATAACCAAAAAGAATGTTCTATCAAAATTGAAAATAAAGATGTTTACGATACCATTGTAAACAATGTTTCAAGTATTTATAATAATTGGTTATTATCGTGTTCATTATCATTTATTCCTTGTAGTTTTGCGAACTCTGATGAATATCAAGTGATTTATTTTCAGTTTCAATATTAAGTAAATAAAATTTTTCATAAATGCGAATAAAGAAATTTTGTTTATTATTCTTTATATAACGGACTAAAAATACAGTCATAATGATGCCACCTACAAAGGCACACATCATATCGGTCATGGAATCATATACACCGGTTGCTTTATTACGAATGCAGTCATTATTAAAGAATACAAGCATCAAGAATTCAAAGAATTCCCATAATAGTGCAACAGCTAAATTTAATGCATTCACGAATAAAAGATAGATTTTATAATCTTCTTTATCTATTGGTTTTTTAGTGTGTTTGATAGCGCTAAATAGTAAAGCAGCAATCAAGGTCATAAACAGCCCAGAAAAGAAATGTACAATTTTATCAAAATAAGGTACTTTATATCCTGCAAAACAACTTCCTAATAAAGATGCGAAAAACACAAAAAGAATATTTAAACTATATATTTCATAAACTGGTTTAAAATGAAATATTTTAAATAAAACAGGAATAATTATTGGAGTAAATATAGCCACGACTTCCATACCAATTCCTTCCCAATCTTGAATTTGAATATTATGAACCATGCCATAAATCCAAAAACAAATATAAACAAACACGAATCCTCTATAAATCTTTTTACTATTCATTGTTATTCCCCTTTTTTAGACGAACATCATATCATAGCTAAATCATTATTTCTTGTCCAAAAATAGGGAATTGTTACCTTTGATGACTAAAAATTGGTAAATGGATATTTGATATATAATTTGTGATATTAAAAAATATTTTTGATGAATATAATTTTACTAGTAATAAACAAAATAAGATCAATAACATACTTTCTATTGGTGTATTAACCATTTGAAGGATCGTTGTATTGTATTTAAAGAAACAATAAGTTAATCCATGAAAAATATAGACTGGCATTGTTCTTTGTCCTATATAGGAATACGAAGTTTTATCTTTTTTCACAAAAAACATCATAATAATAATCATTAAAAAACCAATTGCATAACACAACAAGCGAACAAACATTCCTTCTATATCTGTTTGATGTAATGATTCATAATTATATCGTCCATAAAAGATTTTATTAGAATAAGGACAAATGACAAAACTTATTAATAATACGATTAGAAAAACAGGTATGATCTTTTTAATTTTAATTTTTGATAATAACTTTTTGATATCAACTTGTTGTGTTATTGTTCCAAGTAAAAAGAAAGGATAAAAATATAAGATTCTTGGAATACTTAAAAAATTATCCTGCATATCCGATATTCCAATTAATAATCCTAAAGAAACAGAAACAATCATATAATGAGGAATCTTTTTAAAATAAGGTGTAATAAGTCTCCATACAAATAAGGCTAATAAATACCACAATGAAAACTTAGGTTTTAGCAAATAGAGTTTGGTTGTTCTATGTAAAATAAAAGTATAGAAGAAATAATAGATTATTTCATAAACTAAATACGGTATAAATAGTTTCTTTATTAATTTTTCAATAGATAATTCTTTTTTAGAAAAGTATCCAGAAACAAAAATAAATGCAGGCATGTGAAAACATACAATAAACCACTTTAATAAGTATAAAAATAAATTATTTTTATTGTTTAATTCTAGAAAATGACTAATAACAACTAAAACAATAAGTAAAGCTTTATAGTTATCCATAAAATAATCTCGATTGTCTTCCATATTTCCATCTCCGTTTACTTATTGTATACTTTTAATATCAAAAGACAAGAAAAAAAACAGCGATTGCTGTTTATTAATGGCATCCGTGATTTCCACAAACATGATTACTATCATGATCATGGTGATTACAATTAGATCCAGTTGAAATCAAAGTACCTCTCAAATATTCTTGAACAACATCGTCTGTGTTACCAGTTGCTCCAGATATTACTTTAATTCCTTGTTGTGTCAAAGCATTCATAGCTCCCATTCCAAGTCCACCACAAATTAAAACATCAACATCACTTTCTTTTAGTACACCAGCAAGTGCTCCATGTCCTGCTCCATTTGAGCTACATACTGAACTTGAAATAATTTGTTTATCTTCTACATCATAGATTTTAAAAAATTGTGTTTTCCCAAAGTGTTGGAATACATTACCATCTTCATATGTAACGGCAATTCTCATTGTATTAATCTCCTTCTTATTTAAAGATAAAGCTTCATATGACTTATTTTTTGAACAATAATTACAACCAGCTTTTCCATCGCATTCTTGATAAGAACCACCCTCAATTCGTATTTCAAATCCATAAACGAATGCGGATGCTATTTTTTTTCGTGCACTATTGTAAATAGCTTGGGCGGTTGTACGAGCAATTCCCATTTGATTGGCACATTGTTCTCGACTATAATCTTCTAAATCAATTAAACGAATGGTTTCATATTCATCCACTGTTAATACTACATATTCATGTGAACAATAGCCTTTTGGTACAAAACTATCACATTCTGGTTTCTTACAAATTCTCTTTTTAATCTCTGGTCTTGCCATAATTTTCTCCATTAATGTCATATGACATTAATAATATAATTCACATCTATCTTGTTGTCAAATTATTTGTTGGTAAAAAAACGGGTCATATCATTCTTTTCAAGTTTTATAAAGCGATTTTATTTGTTATTCCTCCTCCATATCCAGTTAAATTTCCATCTTTACCAATAACTCTATGACAAGGAATAATAATACAGATAGGATTCCATCCCACCGCTTGTCCAACTGCTTGAGATGACATTTTTTTAATGCCTCTTTTTTTCGCAATCATTTCGGATATATCACCGTATGTTATTGTTTGGCCATATGCAATCGTATTCATAATATCAATAACTTCTTGTCGAAATGGTGTTATGTTTTCTAATTTTAATGCAGGAGTAAAATCAGGAATATTGCCACTGAAATAAATATCCAACCATTTTTTAGTACTTTGAAATATTTCTAAGTCTTTATTGACTTCATTTACGTTTTCATTCAATTGATTAAAATACAATCCTGTTAAAAATTCTCCGTCACTAGTCATTATCATATTGGAGAATTCTTCAGGTGTTTCATAAATACATTTATATATCATAACTGTTTCCTCTATATACGAAAAGACTAAGGTCTATCTTACTATTAAACCTTAGTCTTTTTTATTATTATCCTTCTTTAATAGCAGCTTGAGCAGCGGCTAAGCGAGCAATTGGCACACGATAAGGTGAACATGAAACATAGTCTAAACCAATTTTATGACAGAATTCAATGGAACTTGGATCTCCACCATGTTCTCCACAAATTCCTAAGTGAAGATCTGGATTGGTTTCTTTTCCTAATTGAATTGCGATTTTCATTAATTTTCCAACTCCAACTTGGTCTAATTTAGCAAATGGGTCTTGTTCAAAAATCTTATGATCATAATAAGATTGCAAGAATTTACCTGCATCATCACGTGAGAATCCATATGTCATTTGCGTTAAGTCATTTGTTCCAAAGCAGAAGAAATCCGCTTGTTTAGCAATTTCATCAGCAGTAAGAGCGGCACGTGGAATTTCAATCATAGTACCTACATGATATTTCAATTCAACATTTGCGTTTTGAATTTCTTCATTGGCTACTTGAACAACAATATCCTTAACATATTTTAATTCTGTTGCATCCCCAGCAAGTGGAATCATGATTTCTGGTTGAACATTCAATTCAGGTTGTTCTTGGTTTACTTTAATTGCAGCACGAATAACCGCACGTGTTTGCATCTTAGCAATTTCCGGATATGTAACAGCTAAACGTAGTCCACGATGTCCCATCATTGGATTGAATTCGTGTAATCCATCAATGATTGCATTAATTTGTTCCACTGTTTTTCCTTGTGCTTGAGCTAACAATTCAATGTCTTCTTGTTCTGTTGGAACAAATTCATGTAGAGGTGGATCCAAGAAACGAATTGTAACTGGATATCCGTTACATGCTTTATATAATTCTTCACAGTCATGTTGTTGCATTGGAAGAATTTTATTTAATGCTTGTTCCCTTTCTTCTAATGTGTCTGAGCAAATCATTTCACGGAAAGCCGCAATTCGATCTGCTTCAAAGAACATATGTTCAGTACGACATAATCCAATTCCTTGGGCTCCTAATTCAATGGCTTTTTTCGCATCTTTTGGAGTATCAGCATTAGTACGAACACTCATTGTTCGATATTCATCAGCCCACGCCATGATACGACCGAATTCTCCACCGATTTGGGCATCCACTGTAGGAATAATTCCATCATAGATTTTACCTGTTGAACCATCAAGTGAAATACAATCTCCTTCGTGATAAACTTTTCCTTTTAGTGTGAATTTTTTATTGACTTCATCCATAGAAATGTCACCACATCCAGAAACACAACAAGTTCCCATTCCACGAGCTACAACAGCTGCATGTGATGTCATTCCTCCACGAACTGTTAAAATACCCTGAGCGGATTTCATTCCTTCAATGTCTTCTGGTGAAGTTTCTAAACGAACTAAAACTACTTTTTCACCACGACTTGCCCATTCTTTAGCATCCTCAGCCGTAAATACGATTTTACCAGCAGCCGCTCCTGGACTTGCTCCTAGAGCTTTAGCTACATATGGTGTTTCTTTTAAGATTTTTTGATCAAATGTTGGATGTAATAAAGTATCTAAGTTACGTGGATCAATCATTAATACCGCATCTTTTGGTGTAATCATTCCTTCATCTACTAAGTCACATGCAACTTTCAAAGCGGCTTGAGCCGTACGTTTTCCATTACGTGTTTGAAGCATGTACAATTTACGATCTTGGATTGTGAATTCCATGTCTTGCATATCATGATAATGATTTTCTAGAATTTTACATACTTCTTCAAATTGAGCATATACTTCTGGCATTACATCTTTTAAAGCCGAAATTGGTTGTGGTGTACGAACACCTGCAACAACATCTTCTCCTTGGGCATTAATTAAGAACTCTCCCATTAACTTCTTTTCACCTGTTGCAGGATCACGAGTGAAGGCGACCCCTGTTCCTGATTCATCAGACCAGTTACCAAATGCCATTTCTTGTACGTTTACCGCTGTTCCCCAAGAA
>JAQYFP010000147.1 GCA_028723085.1 Erysipelotrichaceae bacterium | reverse complement strand
CTTTTGAACAATTACTTGAAATAGATAAATATAAAACCGCAAAATTATTAACTTTACCTATGATTCTGGCAGCTATTCTTGCGAATCATGAAGAAGACATTGAAACATTGAAGAAAATTGGACTTCTTTCAGGTATACAATTCCAAATGCAAGATGATATCTTAGATATTACACAAAGCGAAGCACAATTAGGTAAATCTACTAGTGACACTGAAAACGATAAATTAACTATTGTTTCTTTATTAGGGCTTGAACAAGCAAAACAAATGGTTGAACAATATGATAAACAATTAAGAGATGCGATAAATTGTTTACACTGTGATACAAAATACTTAGAAGAAATATTTGACTTTTTACTTAATCGTACATACTAAATGGAGGTGAATACCATGCGCGTTTATGATATAAAATCACCCGCAGATATAAAGAATATGTCTATCGAAGAATTAAACATTCTTTGTGAAGATATTCGAAAATTTTTGATTGACTCCATTTCTAAAACAGGAGGACATTTATCAAGTAATTTAGGTGTTGTCGAGTTAACAGTAGCTCTTCACTATGTCTTTAATGCACCTAAAGATAAAATCATATTTGATGTAGGCCATCAATGTTACACTCATAAAATTTTAACGGGTCGTTCACCTTATTTTTCGACATTACGTAAAAAAGATGGATTATCTGGCTTTCAAAAAAGAAATGAAAGTGAATACGATTGTTGGGAAGCTGGTCACTCTTCTACATCTCTTTCAGCAGCTCTAGGTTTTGCATGTGCAAGAGATCTACAAAAACAAGATTATGAAATTATACCGGTTATTGGTGATGGAGCCTTGTGTTCTGGAATGTCGATGGAGGCATTGAATGATATAGGAACACAACAGAAAAAAATCATTATCATTTTTAATGACAATAATATGTCAATTTCTAAGAATCATAGTGTCATTGAACAAAAAATCACAGATTTAAGAACAAGTCATTTTTATCAAACAATGAAAAGTGATGTTAAAAAGAATTTAAAAGATAGTTATTTAGGAGCTTCTTTATTAAAGTCTATGACGAATTTAAGAGATCATATTCGTGATGAAATGATTAATGCACCATTATTTGAAAACTTTAATATTAATTACATGGGTCCTGTTGATGGTCATGATTTACATACTTTAATCAAAACATTTCAGGCAGCTAAAAATTCAGATGGGCCCATTGTCATCCATGTAGTCACAAAAAAAGGAAAAGGATACAGCTATGCGGAAGAAGATGAAATTGGAAAATGGCATGGAGTTTCTCCTTTTGATGTTACAACAGGACATTCTTTAATGCGTACGCCTAAAGACGAACTAACATGGTCAGAAATTATTTCTAGAACTTTGGTTGATTTAGCACGACAAGATAAAAAAATTGTTGCGATTACTCCTGCCATGGCTAACGGAAGTAAGCTTTTAGAATTTCAAAAAAAATATCCAGATCGTTTTTTTGATTGTGGAATTGCTGAAGATCACGCAATAACTATGGCAAGTGCTATGGCCCAAGCGGGATTAAAGCCATTTGTTAGTATTTATTCATCCTTTCTTCAAAGAGCATACGATCAAATCAATCACGACATGGCAAGAATGAATCTTCCTGTTGTTGTTGGCGTTGATCGCGCTGGTTTAGTAGGAGATGATGGTGAAACACATCAAGGTGTATTTGATATTTCATTTTTAAGAAGTATACCTAACGTAATATTGTCACAGCCAAAAGATGCATGTGAAGCACAAAATCTAGTTTATAGTGCATTTATAGAAAAGAAACCATATTTCATTCGTTATCCACGTGGCTATGAAAAATATCAAAAAGTAAAAGAATACGAATATATTAAACCTGGAACTTGGACTACATATACAGTTGGAAATAATCCTGAATGTATAGTGATTTGTTATGGTCCTGAAGTGGATAAAGTAATAGAAAAAGCAACCATCAATGATATTTCTATGATTGTTGTGAATGCTCGCTTCTTTAAACCAATTGATACAGAATGTTTAGATAAACTATTTAAAACAAATTTAAAAATTCATATTTATGAAACGGATTGTAAAATTGGTTCTTTATCAAGTGCTATATTGGAATACCATAACAAAGAATTTGATATTCTAGGTATTGAAGATCATTTTGTTCCACAAGGATCTATTCGTTCTTTAAGAATAGAAGAAAACATACATATTAATGCATTATTTGAGCATATAAGTGAGGATTCAAATGAGACTAGATAAAGCTTGTATGGAACAAATTAGTTCCCGAAGTAAGGCCCAAGACTTGATTAAAGAAGGATACGTATTCGTGAATGGGAAATGCATCACAAAACCTTCTTTTGATGTCAATGAACTTGATAAAATAGAGATACAAGCCAAAGAAGATGACTATGTTTCTCGTGCTGCTTATAAATTAAAAGCAGCTTTTGATGAATTTAACTTTTCAGTTGAAAATCAAGTTGTATTAGATATTGGTGCAAGTACAGGTGGCTTTACTGATTTATGCTTACAAAAAGGAGCAAAAAAAGTATATGCCCTTGATGTAGGACACTTACAATTAGCTGAAAAACTAGACCAAGATTCTCGTGTAGTGAAGATGGAAGGCTACAATGCGAGAAATTTAACACGTGAATGGTTTGAAGATGACATTGATTTTATATGTATGGATGTTAGTTTCATTAGTGCTAAGACAATTTTAAGTGCTGTTTTTTCAAATCTAAATGTATCTCACATGGCTATTCTAATAAAACCGCAGTTTGAATGTGGTCCCCAATATTTAAATAAGCAAGGTGTATTAAAAGATAAAAAAATACAGCAAAAAGTTGTGGAAGATGTGAAACAATTTGTTTTTACTAACTATGCCTATATTCGTATGATTCCTTGTCCAATAAAAGGAAGAAACGGAAATCAGGAATTTATTTTATATGCAAAGGAAAGGAGAACACATGATTGAACAATTAATGGTCAAAGACTATATATTATTTGATTATGCTTTACTAGATTTTTCATCTGGAATGAGTGTTATTACAGGTGAAACAGGAGCTGGTAAAAGTTTGTTAATTGATGCGATTTCTTATTTATGTGGAGAAAGAGCTGGCAATAATATCATTCGTAAAGGAAAAGAAAAATGTGTTCTTCAAATTGTGTTTTCTAGACCTGACAAAACAATTTGTGATCAATTAGAAGAAGATGGCTTTGAAATTGACGATAATCTAATTGTGACACGTACCATTCATGCCAATGGAAAATCCACTGTCAAATTAAATATGATGAATACCACCTTAAGTTATATACGTAAATTAATGTATCAACTTATGGATATTCACTCGCAAATGGACACATATAAAATAATGGATGAAGAAACACAACTATCTTTATTAGACCAATATGCCAATACAAAATCCATAAAAAATAAAGTAGAACAAGCTTATCAACAATATGCCTTGGATTTAAAAAACTTTGAAAAAGCGAAAAATGAAATATATTCCGATGATGAATTGGATTATGTGACAGCGTGTATTAATGAAATTCAACAAGCGGATATTCAAGAAAACGAACTAGAAGAACTTCAAAATAAAATTAAAGAAGCTTCCAACTATCAAAAAAATCTAGAGGATGTAAGTCAAGCTATTTATATTTTAGATAAAGAAAATGGTGTATTAGAACAAGTGTATAGTCTTCATAAAATCGTTCAAAAAAATGATAATATCCATATTGATATTCAAAATGAATATTATCAATTAGATGCGATTTGTGATGAATTAAAAAAATATAAAGATCAACTTCAAAATGAAAATTATGATTTAGATCAACTTCAAGAACGAGAATATAAAATCAAAAAACTATTTAGAAAATATGGTGGTAATTATCATAATATGATGGAAACACTATCTAAATATTTAAATAAAGTGGATTTGATTTTACATCGACAAGATGTATTTGAAAAACTTGAAAAGAAAGTCATTCAATCAAAAAAAATATATGATCAATATGCACTTGAACTTCATAATCAAAGAATCAATAAAATTGATGAATTATGCCATGAAGTAGAGAAACACTGTCATGATTTAATGTTAGAGCATGCTCGTTTTAAAATTGACGTTCAAGCAAAACAACCATCAAAAAATGGGATTGATAAAATTGAATTTATGGCAAGTATGAACCCTGGCCAACCGTTCTCTTCTTTAAAGAAGAGTGCTTCTGGTGGGGAACTTTCTCGTTTTATGTTAGCACTAAAAGTTGTATTTCAATCTGAAAGTCACATTGAAACAATCATTTTTGATGAAATTGATACTGGTGTTTCTGGTAAAGTAGCCTTAGCCATGGGCCATAAAATGCATTTATTATCAGAAAATTACCAAATACTGTGTATAACACATTTATCGAGTGTAGCTTGTTGGGCCGATCATCATTTCTGTGTTACAAAAGAAAGTAGTGAAAATTCTACTTGTACTCATGTTGATGAATTAAATGAATCAGAAAGCATTCGTGAACTTGCGATTATGGCAACTGGTAATGATAGTAAAGAAGCAATTGATAGTGCCAAAGAATTAAAAAAGAGAGTACATAATGGGTAGAGTTTTATTTCATATCGATATCAATGCGTTTTTTGCTTCAGCAGAAGAACTTAGACATCCTGAATACAAAGATAAACCTTTGGCAATTGGTTCGAATCATAAACGTTCTGTTATTTCAACCGCTAATTACGTGGCCAGAGAAAAAGGCGTTCAAAGTGCTATGCCCGTCTATATGGCACTTGAAAAATGTCCAGATTTAATTTTAGTTCCTGGCGATTATAATTACTATCGCATGTTGTCCAATAAATTTTTTAGTTATCTTAAGCGCTATACCCATCAAATTGAACCCGCTAGCATCGATGAATGTTATATGGATGTAACAGAAATTATCAAACAATATAAAAGACCTCTTGATCTTGCGTATCAAATCCAACACGGAATCTATGTCGAGACAGGATTAAATGTATCGATTGGTGTTGCCCCTAATCGATTCTTAGCCAAAATGGCTAGTGATATGCGTAAACCTGCTGGTATAACAATTTTGAGAATTGCTGAAATTCCAAGTAAATTGTGGCCTTTAAAAATTGAAAACATGCACGGGATAGGTAAAAAAACGATTCCTGAATTAAAAAAATTAGGAATTGAAACAATAGGTGATTTTGCCAATCCCGATAATGAAGAAAAAATATTACGACTTATGAAAAACAGTGGCTATGCTTTAATACAAAAAGCAAGAGGACATAGTTCAAGTCAACTTCATTATTCTTCTACTCAAAAAAGTTGTTCTGTTTCAAAAACATATACAACTAATTTTTATTCTTTAAATGAGGCCTTTGATAAAGCTAGAGATTTATCAAATGAATTAAGTAGAAGACTTAAACAAGATAATCAGAAAGGTTTATTAATTTCTGTTTCACTTCGTGATAGTAATTTTCATACTATTGTTAGAAGTTGTCCTTTAACAACATATACAAATCAATATCAAACAATATATGACACCGTACAATCGATAATTGAAAATAACTTTGAGCCTATTGGTTATCGTTTTATGGCTATTACTATGGGTTCTTTACAAAATGCAGATAAGATTATTGACCAAGTCAATTTATTTGAAGCACCTGTACAAAATTCGCAAACAATCATAAATCAATTAAATGAGTCATTTCATTCCAATGTTTTCTTTAAAGCATCTGATTTATTAAAAAAGGAGTCCAAATGAAAGAATATACATTAGATTATATTGTTGATCCGAATTGTAAATTGTATCAAGATAAAAATATGTTTCGCATGAATATCGATACGAAGTTATTAGCTCAATTTATAAAAGTAAAAAAGGATGATAACATATTAGACATAGGTACCAACAATGGTGCTTTATTAGTCTACTTAGATCAATTTGATATTCACTCATTAACAGGAGTAGAAATTTTACCTGAGGCATGTCAAATAGCTCAAAAAAATGCTGATACTTTTATTAAACATCCTTGTTCTATTGTTTGTAGTGATATTAAAGAATTTCAATCAGATTTATTTGATGTCATCATAAGCAATCCACCTTTTTTTCCAATTAATGAAACCAATCCCAATACCGTTTTAGATAATCGACAATTAGGTAGAATTGAAAAGAATTTAACTCTTAATGAATTAGTAGAACAAGCTAATCGTTTACTTAAATCAAAGGGGCGTTTTTATTTTGTACATCGTTGTGATCGCTTAAATGAAATTACACAATGTTTACATAAATATAACTTTTCTGTAAAGACACTTCAAATTGCGTATCATACACAATCTCAAGAAGCTAAATCCATTTGTATAGAGGCTATAAAAGATGCGAACTGTAAATGTTGCATACTACCACCAAAATGGATTTAGTGTTAAAATAGATTAGATGAATTGTAGAGAAGCATTAAATGATTATAAAATCAATTTAGCAGTAATTGAAAATAAAGCACAGAAGACAATTGAAGCTTATATGCATGATCTTGATGAATATTTATCTTTTATGGAACATAAAAACATTACCAATATGGAAGATATCAATATAACTAAGGTAGATTCTTTCTTTAATGAATTCTGTAAAAGTCATAAAACATCATCTTGTAATCGAATGTTGGCATCAATTAAATCATTTCATCGTTTTACTACTTTAAATCATCCAGATATAAACAATCCTGTTTTATATTTTCATAGTTTTAATACGAATAAACATTTACCTACGTACCTTGATTTTGAAGATGTCTATAAACTGTTGGAATCTTTTGATTCAAGTGATCAAGGTATATTTCAAAAAACATTGATTGAAACACTTTATAGTTGTGGTTTGCGTGTTTCAGAATTATGTGATTTGAAATTAAATGATGTCCACTTACACGAAAAAATTTGTAAAATCAAGGGAAAAGGTGGAAAAGAAAGAATTGTTCCTATAGCTTCGAATTGCATTGATCAAATGAATCAATACATTTCTTTGGTCCGAAAGCAATGGGATAAGCAAAATAGTCCTTATTTCTTTGTTAATCAATTAAATCATCCTGTAAATAGACAATATGTTCATCAATTGATTAAGAGAAAAGTAAAAGAACTAGCTTTAAATCCTGATATTTCTTGTCATTCGCTTCGTCATAGCTTTGCGACACATTTATTAAATGGAAATGCAGATTTAAGAGTCGTTCAAGAATTATTAGGGCATAGTGATATTCAAACCACACAAATATATACGCACATTCAAAATAAACGATTGACGGATGTATATGATACATATTTTCCAGATATGGATAAGGAGGAAGAAAAATGAGTTGTGAAGGATGTCCAAGTAAAGGAAATTGTTCTAAAGACAAAAATAGTTGTGGGGTTACTCAAAATCCTAAAAATAAAATTAAACACATTATCGCTGTTATGTCAGGAAAAGGCGGGGTTGGAAAATCGACTATTACTGTTTTAATGGCTAAACAAATGGCAAGAAAAGGCTTAAAAGTTGGAATCATGGATGCCGATATTACAGGACCAAGTATTCCTCGTTTATTAAATATAGAAAACGGGCAAGCCTATGCTACGGCTCAAAATGAAGTCATTCCTGTTGAATCAAAAGAAGGAATCAAAGTTATGTCACTTAATTTCATGCTTCCAAATGAAAGCGATCCTGTTATTTGGAGAGGACCTGTTATTGCTGGTGTTGTTAAGCAATTTTATACGGATGTTTTATGGCAAGAATTAGATGTATTATTAATTGATATGCCACCAGGAACTGGTGATGTTCCATTAACAATTATGCAATCTTTACCAGTGCAAGGAATTTTAATGATTTCTACACCACAGCCAATGGTTTCTATGATTGTTTCAAAAGCCGTTCATATGTGTGAACAAATGAAAGTAAAAGTTTTAGGTGTAATTGAAAATATGGCTTATTTAGAATGTCCAAATTGTCATGAAAGAATTGAATTCTATGACAATGATCAACTTAACGAATTCTTTAACGAAACAAACTTAAAATGTTATGCGACATTACCAATGGTTGATTTAATTCGCGATATTAATAAATACGAATCTTATCAAGATAATCAAAAGGAAATCGTTAATCAATATTTAGATCAAGCTTGTCAAGATATTTTAAATGACTTATAAAATTATCCGCAAAAAAAATCAAAAACGAATTATCATAAAAATTAAAAAACAACAAGTCATTGTAACGGCTCCTTTTTCTGTTTCAAATAAAACAATAACTGAGTTCGTTGAATCAAAAAAAGATTGGATCAATAATTGTTTGAAACAAGAAAGAATTTTAAAAGATCATGATATTCTACATATTTATGGACAAGCTTACTTACTTTGTCAAGATTCAGAAAATTACATATTAGATAATGAAATTCATTTTAAAGATCAAAAAGGATTTGAAACGTCTCTAATTGAATTAGCTAGTCCATATTTAATACGTCGTTTTCTTGAAATTGAAAATAAGTTAAATTTTTCAAATATTCAATTAAATATCAAATGTTTTCAATCAAAATGGGGAAGTTGTAACTATGTAAAAAAAGAAATAAAATTAAATGCGTATTTGCTTCTATTTCCAAAAGAATTTATAGATTATGTTATCATTCATGAATTTGTTCATTTACTTGTTCCTAATCATTCATCTTCCTTTTATAATCAATTAGAAAAATGGATGCCAAATTATAAGGTAATTGATAAAAAATATCAAATTCCACAGCTTGTGATTCATAATTCGTTACCAAAGGTCTGAAAGGACCTTTTTTCTTTATCTAGCATTTTTAAAAAAATTGTCATTTATAAACATTACTGATATTATATTAAAGTTCAGGTGAATATTTCTTAATAAGGAAGCAAGTGAAAATCTTGGACTGTCCCAGCAGCTGTGATGAGGATGAAATCAAATTATGCCATTTATTTATAGAGAAGGCTTGAAAGTAAAGTGAATCTAAGTCAGAAGACTTGCCTGTTCTTGATAGGAGGAACTATTTTTTGATGATTATTTGTACTGGTGATATTGATAATTAGCCAAAAAATAGAAGAAAACATGAAAAAACAAAACAAAATTATTCTTACTGTGGCTCTTTTGCTTGTATTGTTAGCCGGAATTTTTATTCCTAAACAATTATCAAAATCAAGCAATGATGGTGTAATTGATGTTGTCGTTGAGCAAGTGGATCATTCAATTGTATGTGAAAAAGAAGTCCCATTTAAAGAAGAACAAACTTGTCCAGAAGTCATTAAAGAAAACTTTGATAATGTTGTGATTGAAAATGGAATGATCATGAGTATTGAAACATTAACAACACCCGATGATTGGTCAGAATTTATTTCTATTTACGTAGATGATGAAATGAGTGAAGTAGGAATAGAAGAAATCAAGTTAGAAGATAGAATGAAAATTTCTTTTGTCATGACTGAATATGAATACTAGAAAATTAGTTATATTGGCATTTTTAAGTGCTATTTTAACGGTACAAGAAGAAGTATTATCTTTTCTTCCCAATATACAACTTACTTTTTTTCTTCTTGTTTTATATGCTAAGAAATTAAATTTTTCTGATACTTTGTTCGTTATTACTTTACATGTTCTTTTTGATAATTTATTTGTTGGTAGCTTTAATTTAGTTTATACACCTATTATGTGGATTGGATATAGCTTTATTCCTATATTATCAAATACCATATTTAAAAAAATTAATACACCCTTAAAATTAGCTATTACAGGTGTATTATATAGTCTATTGTATTGCTGGACATTTGTATTAGGATCTGTATTCATTATGAATGTACCTTTTATGTCTTATTTTATAGCGGATTTACCATTTGAACTAATATTATCAATTTGCACATTTTTATCGATTTTGTGGTTATATGAACCATGTGCTAAATTATTTGATAGGCTCCTGTGAGTCTATCTTTTTTATTAATGGATTTAAAATGAATTTAAAAAAGCTATGAAACCATTGTTGATTACCAAAAAAATGAACAAGTTTAGGCGAAATAAAATAATACGCTTTGATGAAACATTTTCCTATAAAGTGTTGTTTCAAAACATTATCTCTAAACTTACGAAGAGTCCATACTTCATCGCTATCATATCCATAAACACAAGTCGCAATATAACATCCTTCACTTGAATTCGATGTTGTAGAACGTCCGAATCCTTCATTATATGTCGTACCCACTTTTTTACCTCTCTGGTCATAATGAGTATAACTACCAAAACCATTATTACGAGTTGTGCCTACTTTTTTTCCATGAGAATCATAATGAACTGTTTTTCCGAAACCTTCATTACGAGAGTGAATATTATTTTTTTTATTTGCCATACAAATTTATCCTATTTATTAAGTATAGTTCTATTTTGACACAAATACTTTTTTTTGTATAATACATTAGAAAATTAATACACCAATGTTGATAAAAAACACCAATCGAAGCACATTTTATTTTATATTGTACAACATTGGTGTTTTAATTTTATTGAACTAACACATCTCTGTATGGATAAAAGTATATTGGTTCA
>JAQYFP010000146.1 GCA_028723085.1 Erysipelotrichaceae bacterium | reverse complement strand
CGAAAGATCTCGAAGGACCCGGTGGCGATAGCGAAGTGGAAACACCTGAACACATTCCGAACTCAGAAGTTAAGCACTTCAGCGGCGAAAATAGTTGGGCTTGCCCCTGCGAACATAGCACGTTGCCGGATCCTTTTTTTTATGTTTAAATCTTGATAATTCTTAAAATGCAAGTAAAATATATAACAGAATTTATGGAGACTATCTATTATGAACGAAATTGGATTTGATAATCAAAAATACTTAACTTTACAATCACAACGCATTATGGAACGTATTTCTCAGTTTGGAGACAAATTATATTTGGAATTTGGTGGCAAATTATTTGATGACTACCATGCTTCCAGAGTTTTACCTGGATTCAAACCAGATTCAAAACTACAAATGTTGCTTCAAATTAAAGATAACGCTGAAATTGTTTTTGCGATTAACGCAAGCCATATTAACTCGAATAAAATTCGTAAAGATTTAAACATTACTTATCAAGAAGAAGTGCTTCGTTTAATTAATGAATTTAGTCGTATTGGTTTATATGTTAGTAGTGTTGTTATTACACAATACTCTCCTAGTAAACTTATTACACAATTTCAAAATAAATTAAAGAAAATGAATATTCAAGTATATCATCACTATACAATTGAAGGATATCCAACAGATTCTAAAAAAATTATTTCTAAAGATGGATTTGGAAAAAATGATTATATTGAAACAACACGTCCATTAGTGGTAGTGACTGCACCAGGTCCTGGAAGTGGAAAAATGGCTACTTGTTTATCACAGTTATATCATGAACATTTACGTGGCATCCGTGCTGGCTATGCGAAATATGAAACATTCCCTATTTGGAATTTACCATTAGATCATCCAAGTAACTTAGCCTATGAAGCGGCTACTGCGGATTTAAATGATGTTAATATGATTGATCCATATCATCTAAATGCCTATAACAAAATTACAGTTAATTATAATCGTGATATTGAAATCTTTCCTGTCTTAAAAAATATTTTTGAAGAAATTTATGGAAGTTGCCCATATGCTTCTCCTACTGATATGGGTGTTAACATGATTGGTAGTGCTATTATTGATGATGAAGTTGTTCGTGAAGCTGGAAAACAAGAAATTATTCGTCGTTATTATGATAGCTTTAATCGTTACTGTAATGAATTGTGTGATATTAACGAAGTTAATAAGCAACAATTGATTCTTAAAAAAGCCAATATTACTTTAGAAGATCGTAAATGTGTTGCCAAAGCACATGAAATGGAAAAACAAAGTAAAGTATATTGTGGTGCAATTGAATGTAATGATGGTACAATTGTTACAGGTAAAACAACAGATTTAATGGGAGCTTGTAGTTCTGTTTTGATTAATACATTAAAATATTTAGCTAATATTGAACAAGATGTTCATTTAATTCAAACAGATTTAATTGAACCAATCCAAGGTTTAAAAACAGAATACTTAGGAAGCGTAAATCCACGTCTTCATGCGAATGAAATTTTAATTGCGTTGGCAATTAGTGCAAAAGTAAATGAAAATGCAGCCAAAGCACTTTCTTGTTTGAATCAATTACGTGGTTTACAAGCTCATATTACATGTGATTTATCAGAAGTGGACTTAAATACTTTATCGCAATTAGGTATTCAAGTAACTTATGAATCAAATAGAAAATAGGAGGAATATCTATGGCTAAACCAATTCCATCATCAGGAGCAGGAGCAGTTCGTATCATTTTAAAAAATAAAGATGATTTTCATTTTGACTTAAGAAAAAAAGAAGAAGATGGTTCTAAAACTAGTTATATTTTTGATGTGTTTTATGTGAATGCGACTGGAACTTTAAATATGGCTGTGGAAAATGACAAAATTGTGATTGCGGCATTAAATTTGGGATTAGGCAAAGTAATTACTTTATCAAATGATGATAATTTGAAAAAATTATGTCGCTATGTATTGGATGCCCAATAATGAATACACGCTTACATGTTGTTGTAGATCGAGAAGATGAACAAATTGTGCAGGATGTAAAAAATGCACTTAATCTTCTTTGCCCTGCCTTCTCTTTTTCACCAAGTCGTGAACAACCATCTCTTTGTCATTGTTTGGAATTCTTTGGAACAGCTGTTTTAACTGAGCAAGAAATAGAATCTTTATTAGATGTTTTGAACAATGATTGGGATGGAGAAATGGATGATTGTTGCGCTTATGGTTTTAATACGAAAATGTTTCATCCTCATGTTTACTATATTCAATTTCAAATATTATAGAAAAGGTGCTCATTTTAGAGCACCTTTTTTCGTAGTGTCATTAAGACATTAGAAATATTGTTTATACAATCGTCTGGCATTACACTAGCACAATCAAGGTCTAGATTAGCACTTTGATTGTGTACATAACATGCACTTACCACTGCACTAATATAATTATTTGTTTGACCACATAAACCTGTTACAATTCCACAAAGAATATCGCCACTTCCACCTTTGGCAAGGGCACTATTCGCTTGATTTAAAACATATAGTTCGTCTTGATAACCAACTATTGATATATTTGATTTTAATAGCGTAATGCAGTTTTTATGAACATTAGAAAATTCTTTTATAATTCTAAATGGATCTTCAAGTATTTGTGAAACGGAATAAGAAGTTAAATATGTCATTTCTTTAATATGAGGAAGTAAAATAGTAGGGGCATTACGGTTTAACCATTCTTCATGGTTTTGGATTGCCCATAAAGCATCGGCATCTAAGATAACAGGTTTATCTGTTTCTAATATTTTATGTACCATTTCAATTGTTGTCTTGTTTCTTCCCATACCATTTCCAATAGCAATAATTTGATATGGCTCTAATTCCATATCTTGGGCATTCGAAAAATAACCATTTAAACTGTTTCGACATATAGTCATCGCAAAATCCATTTTCCCAGCAATAACTGGATAAATTACATCAGGAATCATTACTGTTAATGTTCCAATGCCACTTCGATAGCAAGCTTTTGCGCTTAGACAAAGAGCTCCTTGCATAGAAAGACTTCCTCCAATCATAAGGGCTTTTTTAAATGTACCTTTATGTGAGTTGTCATTTCGCTGTGGTAAAAGTTTAGTGACAAGTGCTTCATTGATTATATATTGTGTATGTAAAGAATGAGGAATACCAATATCCACACATACACATTTTCCACTGTAAATATATCCATCATTAATAAAATGACCTTCTTTAAAACAATCAAGAGCAATCGTTAAATTTGCTTTGATAGCACATCCTAATTTTTTTCCAGTTGTTGCTTCAATACCACTTGGTAAGTCAATTGAAATTACATAGGCATTTGATTGATTGACTTTATTTATTATTTTTTTATAAACGCCAGTTATGTTTCTTGATAAACCATTTCCAAATAAACAATCGATAATCACATCGTATTCATCAAAATTATGGGTTTCATCAATATAAGTTAAAGAATAATAAGAAAGTGCATGGTATTGTATTTGTTCGTCATGTGACATTTTATCAATGTTTGGAATATAAACATCACATTGAATATCGTCTTTTAATAAATTACGAACGATGGCTAAGCCATCTCCTCCATTGTTTTCGGGACCACATAAGACGCATATCTTTTGATGGGAAGAAATCTGTTGTTTTATGATTTTTGCACTTTCAATAGCTGCTTGTTCCATTAAAATTAGTGAAGGAATATTATATTGTTGAATGGATTGGGAATCTAATTCACGGGCTTTTGGGCCAGTTTGAAAATATTGTATCTGTTTCATGGTTACATTATATCATTATCGAAGTAAATTTTGTGCTATAATAAGCAAACAGGAGAAATGATATGAAAAATAATTCGAACGTTAAAAAATCAATTATCTTAAGTGGTTTGGTTGGTACTGGTGGATTATTCATTGCGAAGTTAATTGGAATTGTTTATGCGATTCCTTTTTCATCGATACTAGGAAATGAAGCATACATGAGTATTTATGGCCAAGCCTATAATATATATTCATATGTATTAATGGTATTTACAGCGGGTTTTCCCTTTGCTATCGCAACGTTGGTTGCACGATATAGTGTATTAAAAGATGCCAAATCGATTCTTTCTGTTAAAAAAATTGCTTTATTGTTTTTGTCGATTACAGGATTCTTAGGAATGATGTTGTTGATGCTACTGGCAGGGAAAATTGCTCCTGTTATGGTAGAAGAAAACATCGATGTTATGACCAACACGATTCGTTTATTGGCTATTGCTGTATTCCTGGTGCCTATTCTTTCAGCCTATAGAGGTTTATATCAAGGCTTAAAAGAAATGGAAGAATATGCTTTTTCACAAGCATTTGAACAAGTTTTTAGAGTTGGATTTTTATTAATTGGATCTTGTATTGTTGTTTATGCCCTTGGATTAGATCGTAAATATGCTCTTTATATTTCGGTTTTATCTACTTCAGTAGCTGCAATTGCAGGTATTGCACAAATTTATCGTTTTGATCAAAAGAAAAAAGGGGAAGTTGAACAAGTTGCGGCTGAACAAATAAGTGATGGAGTTGATAGAAAAACATTATTTAAAGAATTTTTTACACTTTCTATTCCTTATTTGTTTACATCAATTTTAGGATATAGCCAACAAATCTATAATGCGATTTTACTTCCTATTGGTTTACGTTTACATGATTATGCTTCTAAAACGATTACAACTATTATTTCGGCTACCACATATGTAGGAGTAAAAATCACTGCCATTCCTATGATTTTAGCTCCGGGATTTACAGCGGCTATTATTCCACATATAACAGAAGCACTCACAAAAAAAGATTATAAATTAATTCGTAAAGATATTATTGATTGCGTAAATATTATTTTATATATTGGAATTCCTGTTTGTTTCTGTATTTTCTTATATTCTAAACCAATAAATTATACTTTATTTTATAACGAAGACTTAAATATGGCAGCCTATGTTTTGGCATGGCTTAGTTTAGAAGCTTTTTTAGGTACCCTTGCTCCGGTTGTTACGAATATGATGATGGCATTGGAGTTAAGAAAAAATTATTTGAAGAGACTTGTTTTTTCTACCGTGATGAAAGGAATTACAATTATTCCTCTGATTGCACTATTTGGATTTGCTGGTTCAGTTATTTCAAGTGTAATCTGGGATGGATACTTAATTGTATTTAACTTACGTGAAATTAAAAAAGTTTATAAAGTTAAATTTAAAAAAGCATTCTGGGTATTAAGTCGTGTTTTAATTTGTGTTGTTATGATGGGATTGGTATCAATGTTCTTAAATTGGATTGGCATTGGTGGTGTTGATTGTGGAAGAATCACAAGTTTTATCTATATGTGCATTAATGGACTTGTGAGTGTTGCTACGTTTGTTGGATTGAGTATTGTACTTCATCTTCCTAATGTTGTATTCCATGTGGATGTAAAAGAATTAATAAATAAATTATTGAGAAAGGCATAAAATATGTTTGATGTTTTAGTAATTGGAGCTGGGCATGCAGGTATTGAAGCTTGTATGGCCGCTAGTCGAATGAATAAGAAAACTTGTATTGTAACACTAAATATCGATATGGCAGGATCAATGCCATGTAATCCAAGTATTGGAGGACCGGCGAAGGGAATTGTTGTCAGAGAAATCGATGCGTTAGGTGGGCTTATGCCAATTGTTGCAGATAAAACGGCTTTACAATTTAAAATGTTGAATACGACTAAAGGACCAGGTGTATGGTCTATGCGTGTTCAAAGTGATAAAGAAGCATACAAAAAAGAAATGAAAAAAGTGCTTTTAAATACACCTAATTTAACGGTTATTGAAAAAGCGGTTCATTCTGTATTAATTGAAGATGGTAAGGCTAAAGGGGTTCTTTGTACAGATGGTACAAAAATTGAATCGAAAACGGTTGTTTTGACAACTGGTACTTACATGACAAGTACAATTTTACGTGGGCATACAGCTACTAGTTCAGGACCAGAAGATCAAATTACGGTTAATACTCTTTCACAGAGTTTACGTGATGCAGGTATTAAAACATTCCGTTTAAAAACAGGAACGCCTGCACGCGTTTTAACGGATTCAATTGATTTTTCAAAAACAGAACCACAACCAGGTACGAATGAATTTTTACGTTTCTCACAAACAACGAAAAAAGAAGATGTACTTCCTTTTGAACAACAAAGTGTCTGTCATTTAATTTATACGCAACCTGAAACACATAAAATCATTAATGAACACTTAACGGATTCAGCTATGTATTCTGGATTAGTTAAAGGAGTAGGACCAAGATATTGTCCTAGTATTGAAGATAAGCTTGTTCGTTTTGCGGACAAAGAAAGACATCAATTATTCCTTGAACCAGAGTCTAAATCATTGGATACAACATATATTCAAGGTTTTTCAACTTCCATGCCTATTGAAGTACAAGAAAAGATGGTGCATTCTTTGCCTGGATTAGAAAACTGTGTAATTAAAAAATATGCATATGCGATTGAATATGATGCCATTGATCCTCTTCAAATGAAGCCATCGATGGAAAATAAAATTGTGGAAAATTTATTTACAGCTGGGCAAGTTAATGGAACAAGTGGCTATGAAGAAGCTGCTGGACAAGGATTAATGGCCGGTGCGAATGCGGCTTTAAAAATTGATGGGAAAGAACCTTTTGTGCTACGTCGTGATGAAGCGTATATTGGCGTTATGATTGATGATTTAACAACGAAAGGAACTAATGAACCATATCGCTTGTTAACATCTCGAGCAGAGTATCGTTTGCTTCTTCGTCATGATAATGCGGAACAACGTTTATTGAAAAAGGGATATGAAATTGGATTGGTTAGTGAACAGCGTTATCAAAACTTTGTCAAAGAACAAGAAGAAATAGAAAAGGCAAAAGAACAATTGAGTGAAGTACACATTAAGCCTTCACAACAAGTGGATGAATATCTTCAAAATCTTGGTTTTGAATCTTTATCAAGAGGGTGCAGTGAACTTGAATTAATCAAACGTCCTAAAGTGACAATTAAAGGTTTATCATCTATCACAGGTGTTGAATTTGATGATGAAATCAATAAAGCCATTGAAATTGAAGTAAAATACAAAGGATATATCGATAAAGCTAAAAGGGACGCACAACATCTTCAAAAGATGGATGAAGTTCGTTTACCTAAGGATTTGGACTATGAACATATGGATAATTTATCACTAGAGGCAAGACAAAAGTTATCTCAAATTCAACCAATGACGTTAGGGCAAGCAAGTCGTATTTCGGGTATTAATCCAAGCGACATTGCGATTTTAGCTATATATATGAAAAAATAAAATAATATTGTTAAATGTTATTGAATTTATAATCTTAGAACATGTAAAATATGAATAGAGTACATATACTAAGGGGGTATTTGTATGAAAACAAAAAAGAAGAAAAAATTAACACTTAAAATGTTATTGGTTTACACTATTTTGCTTTCAGGTGCGGGTTACATGCTTTACAGTAGTTTTAAAGAATTAGAAACAACGGCTGAGATTCGTCTGAGCATGGAAGAAAATGAAAAAGAGTCTCAGGCTTTGGATGCGCGTAAAGCGGAACTAGAACAGACCAAAGAAAATCTTGAAAATCCAGATTATATTGAATACTTGGCAAGGGGTAAATACTTGGTTACAAAAGATGGAGAACAGGTTTTTAAGTTTTCGGATTAGGTCAATATTATAAAAGTAAATAATAAAATTTAGCATCAATTAAAAAAACATAGTCAATTGTTACAATAAAGTGGTAAATTGTGAATTTGTCATTCTTAAGTAATTTTTATTTGGCATACTAATGTCATGAGAGGTATGTTATGAAAAAAACAAAGAAACTATGTTTAGAAATTGATGCTAATTTATTAGATGAAATTATTTTTCGCGATCATCAAAAAAACTTTCGCGTAGATGAAAATGATGTTGTTTATTGCAATATCCCAATCAGTAAGATGGAATGCATTATATCAGAAAGCTCAGTTGCTTATTCCAACAAATTTATCGCTATTAATCCAGATGGTGAATTTTTGCCAAATAATGGATTTGATACGATTATAAGTGCGGATATCGAAGTTCATTTATCAAGTCATACAGTTTTGAAAAAAGGTAAAATTATAAATATCCCACGTTCTTGCTACATTATTTTGGAAAGTTTATTGCTGGCAAAAGATGGAACATTACGACGTGATTCTTTAATTCGTATTTTAGAATCGGATGGAAAACGTGTTCGCTGTATTGATGAAAATAACTTGAATCAACACATTAAAAGAACCAATCAAGCTTTATTACATGGAGAAGAAGGGAAGCCATATATTAAAGCAAAATATGAGTATGGATATGTATGGCAATACCCAATCGAAAAAATAAAGAAATGAAAGCGATTACATCTTTGTAAAAATTAAATAATTTTTTTGATTTTTTGTGATTTTTGGCGATTTTTTGGGCATTTTGTTGAAGATTGAAATAATGTTAGGTATAATTTTTTTTAATTGGAGGATATTTATATGTCAAATTGCTTTGAATCAAAAGAAGCTTTTAAAGAGGCTTTTAAAGCGAATGTGTCAAATACTTATGGACGTGACTTTGAAGATACATATCCAGAAGAACGTTACTTAACATTAGGACACATGGTACGTGACTATGCTAGTGAAAATTGGCGTGCCACAAAAAATGCAGTTAAAAAATCAGAAACCAAACAATTATTCTATTTCTCTATGGAATTCTTGATGGGTCGTTTGTTGACAAGCAATTTAATGAATCTTGGAGTGTATGATGTTGTTAAAGAAGGTTTAGGCGATTTAGGAATAGACATTAATGACATGGAAGAAAAAGAAAGTGATGCCGGATTAGGAAATGGTGGACTAGGTCGTTTAGCTGCTTGTTTCATGGATTCACTTGCTTCATTAAATTACGCAGGACATGGAAACTGTATTCGTTATCATTATGGTTTATTTAAACAAAAAATCGTTAACAATGAACAAATTGAAGTTCCTGATTGCTGGTTGAAAAACGGAAACGTTTGGGAAGTATGGAAACCTCAACATTCTGTTCGTGTTCGTTTTGGTGGAACAATTGATGCTTATATGGATCAATATGGAAAATTCCATCAAAAATATAATCCTAGTTTAGTTGTAAAAGCGGTTCCTTATGATGAACCGATTGTTGGATATCATACTACAACAACTAACACATTACGTTTATGGGATGCAGAAGTAGATGAAGATTTTGCGTTAGCTGGATCATTATTTGATTACTTAGATGATGTTAATCAGTTAACAGCTAATGTTTATCCTGATGATTCTACTCCTAAAGGAAAAGAATTACGTTTACGCCAAGAGTATTTCTTTGTATGTGCTGGAGTGAATTCAATTATTTGTCAACATTTAAGACGCTATAAAACATTAGATAATTTAGGTGAAAAAGTTGCAATTCAGTTAAATGATACACACCCTGTATTGGTTATTCCTGAATTAATGCGTGTTTTAATGGATGATTATAATTATGAATGGGATCAAGCTTGGGATATCGTAAGAGAAACAGTAGCATATACAAACCATACTGTTATGGCCGAAGCACTTGAAAAATGGGATCAAAATTTAGTACGTAGTTTATTACCACGTATTTATATGATCATTGAAGAAATTGAAAGAAGATGGAAATTCTATGTAGATCATAAAGGATTATGTGGAATCTTCAATCAAGTTTCTATTTTGAAAGATGGTCAAGTACATATGGCTCATTTAGCAATCGTAGGAAGTCATAGTGTAAATGGGGTTGCTGCTTTACATTCACAAATCTTAAAAGATGATGTATTTAAGTATTTTGAACAAATTTATCCTGGATTAATCAATAATAAAACAAACGGTATTACACATCGTCGTTGGTTATTGTACTCAAATCCACAATTAACACAATTACTTGAAAATACAATTGGACCTGAATTTAAAACAAATCCAGCTAAATTAGAAGATTTAATGAACTATGTAGATGATACAAATGTTCAAAATCAATTTATGGCTGCTAAATTAGAACGTAAAAAGATTTTAGCTGATTATGTTAAGAAGGAATTAGGAATCGAAATTGATGTTAATTCTATTTTCGATTGCCAAGCAAAACGTTTACATGCATATAAACGTCAATTGTTAAATATCTTCGGAGTAATGCATACTTACATGAAGATGAAGAAAGATCCTTCTTATAGAATTTATCCACGTACTTATTTCTTCTCTGCTAAAGCGGCTGCAAGTTATGCTTTAGCAAAAGAAATTATTAAATTAATTAACATTGTTGCTGATAAAGTTAATAACGATCCAGAAACAAATAAATACTTAAAAGTTGTATTTATTCCAAACTACTCTGTATCTGTTGCGGAAATCTTATTAAACGCAGCTGATGTAAGTGAACAAATTTCAACGGCTGGTAAAGAAGCAAGTGGTACAGGAAACATGAAGTACATGATGAATGGTGCATTAACTTTAGGTACATTAGATGGTGCCAATGTTGAAATCGTTGAACAAGTTGGATACGAAAATGCCCAAATCTTTGGTTTCCGTGTTGAAGATATCAATCATATGAAACATGAAAACTCATATAATGTATGGAATTATTACAATAATCACGAAGAAATTCGTCAAGTTGTTGATTCTTTACGTAATGGAGTTTGGTCATCAAACCCAGATGAATTCCGTTTAATCTATAATGATTTAATGTTACGTAATGATGAATTCTTCGTATTAGGTGATTTCATGTCGTACATTCAAGCACAAGAAGAAATCGATAGAAAATATCGTGATCGTTCAAATTGGGCTCGTATGATGTTAATCAACATTGCTAAATCTGGATACTTCTCAAGTGATCGTACAATCAAACAATATGCAGAAGAAATCTGGGGATTAACACCAATTCCTTTTGATTAGTGAAAAGAGAAAGAAAATCTGTTTTTGACGGGTTTTCTTCTTTTTTTATGGAAAAGTATTTTGATTGACTTTAGATTCTTGCTTGTTTAGAATATATGAAAGAGGTAGAAAAGTGAGACAAGATACAATAGGTGAATCATTAGAAGATTATTTAGAATCTATATTAGTACTGAGTAAATGCATTGACCGCGTTCGTAGCGTAGATGTCGCAAGTTATTTAGGCTTTTCAAAGCCAAGCGTTTCTCATGCTGTGAAATTGATGGTGAATCAAGGGCTTATTGAATTGGATGCGAATAAATTTATTACGCTTACTGAAAAAGGAAGAGAAATAGCTCAGGAAACATATAACCGTCATCAGTTTTTTGAAGAAATGTTAGTGTCTATGGGCGTTCCTAAAGAAATAGCGCAAGAAGATGCTTGTCGAATTGAACATGTTCTATCAAAAGAATCATTTGAAGCTATTCAAAAATATTATCAAAATTCAAAGGGGTAAATGCCCCTTTTTTTAAAGGAGAAAGTATGAAACCAGAAATATTAGCACCCGCAGGAAATGAAGAAGCATTGAAGGCTGCCATTAAAGCCGGATGTGATGCCGTCTATTTTGCTTTACCTAATTTTGGAGCACGAGCATATGCTGAAAACTTCACTATGGAACAAACCAAAGAAATGATCGCATATTGTCATTTATATGGTGTAAAAGTGTATATCACAATGAATACGCTATTATATGAAGACGAATTTGAACAAGCTTATCAATGTGCTAAACAATTACATGAATACAATGTAGATGCTTTAATTATTCAAGATTTAGGTTTTATTCATTATTTGCATGTACGTTTACCTGAACTAGAGTTACATGCATCTACGCAACTAAGTGTCTCTAAACCTGAAATGATGGAGCAACTAAAAAAATTAGGAGTAAAACGAGTTGTATTAGCTCGGGAAACATCGATTGAAGACATTGAAGCATGTGTAAAAACAGGAATTGAAGTAGAAGTTTTTGTTCACGGTGCTTTATGCATTTGTTATTCTGGACAATGTTACTTTTCAAGCTTTAAATACAATCGCTCAGGTAATCGAGGAATGTGTGCCCAACCATGTCGAATGCCTTATCAACTATTACAAGATGGCAAACAAGTAGAAACAGACGGTGAGTATTTATTAAGTCCGAAAGATATTTCTTTGATTCAAAAAGTAAATGAATTAGCTCGTATTGGTGTTGTATCTCTTAAAATTGAAGGGCGCATGAAATCAAAAGAATATGTTTATCAATCGGTTTCGTTAGTTCGTAAAGCTGTTGATAAACAAAAAATTACGAAAGAAGATTTAGAAAAATTGAATGTTTCTTTTAATAGAGGACATACATATGGGCATACATATAATGATTTTGGATCGCAATTAATGAATTATAAATCAAGTAATCATGCGGGAATTGAAATTGGAAAAGTTATAAAAATCAAAAATAAAAAAATTGTAATGTCTATCAATAAAGAATTAAATCAAAATGATGGAATTCGCTTTGAATATAATGGTAACCAACAAGGATGTCGAATTAACTTTTTATACGATGAATCTGGAAAGTTAACAAATCATGTAGATGCCCATAAAATTTGTATGATTGATGATTTAAAACACGTTAAAGTGGGAAGCGTCATAAAAAAGACAATTGACTCTAAATTAGAACAAGAAGTAAATACAAAATTAAAAGAAAACTCTCGTCAAGTGTCTATAGATGCACAATTTACTTGTTATGGTGTATCTGATTTATTAGAATGCATTGCCAGTGATGGAAAAAATGTTGTGACTTGTCGTACGCAAAGTAAAGCTGTCAAAGCAATGAATCGTGCTACTAATGATGAAGTTATTACAAAACAATTTATGAAGACAAAAGATTCATGGGCTGTTTTTAAGAATATGTCTTTTGATTTAGAACCTGATATTTATTTCTCTATTTCAGATATCAATCAATTACGAAGAGATGTACTAGATGCTTTGAAAGAAAAGCGTACGAAATTAAAACCAATTGTGGAAAAAGAATACAATGTAAATTTATCTCCTGTTGAAAAAGTAAATAATATAATGGAAATTCAAACGAAAAATCAATACACGAACTTTGATGGAATCATTGTTTCTGAATTACTTCCATTTACAATGAAAAAAGGAAATATTACGGAAGTACAAGGTGATGTGGTTGCTCATTTAGGAGAAGGAAAAATCATTGATTCTATGAATGTTACGAATTCCTATGCCATTGCTGCTTTGATGAGTTTAGGATATGAAAATATCGTTGTGAGTGATGAAGTTGATGATCATCGTCTTTCATTGATGCTAGCTTCTTTTAAAAAACAATATGGATTTGATGCGCCTGTGATTAAAACCATTTATCAAAAAAGAAGATTAATGACAATGAATTATTGTCCCGTTAATACATGTTTGAAAGATGGTTCACGTACGCAATGTAGTTTATGTCATACACATCAATTTGAATTGGTTTGTAAAGATCAAACTCATTTGCTTTGTCTAGGAGATGGAAGCTGTCATATGCGTTTATTTGAAAAAGAAGCATGTGATGAAATGTACAAATTAGACTTTTATAAAGAATTAGGAATTAAAGGATATCGCTTTGTTTTTGTGGATGAAAATGAAGGTGAAATTCAGTCCATTTTAAACTCATTTTGTTGAAAGAGACAGTGATTAGTGATATTATTTTTATAGCTTAAGGCTAAAAGGAGGATATTTTAATTATGCCTATTATTGTTGATGTATATGCTCGTGAAGTCTTAGATTCACGTGGAAATCCAACTGTAGAAGTAGAAGTAACAACTGAATCTGGTGCTTATGGACGTGCAATGGTTCCAAGTGGAGCTAGTACTGGTGTTAGAGAAGCATTAGAATTACGTGATGGAGATAAATCTCGTTATTTAGGAAAAGGAACTTTAACTGCTGTTGACAATGTTAACAACATTATTGCTCCAGCTATCATTGGTATGGACACTCGTTCTCAAAACTTAATCGATGCTAAAATGTTAGAATTAGGTGGAGGAGATGTTTTCAAAAAACAATTAGGAGCTAACGCTACTTTAGGTGTTTCTATGGCTGTTGCTTTAGCTGCTGCTGATAACTATGGAATGCCTTTATACAACTATTTCGGAGGATTCAACGGAAAAACTTTACCAGTTCCTATGTGTAACGTTATCAACGGTGGATCACATGCCGATTCAACTGTAGACTTCCAAGAATTCATGATTATGCCAGTTGGTGCTACATCAGAAAGAGAAGCAATCCGTATGGCTGCTGAAACTTTCCACGCTTTAAAATCTGTATTAAAAGCTAAAGGATACAACACTAACGTTGGTGACGAAGGTGGATTCGCTCCTTCATGTGTTCACGGAAACGAAGAACCATTAGAATTATTAGTTGAAGCTATGGAAAAAGCTGGATATGTTCCAGGTAAAGACATGAAAATCGCTATGGACGTTGCTTCAAGTGAATTCTATAACGAAGAAAAAGGTGTATATGAATTAGTTAAATCAGGAGAAGGAACTAAGACTTCTGATGAAATGATTGATATGTACGAAGGATGGTTAGAAAAATATCCAATTATCTCAATCGAAGACGGTTTAGCAGAAAGCGACTGGGATGGATGGAAACGTATGACTGACCGTTTAGGTAAAAAAGTACAATTAGTTGGTGACGACTTATTCGTAACTAACCCTGGAATCCTTTACGAAGGAATCGAAAAAGGAATTGCTAATGCAATCTTAATTAAAGTTAACCAAATCGGTACTTTAACAGAAACATTCGATGCTATCGAAATGGCTAAAAAACACGGATACACTTGCATCGTTTCTCACCGTTCAGGAGAAACTGAAGATTCAACAATCGCTGATATCGCTGTTGGATTAAATGCAGGACAAATCAAAACTGGATCATTATCTCGTACAGACCGTATTGCTAAATACAACCGTTTAATCCGTATCGAAGACGAATTAAATGAACGTGGTACAGCTAATATCGCTCAATACTTAGGAGATAAAACTTTCTACAACTTAGCTGATGTAGAATTCAAAAAATAAGAATTAATTTGAATTATTTTTAGGACTCTGAATAAGAGTCCTTTTTTATGTTATAATCGAATCATGATAAAGAACATAGTATTTGATTTAGGAAATGTCCTTGTACAATTTAATCCCAAAGCATTTTTAAATGAGATGATTCACGATGAATTGATTGAAAAACAATTGTATTCCTTTTATTTTGAAAGTAATCTATGGCAAATCTATGATCAAGGCATACTTACTAATGAACAAATGATACAAAAAGGAATACAAACATATCCTCAATACGAACAATGGATTCGAAAGTTAATGAATGAGTGGGTAGAATATGTAATCCCAATTCAAGAAAATTTAGAATACATTAATTCACTACAACAATATAATCAATACATTGTATCGGATATACCTGAATACAATTATTTATATTTGATGGAGAATTTTAATTTTTTGAAGACAAGAAAAGGAATCTATTCATTTCAAGAAAAAATTGTGAAACCAAATAAAAAAATGTTTACACAATTAGAAGAAAAATATAAAATAAATCCTCGAGAGAGTGTTTTTATCGATGATAAAATAGAAAACGTTCAAGCGGCTATGCAAGTAGGATTCTATGGAATTCATCTAAAACAACCTTTGAATTTGAAAAATGAACTGGAGGAATTTCTACATGAAATGTAAAGTTTCAAAAATATGTGGTGGATGTTCTTATTTAAATTTAAGTATGGAACAACAACTTAATAAGAAAAAAGAATATGTTCAAAGTTTAATTGAACAAAACCACTTAAAAATAAAAATAGATGACATATATCAAGCTCAATTAGATACACACTATCGTAATAAAGTAATCGTTGGATTTGCCAAAGATAAAGGTGTGATTTATTCAGGATTATATGCAGCTCATTCACATCGTGTTTGCCATAGTGAAAATTGTTTGATGCATCCAGATATCGTAAACGAAATCATTAATGAAATTACCAAGATGATGCAATCAATGAAAATCGAACTATACAATGAAAGAACAGGAACAGGATTATTACGCCATGTTTTAATTCGTTATGCCCATAAAACAGATGAAATCATGGTTGTTTTTGTTACGAGTCAAAAAATGTTCCCATCAAGACGTAATATGGTGAATGCTTTAACGAGTAAGTTCCCACAAATTAAGACAATTGTTCAAAATATAAATCCACGAAAGACAAGTATTGTTCTTCAAGATGAATCAATTGTTTTATATGGAGATGGATACATTACAGATGAATTATGTGGAATGAAAATTTCTTTTGGATATGATAGTTTCTATCAAATTCATTCGGATCAATGTGAAGTTCTATATAATTTAGCGAAAACTAAATTACATTTAGAACCAAATGAAACAGTATTAGACACATATTGTGGAACAGGTACGATTGGCTTAACAATGGCAAGTTCTTGTAAAAAAGTAACAGGTGTAGAGAGAAATCCAGAAGCTGTTTATTTCGCAAAGAAAAATGCGAAACAAAATAAGGTGAACAACATTAATTTTGTGCAAATGGATTCAACTCAATACATGAAAGAAGCTCAAAAACATCATACTAAATATGATGCCATTATTTTAGATCCACCTCGTCAAGGAACAACAAAAGAATTTGTAGAAAGTGCATGTGCATTATCACCAAAGAAAATTCTATATATTTCATGTGATCCTAAAACATTAATGCGTGATCTACAACAATTCAGACGCTGTGGATACCTCGCAAATAAAGTGGATTTAGTAGATATGTTCCCTAGAACGGATCATATTGAAAGTGTAGTATTATTAACTAAAGCGAAACCAAAAACAATTCGAAAATAAAAATTAAGACTTATTTGGTGTTTTCACTAAATAAGTTTTTTTGTTGATAAAAATAAGAAATAATAGATAATAAAATTATGAAAAAGATTATATTAACACTCATGTGCCTGATTTTAATAAGTTGTACAAATGGTTCTTGTGACTTTCGAAATATTAGTTGGAAACGAGAAAGTGACTGTGATACGGAAACAATTGAATTCAGATTGGATGGGAGCTTCTCTTATTTTTGTGGATGTGGAAATCCAGTGAATGATTCGGATTTATGTGATTCATATACATATGATGAAAAAACAAATACAATTTATTTAAACTATGAACAAACAACGGAAGATTCGATACCCATTATTAAAATCATTTCTTGTACAGATAAAAAACTAAAACTAGATTTTAATGGTGAAATACGCACTTTTCATCGCTAAAAAATGATAATAGATTATTTTATGTTAAAATAGGAACATAGACAGAAAGGATTTTAACTATGAATTACATGGAGTTAATCGAACAAAGACATAGTGTTAGACAATATAAAGATAAAATGATTGAAGTTGAAAAAAGAAAAGAACTTGATTCACTATGTCGATTCATTAATAAAAAAGCGCAAATGAATATTCAAATTCTATATGATGAACCCACGTGTTTTGATAATATACTTGCTCATTATGGAAAATTCAGTGGAGTAAAAAACTATATTGCTTTAGTAGGACCTAAATCTAAAGACCTAGATGAAAAAGCTGGATACTATGGGGAAATGTTAGTTTTAAAAGCACAGGAATTAGGGCTAAATACTTGTTGGGTTGCTCTGACACATGGGAAAAGTAAGGCCAAAGTGAATAGAAATGAAAAACAAGTATTAGTGATTGCGTTGGGATATGGTGAACATCAAGGTATTTCTCATAAATCAAAGAAAATCGATGTAGATAATAACGAACCACAGTGGTATTTAGATGGAATCAAAGCAGCTTATTTAGCACCCACTGCGATGAATCAACAAAAATTTATCATTCAAAAAAAGAATAATGAAGTTTCAATTGTAGCCAAAAAAGGAATGTATACAAAAGTTGATTTAGGAATTGTTAAGTATCACTTTGAAGTGGTATCTAAACATGAGGTAAGGAATGCGATTTGAAACAAATCGATTGATTTTAAGACCATGGAGTATTCAAGACGCAGTTGATTTATACCAACAAGCTAAAAATCCTAATGTTGGTCCTATGGCAGGTTGGCCTGTTCATACGAGTGTAGAAAATAGTAAAGAAATTATTGAAAAGTATTTAAGTGGTCCTCTTACCTATGCGATTTGTTTAAAAGACAATAAGATAATTGGTTCAATTGAATTACAAGATGCCAATCATTTAAGTCAAGAAATAGGAGAACTTGAAATAGGTTATTGGATTGGGCAAGAATATTGGGGAAATGAATATACAGTGGAAGCAATGAAGTGCTTAATTCAATATGCTTTTGATGAATTAGAAAGCCCGGGATTGTGGTGTGGATACTATGATGAAAATCATAAATCAAAAAGAGTAATGGAAAAATGCGGATTTATGTATCATCATAGTGAAAAAGAATTTAAAGAAAAGAAAAACATTAATTATATGTATTTAAAAAAGGAGGATCTTAATTATGTTTTATTCACAAATTATGGAAGCAAAAAGTTATATACAAAGTAAAGTTAATCGTAAACCGGAAATTGGTATTGTATTAGGATCTGGATTAGGTGCGATTGTTGAGGCTATGGAAAACATTGAAACCATTCCTTACGAAACCATTCCTCATTTTCCTCATTCTAATATCCAAGGACATGCGGATCAATTTGTATTTGGTAAAATAGGGAACAAAGAAGTTGTTTGTATGCAAGGAAGATTTCATTATTATGAAGGATTCACAATGAAACAATTAACATTTCCTATTTATGTGTTGTCACAATTAGGAGTAAAAGACTTGATTGTTACCAATGCCTGTGGAGGAATTAATCAAGACTTTGAACCAGGAGATTTAATGATTATCAGTGACTACATTAACTTTTTAGGAGATAACCCATTAATTGGGGATAACGATGAACGTTTAGGTCCTCGTTTCCCTGATATGACAGAAGCCTATAATCACGAATTAATGGACTTTGCCAAAGATTGCGCAAACCAATTAAATATTCCTTATAAAACAGGTGTTTATGCGCTTTTTAATGGTCCATGTTATGAAACAGCAGCGGAAATTCGTGCCTTTAAAGCATTAGGAGCCGATGCAGTAGGTATGTCAACAGTTCCTGAAACAATGGTTGCGAATTATTTGGGAATGCGTGTATTAGGAATTTCATGTATCACAAATATGGCCACAGGAATCGCAAAAGTAAAACATTCCCATGAAAAAGTATTGGAAGTTGCTAATAATAGTAGTGCTAAGCTTTGTGAATGGGTTCAATATATGGTTGAAAATTGGAAATAGGATTGGATTATGAAAAATACAGATATAAAACTACAAAATCAAATGATTTACTCTATTTATGTTCGAAATCATACAAGTGAAGGAACATTTAAAGCAGTTGAACAAGATTTAGATCGTATTAAAGAATTAGGAACAGATATTATCTGGTTTCTTCCTATTCATCCTATTGGTATAAAAGGAAAAAAAGGAAGTTTAGGATGTCCTTATTCTATTCAAGATTATCGAAGTGTAAACCCTGAATATGGGACATTAGATGATTTTAAACATTTAGTACAAGAAATTCATAAAAGAAATATGAAATGTATAATTGATGTTGTTTATAATCATACCTCTCGTGATTCTGTTTTAAGTAAAGAACATCCTGAATTTTTCTATAAAAATGAAAACAATGAAATGGGAAATAAAGTAGGAGACTGGACAGATGTTTACGATTTAGATTATTCAAATCATGATTTATGGGATTATCTAAGAGATACATTAGTATATTGGGCACAAATTGTGGATGGATTTAGATGTGATGTAGCTTCCTTTATCCCAGTGGAATTTTGGAAATATGCCCAAGAAGCTGTTTTTAAAGTAAATCCTGATTGTATTTGGCTTGCGGAAAGTGTTCATCTGAGTTTTGGACATATGGCACGTAAAAAAGGTATGTATGCGGCTAAAGATGTAGAATTATATGAATGCTTTGACATGGAATATGATTACGATATTCGAGAAGTATTTGAAAAATATTTAGAAGGAAAATATGCGCTTTCTCATTATGCCCAAGCTCTAAATTTTCAAGAAAATATGTATCCATCAAACTACAATAAAATTCGTTTTCTTGAAAATCATGATACAAAACGCTTTGTTGAGTATGTGAATGAAGAAGCACCATTGATTAATTACAGTGCTATGATTTTCTTTTTAAAGGGAACAACACTTATTTATGCAGGACAAGAATATGTAAATGATCATACACCGAGTTTATTTGAAATTGATACAATAAATCGACATACAGGAAAAAATTTAAGTGGTTTATTTAATAGACTAAGTGAAATTCAACATGACATATTGGGATGCGATGATTTCTTTGATTGTGATGCAGACGATGAAAATGATATTCTTGTTTGTGTTCGTGAAAATGAACAATCTATAAAAGTTGGAATCTTTAGTTTAAAAGGAAACAGTGGCGATGTTTCTATTCCACTTGAAAATGGACCATATTTTAACGAAATCGATGGACAGCCTGTTTTTGTGGTAGCTAATATGGTTCACTGTGATGGATGGCCAATTATTTTAAATGTCAAGAAAGGAAAGAGATAATGGAAAAATCAAAAATCACTTGTCCGAAATGTAATGAAAAAACATCATGTCAGACTTGGAAATACATTGATATATCAAAGAATCCAGGATGTAAAAACAAATTATTAAATCAGTCTTTATTTAAGTTTAAGTGTCGTAATTGTGGATACGAAGCGTTGCTTGATTATAGTTTACAGTATTGTGACCCAGAACAAAAAATCAATATTTATTATGTAACAAATCAAGAAGAATTAGATGAAGTAATGGATTTATTTCAAGATGATGATGTTATATCGGATACAAAAGACTATAGAAATAGAGTGGTTTGTTCACAAGAAGATTTAATTGAAAAGATTCAATTATTTGATATGGGATTAGATGATCGCATTATTGAAATCATGAAAGTTTTATTTTATAAACAAATTAAAAATCAATATCAAGTAGATGCGATTCGTTGCACTCCTGATTTAGAAATAAAATTTTATTTTCAAGATTTTGAACAAGGAAAAATTTCTTTTGACTTAGATTTATATCATAAAGTAGAAAATGTTTATCAAAATTTAGAAGAAGATGTTCGTATTGATTTTGACTGGGCAGTTGAGGCTATGTCATGATTTATTTGATGTGTGCTATTTTAAGTAGTGGCATCATATCAATTTTAATGAAACTTTCAAAGTCTTATATTACCAATGAAATGGCACTATTAAGTGCCAATTATTTTATTTGTATTCTTTGTTCCTTGTTCTTTGTACAAGACTTTCATTTCAATAATTCAATGTATTTAGGAATATTAAACGGATTTTTTTATTGGATTAGCTTTGTGTTGTTTCAAAGGAGTATACAAACCAATGGAA
This sequence comes from Erysipelotrichaceae bacterium, assembly GCA_028723085.1. Classification (GTDB taxonomy): domain Bacteria; phylum Bacillota_I; class Bacilli_A; order Erysipelotrichales; family Erysipelotrichaceae; genus Floccifex. The sequence continues at coordinate 4,608 of JAQYFP010000146.1, read as the reverse complement.
TGACATTAAGTTGTACCTTTCAAAAACTAGGAATTCTTGTTCCTACTTTATTAAGTATTTTTATATTCCATGAAATTAGTTCATGTTTCCAAATTATTGGAATTTGTTTAGCTATTGTTTGTATTGTTTTACTTCAAAATATGAATACAAAACAAAAAGTATATTCTATTTCCATGTTGGTTTGTTTACTATTGTTCAATGGAAGTGCAGATGCAATGTCAAAAGTATTTGAACAAGTTGGAACAAATGATAATTTATTTTTGGTCATTACTTTTTTGGTGGCTTTCTTGTTTTGTGTGATATCGATTTTAAAATCAAAACAAAGAATTAAGCGAAATGATTTATTATTTGGAATATTAATTGGAATTCCTAATTATTTTAGCGCTAGATTCTTATTGAAATCATTATATGTTTTACCATCTTTAATTGTATATCCATGTTATAGTGTGTTCACAATTGTATTTGTAGGAATGATTGGAAGTTTGTGTTTTAAGGAACAATTAAATAAAAAATATGTTTATATTTTGATGGGCTTTATGTGTGCTTTAATTTTATTAAATGTTAAGTAAAAATACTTGACACCTATATAAAGCCATGGTATTCTACTAAGGCAATTGAAAGAAATGGAAGGTTATTTATATGGTTAAATTACGTTTAAAAAGAATGGGTAAAAAACATGCTCCTTACTATCGTATCGTAGCAGCTGATTCACGTAGCCCACGTGATGGTCGTATTATCGAAGAAATCGGTACATACAATCCTACTAAAGAAGAAGGAAATGTAACTGTTAATAAAGAATTAGCTTTAAAATGGTTAAACAATGGAGCTAAACCAACTGATACAGTTCGTAACATTTTATCTAAAGAAGGAATCATGAAAGAATTTCATGAATCTAAATAGTCATGACAGATTTAGAAAAAACATTATTTGATTTATGTGAACCTCTTGTTGAAGAAAAAAATTCATTGTCTGTAAAGACAATGACTTCAACAAATGAAAATGAAGTTTTATTGTATGTTTATGCCAATAGCGATGATGTAGCTCGTTTAATTGGAAGAAAAGGAACAATGGCTAGTAGTTTAAGACAAATGATGGCAATTGCTTCTAAAGATGCACACAAGAAAATTTCAGTAAAATTTGAAGCGTATTAGGATGTGATTCACATCCTTTTTTTGGAGATAAAAATGATTAAAGTTGGAACGATTATTAATACACACGCTCTAAAAGGAGAATGTAAAATATATTTAGTAACAGATGAAGCTTTTGATCGCTTTAAAACAGGAAACCGCCTATATTTAAGCGATGGATCTTCTTTAGTTGTGAAAAAATTCCGTATGCAGAAGGGATTTGGTTATTGTTTTTTTGAAGGAATTGATTCAATTGAAAAAGCAGAACAACTAAAAACAAAAGATCTATGGATTCACAAAGAAGATTTACCTGAATTAGACGATGATACATTTTACTATCATGAATTAATGGATTGTACAGTCGTTAATGAGGCAAATAAAAATTTGGGTAAAGTTGTGGATATCTTGGAAACAGGAGCTAATTTGGTTTTACGAATTAAAGGAAAAGATACTTCTTTTTTACTTCCTTTTGTACAAGCATTTATATTGGACGTAAATACAGAAGAAAAAATTATCTACATTAAAGAAATGGAAGGTTTACGATGAAAATTTCGGTTTTGTCTTTATTTCCAGAATATTTTGAACCATTATTGCATACAAGCATAATCAAAAGAGCTAAAGATAAAGATTTATTTGAATTTGAAGTCGTTGATTTTCGCAAATTCACCAAAGAAAAACATGGACACGTAGATGATACACCTTATGGTGGAGGAGCTGGAATGGTTTTAATGTGTCAGCCGATTTTAGATGCATTAAAATCAATTCGAACAGAAAACAGTACAGTTATTTTATTAACACCACAAGGAAAAACATTTAATCAAGGAATTGCCAAGGAATTATCATTGAAAGATCACTTGATTTTTATTTGTGGACACTATGAAGGCTTTGATGAAAGAATTCGTGATTATGTAGATATACAATTATCTTTAGGTGACTTTGTTTTAACGGGTGGGGAAAGTGCATGTATGGTTATGTGTGATTGTATTTTGCGTCTTTTACCAGGTGTTATTAAACAAGATTCAAGTGATGATGATTCGTTTTCAAATGGATTGTTAGAATATCCCCAATATACGCGTCCAGAAGTATACGATGGTAAAAGAGTACCGGATGTTTTATTAAGTGGACATCATGCCAATATTAATAAATGGCGTCACGAAAAGGCATTGGAAAATACTTTACATCATCGTCCAGATTTGTTGGAACAATTGGATTTATCTGAAGAAGATAAAAACTATATTGAATCCATAAAAAAGAATTGCATTGAATAAAATTAAATGCTAAAATATTTTAGCATTTATGCACGGTTGTTCCGCTGGCAGTATTGTGTATGAACAATTTGTAAGAATAGATAGATATAGGAGGAAGAACAGATGAATTTAAATTTAGTGAATGAAGTAACAAAATCGCAATTAAAAACAGACATCCCAGAATTCCGTTCAGGAAGTACTGTACGTGTACACGTAAAAATTAAAGAAGGTGACAAGAGCCGTATCCAAATTTTCGAAGGTGTTGTCATTGAACGTGTTGGTGGAGGAATCTCTGAAACATTCACAGTACGTAAAATGTCAAGCGGAATCGGTGTAGAACGTAAATTCCCTTTACATTCACCAATCATCGAAAAAATTGAAGTCGTTCGTAACGGTAAAGTACGTCGTAATAAACTTCACTATTTACGTGGACGTTCTGGTAAATCAGCTCGTTTAAAAGAAGTACGTTAATAAATTAAGGCGAGATTCTCGCCTTTTATTTTTATGGGGGTTTCTTTATGAAAAAAGACGAATTAAAGTATAATGATGAAGATGATCGCTCAATATTTGAAGACATTCTTGACTTTGTTAAGGTCTTTGCGATTACAGCTCTTGTATTTTTATTGTTTGTGAATTTTATAGCCCATCCTGTAAATGTTAAAGGAAGAAGTATGTATCCCACTTTACAAGACGGTGAATTTGGGTTTACAAGTATCGCATCTACATACATTGGCTCAATTGAAAGAGGCGATGTTGTAGTTATTAAGATGATGGATGAAGAAAGTGGTAAAGAAACGCATTGGGTAAAACGAGTAATTGGAATGCCTGGTGAAACTATTTCTTGTGTTGATGATGAAGTATATATCAATGGAAATAAACTCGATGAAAGTGAATACATTGATGAAGAATACCGCCAAGAAATGGTGAATGAATTTGGCTTTTTTAATCGTGTGATGAAAGACTATGTAAACAATCAAGGAATTACGGTTGTAGAAGCCTGTGATTTTGATTCGGTTACTTTAAATGAAGATGAATATTTTTTAATGGGAGATAATCGTCCTTATTCAAAAGATAGTCGTGATGTAACGGTTGGACCAATTCAAAAGAGTCAGATTTTTGGAAAAGGTGTACTCGTTTTATTTCCGCTTACCGAAATAGGAATTAATTAATATGGAACAGAAAAAAGTAATTCAATGGTATCCAGGACACATGGCAAAGGCCAAACGTCAAATGGAAGAAAATTTAAAGAAAGTGGATTTTGTGATTGAAATACGTGATTGTCGTGTCCCGGAAGCAAGTAAAAATCCTATGTTAGATGAATTAATTGGTAATAAACCAAGACTTATTCTTTTATCGAAAAAAGATAAAGCGGATAAAGCTATGACTAAACAGTGGATTGCTTATTTAGAACAACAAGGAAATAAAGTACTTGCCCTTGACTTATTAAAAGACAATTACAAAAAACAATTGATTGATGCTTCCAAAGAAATTTGTTCATCTTTTATTGAAAAACAAAAACGCCGTGGAATTAAACCAAGAGCTCTTCGTGCAATGGTCTGTGGAATTCCTAATGTCGGAAAAAGCACTTTTATTAATTCACTTGCGAAAAGAAAAGCAGCTCAAACAGCGGATCGCCCTGGTGTGACCAAAAGTCTACAGTGGATTAAATTAGCAAGTGATTTAGAATTATTAGACACGCCTGGTGTTTTATGGCCAAAATTTGATGATCAGGAAGTTGGTTATAAATTAGCTTTATTAGGGTCTATTAAAGATGAAGTTGTTACCATGGATGAATTGGCAATGTATGCTTGTCAATGGTTGATGGAAAATAAACCCGAAGCCTTGACTAATACATACAAAATTGAAATTCAAGAAAAACCATATGAAACTCTGTGCGAAATTGCGAAGGTTAGAGGATATCTATCTAAAGGTGATATCGATGAAAATCGGTTGATGCATAGTTTTGTTAAGGATATTCGTGAAAATCGACTAGGAGCCATTACATGGGAAAAAGTATAGAACACCCTTTAGAATGGGATTACGATCAATTAGTTGTTGGTTTAGATGAAGCAGGAAGAGGACCTATAGCAGGTCCAGTTGTTGTAGCTGGAGTTGTATTTGAAAAGAATTATTTTCATCCGGATATATATGATTCTAAGAAGTTGACTGAGAAAAAAAGAGAAGCTTTATATTCTCAAATTATAGAACAGGCACTTTGGTATAAAATTGTGTTT
>JAQYFP010000145.1 GCA_028723085.1 Erysipelotrichaceae bacterium | reverse complement strand
AAAGGGTTGATGCGCATCAACCCTAAATTTTTTAATATTTATTTAAAACATCAAAAAAACGATCACACAAACCATCATCATGAGAAGTTGTAGTGATATTCCAGCATCTAGGACAAACAGTTCCTTGTGCTTTTTCAACACTAACTTGACATACTTCGTATTGTGTTAATTCATCATTTGTGAATTCAACTTGAGATACTGTGAACCATTGTGGTACATTACTTAACATTTCATCAATAACAGCTTTTTGTTCAGGACTAACATGTAAGTTGACTTTAGCTTCTAATGGTTTTCCAATCAATTTTTCAGAACGTTTTTCTTCTAATGCTTTAAACACATCTTTACGAATTTCAAATAAAGTTTTCATTTTTGCCTTAATGTCTTCAACATCAAAATCAAGTTCTAATGAAACGAAAGACTCTAATTGAATTGATTCAGAATTAAATTTCATGAAATCATTGATTTCTTCACAAGTATGGCAAAGAATTGGATTCCACAATTTAGCTAACACTTCAACAGCTGTATATAAAACAGTTTGAACTTCACGGCGAGCATGACTATCAACGTTTTCAATATATAAAATGTCTTTTGTGTAATCTAAATAGTATGCAGATAAATCATTTGTCATTAAATTTGATAAATAACTTACAACATCAGAGAAACGATATTCATTATATGCTTTGATTACATAGTCACTTGCATCTTTCAATAATACTAAAATATATTGATTTAATTTGCTTAATTCATTAAATGGAAGACATTGTTCTTTATTAAATTCGTTGTCATCTAAGTTAGCCATTAAGAAACGGAATGTATTACGTACTTTACGATAGTTGTCACTAACTTGTTTCAAGATATTTTGTCCCATTGAAACATCAGCTTGATAATCAACTGAACAAGCCCATAAACGAAGAATATCAGCACCATATTTCTTAGTGATTTCTCCAGGAGCTACTGCATTCCATAATGATTTAGACATTTTTTGTCCTTTTTCATCCATTACGAATCCATGTGATAAAACAGCTTTATAAGGAGCTTGTCCATGAACAGCTGTACCAACGATTAAGCTTGAGTTAAACCATCCACGGTATTGATCAGATCCTTCAAAGTATAAATCAACAGGATAATCTAGACCTCTTTCTTTAATACATCCTGTATGTGATGAACCTGAATCGAACCATACATCCATTGTATCCATTTCTTTACGAAATACACCATTTGGTGAGTGTTCAGAAGTATAACCTTCCGGTAATAAATCTTTAGCTTCTCTTTCAAACCATACATTTGAACCATATTCTGCGAATAATTCAGCAACATGTTTGAAAATTTCTTCATCAATTAAAGGTGTATCATCTTCTCCATAAATAATAGGAATTGGAACACCCCATGCACGTTGACGTGAAATACACCAGTCACCACGATCCGCAATCATATTGTGCATTCTTTGTTCTCCCCAACTAGGAGTCCATTCTACATTATGAATTTGTTCCAATAATTCATCTCTAATTTTATCAATAGATGCGAACCATTGCGTAGTGGCACGATAAATTACTGGTTTCTTTGTACGCCAGTCATGTGGATAAGAGTGTGTAATAAATTGAAGTTTTAATAAACATCCTAATTCATCTAGACGCATTGTAACTGTCTTATTGGCATCTTCAACATATTGACCAGCTAGCCATTCCCCACAATCTTCTGTCATGCATCCTTTTTCATCGACATTGACATATACAGGTAAATTATATTTATTACCAATGATAAAGTCATCCATACCAAAACCAGGAGCTGTATGAACACATCCAGTACCAGCATCTGCAGTAACGTGTTCTCCACACATCAAGATAGATTCTCTATCTTCATATAATGGATGCGTACATGTAATATATTCAAATTCTTTACCTTTATAAGTTCTAATAACATCGCGTTGTACAAGACCAAATAAGTCACATAAAGAATCAACCATTTCAGCTAACATGATCAAATTTCCTTTTTCTGTTTTAACTAGTGCATAGTCAAAATCAGGATGAACAGAAATACCTAAGTTAGCAGGAATAGTCCAAGGTGTAGTTGTCCAAATCACAAAATAATCATCACTAGTTAACACACCTTTTCCATCTTTAACTTGGAATTTAACATAAATTGTTGGACTCTTCACATCTTTGTATTCAACTTCTGCTTCCGCTAAAGCTGACTCAGAACTAGGTGACCAAATAACAGGTTTCAATCCTTTATAAATCAACCCTTTTGTAGCCATTTTACCGAACACTTCGATTTGTTTGGCTTCAAATTCTTTTTGAAGAGTAATATAAGGATGGTCATAATCACCAATTGAACCTAAAGATAAGAATCCTGCTTTTTGCTTTTCAACTTGTTCTAAAGCATAGTTCATACAAATTTTTCTAAATTCAGCTAAAGGCATTTTTTTACGATCGTAACCTAATTTAGTTACTGCTGTTTCAATTGGTAAACCATGTGTATCCCATCCCGGAATATAGATGATTTTATCTCCCATCATGTAGTGAGAACGATTGATAACATCCTTTAAAATTTTGTTTAAAGCATGTCCTAAGTGAATGTCACCATTCGCATAAGGAGGACCATCATGTAGAACGAAAGGCTTTGCATCTTTTCTTTGTTCTAACATCTTGTCATATAAATCCATATCCTTCCAACGTTTTTGAATTCCAGGTTCTTTTTTAGGCAAATTTCCACGCATTTCAAAACCTGTTTTAGGCATGTGCAATGTTTCTTTATAATCCATTTTTCCTTTTCCTTTCCAATAAAAAAAACGTCCCTCTAAGGACGTTTATTACGCGATACCACCTTAGTTCCTCTATATTATATAAATATACAAGCACCTCAATAAAGATAACGGAATAACCCGGATTTTCTTACTTAATTCAGAAAATCAGCTCAAAGTGATATTTCCATTTACGTCACAAAGCTTTGCACCATCCAGCTTTTCTCTAATGTGATTAGTAAAAAGAAACGCGTCTTTTTCATAGCTAAATAAATTGATCAAATTTTAGAATATATCGATCTTTTTTTGTTGTCGAAACAACACCTCTATAAATAAACTTTCCTACTCGATGAATAGAAACAACATCATTTAAGCACAATTGACAATTTTCTTCAAGCTCAAAATCATTAAGTTTTACATCTTTATGATGAATTTTATTTAAAGCTTCTTTTCGAGAACAACGAGCAAGTTGAGCAACAATCGCATCAAGTCGATTACTTGCACAATTAATGTGTAGTTCTTTAAAGTTTTGAATATTTAAAGGAATATTTTCAGTATAATCAAACTTTACTTTTGTTCGAGCAATCGTATTACATTGCATAATGATAAATTCACTTATATTTTTTGTACAAAAAATATAAACTCTATCTTGTTCAATAACAAAGTCGCCTATTTGATTTCGATCAATTCCTAAATTCATCAAAGCCCCTAATACATCATGATGTGAAATAGAATTATAATTCGAATTATATCTTGTCATTAAACAACAAATATCATAATCAAATTCTTCATCATATTCACTAATGCAGCATACTTGACGAATCGCATTTTCATAGCCTCCAAAAAAGGAAACAGAAAGATTACCCGGACAAATTGTCTTAACTATTTCTTGTTCATTTATAGTCAAAAAAGAGGTCACAATTGGCTTTGCTCTATAATGCACCAAATCAAATTGATCTTGCATCGAAGCAATAAACAATTCATGACCTTTAAATTTGTTGTAAAAACTATTCGGCATCGTCGAAATCGTCTGGACTTCCAAGATTAATTGAACCTTGTACACCAATTTGTGAAGGTGAACATAAAATTACATTTTGTCCAATTTTTTGAATTTTTCCATCCAAGGCGAAAACAACACCTGTTAAAAAGTCGATTGTACGTTGTGCATATTCACGATCTAATTTATGTAAATTGACAACAACAGCACG
>JAQYFP010000144.1 GCA_028723085.1 Erysipelotrichaceae bacterium | reverse complement strand
TTATATGTCTTATAATTTGTTTGGTTAATTATGTTTTTTAGCATACACATATTTTACCACATAAAAAGGATAGCAGCTCAAGTAATTGAGTCAGCTATCCTTTTTTGTACAGGCTATTTAACTGTTACAGCCTCTTTTTTTTACTCATTAAAAAGAAATTCCAAAAATTCATTACACTCTTTTGACCAATCAATCTCACTATGATGTCCATATGGTTTTACATTTAGGTGAAAATGAACTCCTTTATTTTGTAATAAAGATACAATACGTGTACAAATCTTAGTTTCATTCACGAATTCATGTTTACCATCTTCTAAAGCACCCCACGACATATAAATTGCACTTTCATCGTAAAAGTGACTATAATAAGATTCGATATAAAGATAATCTTCTACCGGAGCTACAAAAGGGGAAATCACTAACGATTTTGAATAAATATCTGAATGAACCAATTGAGCATAGAGTGCCATCAAACCACCACAACTTGAACCACCAATCCAAGTGCATTCTCTTGAAGGATTAGTAGGATAGTTCTTGTCAATATGTGGTTTTAATTCATTGATGAAGAAATCCATTGTTAAATAACCTAAACCTTCGAAGGCTTCTTTTACATCAAAATCAGCAAAAGGATAAGGTCCATACTCATTTAAACGATTATTTCCTATATGAGAACACTCTTGTCCAACAATGATCAAATCTAGATTTTTCTGTTCTACAGCCTCAATTAAGTGCCAAGAATGGTGGAAAGTGGCATCATCGTCTAAAAATAAGTTTTGTCCATCAAACATGTATAAAACAGGATACACTTTACCAGAGTCCATATAATCATCTGGAATATACATATGAATCATTCGATTTTCATTCAATGAAGTCATATGCATCTCAAATTTTTTTAGCACAATGCATCCCTCTCTAATTTTCAATCATCAAAGCTTTTTGATAAAAAGCATCTCTGTTTTCTTTTGTCTTCCAACGAGCTACAATTAATTCATCACCCATAGCAGCTGCAAAAGCTTTTGGTAAATGTTTAACATAGATGATGTCGTCTTTAAATTCATTTTGTAGTTTCTCTATTGAGTATTTATAGTGAATTGAATCTCTACGCCCTGCAAAACCAGCTGAATAAGGTTTATTAATAATGTCAGGACAATTTTGTGTTAATAATAATTGCGCCCATAAATCATAAACATCAATATCACAGGCATAATTCATCAAATCGGGACAAATTCCTCCAGGTGGACGGAAATTAACTTCTAATCCTAAAACAAAACCTTTAGGTCCTAAGCCTTCAATGTCTTTGTTTAGACGGAAGAATTCACAATGGAAAAATCTATTTTTCAATTTAAAAGCTTTTATTGTTTTTTGAGCAAGTTGGCGATATTCATCTGAAATTTCTAAAGTTGTATATGAAGCCATGCTCAATTGATTGTTTACGCTGTCCATGCAGCTTCCAATATATTCCATGCTACTTAGGAAACGAATATTACTGTTTCCATCACATAAACCATCTAAAGTAAATACTGTACCGTCAATATATTCTTCTAATATCATATGATATTGCATTGTTTGATTATAGTAATGTCTTAAATCCTCATCACTTTGAAGTTTGTAAGTGAAACTTGCTCCTACTCCATGATCGGGTTTCAAAACGAGAGGATAGCCAACTTTATGAGCAAAATCTAATGCACTTTCTAATGAATCAACTAATAAATAACGAGCAGTTGGAATTCCAACAGACTCATAGTATTTTTTCATTGCGGCTTTAGATTGAAACTCATCAATTTGAGAAAAACTAAAACCAGTCTTTACATTAAAATTATCACGTAATCGTGCATCAAGAGTTAACCACGCTTCATTATTAGACTCAATCCAGTCGATTTTTCCGTATTTAAAAGTAAAATACCCTAAAGCACGTACCATTTCATCATAATTATGAAAACTAGAGACTACATAGCATTCATCACAGTGTGCTTTTAGTTCTGGTTGCAAAGAATTATAAGGTGTATCCACGATAGCTAAAACTTTAGCACCATATTTTTTTAACCCTCTACAAAACATCCAGTATGTGTCTGGATAATTAGGGGAAATAAACACAAAATTCATACTTTCTCTCTCCTTTTTTTTGTTAATAATATACTCTTATTATTACATTTTCACAATAAAAAGGCTAATTTACCTCTTGTAAAAAAGCCTTAGCAATACTAGATGCAATCTTCTTTTGATAATCTTCATTCGTTATTTGGGTATAATCAGATGGATTTGTGATATAACCAAATTCAATAGAAATCGTCGGAATATCTTGATCCTTTAAAATAGGGAAATTACCATAATGATCACTATCTAAACCTCGAAATTGAGAATAGTTAATTGATTGAAAATTTTGTGAAATTGTATTGGATAAATTAATTAATTTATCATCTGGTTGTGTAAATATCGTATATCCTTTTACTAGGGAATCAACATTGGAATTTATATCAATGTGAAGTAAGTAATCAGATTTTTGATCTTTAGCAATATTTATACGATAATTCGCATTTTGTTCATCATTACTATAAAAATTTATGTCATCATCTGTTCTAGTATAAACAACATTATAACCAGATTGTTCTAGCGTTTCTCCGATTATTTTCGAAAGCTGAAGAGTAATATCCTTACTCGCAAGTTTTCCTTGTTCACTATATCCTAAATCACTTCCGCCATAAGCAGCATCAATACAAATGGTTGATTTGGACTCACTAATAGCTAAATCAACGGTATCGTTCGTCATAATAGCCTCTGGGCTTTGCGCATTTTCAGGGATTCGTACCGATTCTTTTAAATTAACAGAAATATTGGGTTGTACAACTAGTGCTAGGAAAATTGCGATGATTATATAAATATATGTTTTATTCATTTTCATCACCCGTGGAACAAATTATACCATAAATTTATTTTATTTGATATAATACAATTGGTGAGTTTATGGAATTTAAAGTAACAATTGACCAGTTTGAAGGACCATTAGATTTAATGCTCCATCTTATTAAAGAAAATAAATTGGATTTATTCGATCTGGATATGAATACATTGGCAACACAATACATAAATTATATACAACAAATGGAAAGCATTCACTTAGAAATTGCAAGTGAATATTTAGAAGAGCTTGCATCTTTAGTTGAATATAAAAGTCGTAAATTACTTCCAAGAACAAATGTAGAAGTGGAAAGTCAATACGAAGATGTTCAAAGAGAACAATTGGTATCTCGTTTAATTGAATATCAAAAATATAAAGAAGCAAGTGATTTATTGAAAGAAGAATTTGATCAAAGACAAAAAAAATATACACGACCACAAGCATCTATTATCAGCAGCTGGCAACAAAATCCGGTTTGTGATAATTTACAAAAACAATCACCATATGATTTATTAAAAGCAATGAATCGTGTTCTATCTCGTATGGCCATATTAAAACCATACGAAACGAAAATGACAATTAAGGAATTATCGGTTGAACAAAGAGTTGAACAATTGATTGATAAATTGAAAAATGTGACAGATAAAGTTTCTTTTGATGATTTATGCCTAGATTGTTCGAATCTTCATATGGTTATTGTCACATTTTTATCAATTTTAGATTTAATACATCAAGGAATTGCTTCTTTTAGTGTGGATGAACAAGAAACAATATGGATTATAAAAGGGGGATTGCATACATGAATACCAAAGCTATCGTTGAAGGTTTAGTATTTATTAGTGGTGAAGAAGGATTGACAATCGAACAAATTGCTAGTTTAACAGAACAAATGAATTATTCGGAAATAGAAAGAATATTGAATGAATTGAAAGAAGAATATAGTGATTCCTCAAAAGGATTTGAATTAGCGGAATATGCGAATCGTTATAAATTTGTAACCAAGGAATTTGTATATCCTTATGCGCAAAAATTATTTGAAGAAGTTAAGAGTCCATCTCTATCACCAGCTGCCCTAGAAACTTTGGCAATTATCGCTTATAAGCAACCAATTACACGCGTTGAAATAGAAGAAATTCGTGGGGTTAATTGTGAGATGATGTTAAAAAAATTACAGATGAGAAACTTAATTGAAGCAAAAGATCGAAAAGATGTTGTGGGTAAACCTCTTCTTTATAGTGTTACGGACACATTTTTGGACACATTCCAACTTGAAACACTAAAAGAATTGCCAGAATTATCAAAGAAAGAATATGAAAACGAAGAATTATTTGAGGAGATAAAATAAATGGAAAGACTACAAAAAGTAATTGCTAAATCAGGAATTTGTTCTCGAAGAAAAGCCGAAGAATTGATTTTACAAGGAAAAGTCATTGTAAATGGTGAACCTTGCACAACACTTGGAACAAAAGTATCTGGGAACGATGTTATTGAAATTAATGGAAAAACATTGGCATATGAAGAAAAAGAATACTATGTATTAAATAAACCTAGAGGGTGTGTTTGCACAAGTGATGATGATAAAGACCGTAAAACGGCAGTTAGTTATATTGACACAGAATCGCGTATTTACTGTGTAGGTCGTTTAGACTATGACACAACAGGTGTTCTATTATTAACGAATGATGGTGAATTTTGTAATATGATGACACATCCAAAATATCATTTACCTAAGACATATCGAGTAAACTTACAAGGAATTTTAACAGACGAAGATATCAAAAAAATTCGTAAAGGACTAAAAACAAAATATGAATCTTATCAACCAGCTCGTGTAAAAATGATTGAAGTGGATCCAACTCGTGATCGATGTCAATTTGAATTAACAATCAGAGAAGGTAAGAATCATCAAGTAAAAAACATGATGAAAGCATTGGGATATGAAGTTCGTCGTTTGAATCGTAATTCTTTTGCGGATATAAATGTTGATGGCATGAAACCAGCTGAATATCGTAAATTAAAACCATTTGAAGTTAAACAGTTAAAACTAATGGCTCAAAAAGGAGAATAAAATGAAACAAGTTTTTATTGATGAGCATTGTGATATCAATTCTACAATTAACTTAAATGAAAAAGAAGCACATCATCTTTTCGACGTTTTACGCATTCAAAAAAAAGAAACTGTACGAGTCGTAAGTGCCAATCAACGTGTTTTTCTAGCCCATCCATTAGAACGTCCATTTCTTCATATTTTTTCAGAAATTGAGGTTCCTAACGAAAAAAAAGATATCACTTTATGTGTTAGTTTAATTAAACAAGATAAATTTGAATGGATGCTTCAAAAAGCATGTGAATTGAATGTTACGCGCATTGTACCTTTCGAATCTAGATATAGCGTTGTTCACATTGATACTCAAAAAGAAAAAAAGAAAATGGAACGATGGTCACAAATTATTTTATCAGCTTGTAAACAATGTAATCGTAATGATTTAGTTGAACTCACAAATATTCAAAAAGTTGAAGACTTACACCAATTTCAAAGTGAATGCAATTTAGTTGCCTATGAAAAAGAAAAACAATCTAAGCATATATCAAAATACTTAAAAGATAATCCATCGAGTATAACAATTTGTATTGGACCAGAAGGTGGATTTGATGAAGCTGAAGTTGAATTATTGATGGATGACCATTTTCAATCTGTTTCTTTAGGCAATACAATTTTAAGAGCTGAAACTGCTAGTTTATATTGTCTAGCTGTTATAGATTATCAAAAAGCATTGGAAGAGGATAAAGAATGAAATATAAAATATTAACATTAGGTTGCAAAGTAAATTCCTATGAATCGCAGTTCTATAATGAACAATTAGAAGCCAGTGGTTTTACGAAAGCGAACGAAGATGAACCATGTGATTTGTATATTATTAATACTTGTACTGTAACGAATACAGCCGCTAGTAAATCAAGAAAGAAAATTCATCAAGCAAAAAAAGAAAATCCTAATGCGATTGTCGTTGCGATTGGTTGCTATGTTCAATTCATAGATGAAAAACAAAGAAATGATTTAGGTGTTGATATCGTTATTGGGGCTAACCATAAAAATGAGTTAGTTAAAATCGTTAGTGATTATATAAAATCAAAAAAGATGAATACTGTAGTTTCCATTGAAGACTTTTCCGAATTTGAATCTATGCCAATTCATGAATTTGAATCGAAAAAAAGAGCTTTTTTAAAAATTCAAGATGGATGTAATCAATATTGTTCATACTGTGCAATTCCATATGCCAGAGGACATGAACGTTGTCCATCCAAAGAAAGTGTTATTGAAACGGCCATTGAACTATCAAAAAGAGATCACGATGAAATTGTATTAACGGGAATTCATACAGGTAGATATCAAGACGGTTCAACGAATTTAGCTGGTTTATTAAAAGAATTATTGGAAAAAACAGATTCTAGAATCCATTATCGAATTAGTAGTATTGAAATAACAGAAGTTAGCGATGAATTAATTCAATTAATGAAAGAAAATAAAAGAATATGTTCACATTTACACATTCCAATTCAAGCGGCTTGTAATGAAACATTAGCTCGCATGAATCGTCCATATACTGTTGAAGAATTTAAAGAACGTATTCAATATATTCGAACACAATTGCCAAATGTTTCCATTTCAACAGATGTGATTACAGGCTTTGTTCAAGAAAGTGAAGAGGAATTTAATACTACGGTTCAAAACTTAAAAGAAATTGGTTTCTCATTCCTTCATGTTTTCCCTTATTCTAAGCGAAATGGAACAGAAGCAAGCAAAATGACAGGCGAAATCGATGGAAATGTAAAGAAATCAAGAGTAAATGTATTACTTTCATTATCAAAAGAACTTCGTTTAAATGATATGAATCGATTTGATGAAATATCAATTTTAATTGAAAATCACAAAGATAATGTTTATTATGGTTACACAGATCAATATCATATGGCCCATGTATATAGTAATCAACCTTTAGAAGGTCGAATTAATGTTAAATGGGATGCTATTGAAAATGAAACATATATTGTGAAAGAAGGATAAAAATGAGACTTAGTAAATTATTCAAAAATGCACCGACGGTAAATATTACAGGACTATGCTTTGATTCTCGTAAAGTAAAAAAAGGAAATATATATTTTTGTTTACCTGGAATGACATTTGATGGGCATGATTTCATTGATCAGGCGATTGATAAAGGAGCAATTTGCATTGTTCATTCTAAGCCATTAGAAAAAACAGACGCTCATGTTATTTATATTCAAGTAGAAAATGTGACAGATGCTTTAAATACATGTGCTAGAATTTTTTATGGACGTCCTTCAGATAAAATGCTTATGTATGGAGTTACAGGAACAAATGGAAAAAGTACCATTACCAACATAATTCAAGCAATTTTAAATCCTGTTAAGCCTTGTGGATATATTGGTACTATTGCGATTCGTTATGGAAATGTCAATTTAGCTCCTGATTTAACAACTCCAGATGCCTTATTTCTTCAATCAAAATTAGCAGATATGGTTCGTACTGGAATGAAAGCTTGTGCTCTAGAAGTATCAAGTCACGGGTTAGCACAACATCGTGTTGATGGAATTAATTTTGATGTCGCTATATTCACTAATTTTACATATGATCATCTTGATTTTCATGGAACATTTGAAAATTATTTTGCTGCAAAAGCTCTTCTATTTAAAGAAAGAGTAAAGAAAGACGGTGTTTCTATTTTAAATATTGATGATGAAAAATATGAAGATTTAAAAAATATTTCAAAAGCCCGGGTAGTAAGTTATGGAATGAAGAATCAAGCGGATTATTTTGTTAAAGATGTGAAACTATCATCTCATGAATCACGCTTTACTTTAGTACACGATTCCAAAGAATATAAAGTTGTTACAAATTTAGTTGCTCTATATAATGTATATAATTTAGTTGCTGCTATTGCTGCTCTTCACGAAACTGGTATGGCACTTGAAACAATTATTGATGCATGTGATAATCTTCCTCAAATTGAAGGTCGAATGGAACAAATCGATTGTGGTCAAGATTTCCATGTTATTGTCGATTTTGCACATACTCCAGACGGTATGGAAAAAATGATGAAATTTGGTCGTGAAATTGCTTTAGATAATAATTTAATTGCCGTATTTGGCTCAGCAGGAAAACGTGATGTTGCGAAACGTAAAGTATTTGGTGAAATTGCCGAAAAATATTGTGATTACATCATTTTAACAGAAGATGATCCACGCAATGAAAGTAGTGCAGATATTGCTAAACAAATAAAAGAAGGTATTACTACAAAAACAAATATCTTTATTCCTGATCGTTATGAAGCCATTCGTCAAGCCATTCAATATGCGAAAAAAGGCGATGTAATATTATTATTAGGAAAAGGCGATGAAGTCTTCATGTATCATGAAGAGGGACGTGTTCCTTGGGTTGGTGATAATAACGCCGCTAGAGAATGTATAGAAGAAAGATTGTCATAAATCTTTTCTTTTTTAATTATTAAGTGCTATAATCAATTTGATAAAATTTTAACAAATGGAGGGATACTATGAGTTATCAAGAAATATATCAACAGAAATTAGTTAGTGCTGCAAAAGCTGTTTCTGTCATCAAAAGTGGAGACTGGGTAGATTATGGATGGTGTTGCGGTACACCAGATGCATGTGATAAAGAACTTGCAAAAATTTTACCCAATTTAGAAGATGTAAAATTCCGTGGTGGTATTTTATTAAAAGAACCAGAAATCTTTAAAATCGATAATCCTGTTCAACATATGACATGGAATAGTTGGCATATGTCAGGTATTGAACGAAAAGCAGTTAGTAAAGGATTTGCGTTCTATAGTCCCATTCGTTATTCAGAACTGCCAAGATACTATCGTGAAAGTTCTGATCCAGTAGATGTAGCTGTGTTCCAAGTAAGTCCGATGGATAAACATGGATATTTTAACTTTGGTCCAAATGCTTCCCATATGGCTGCAGTATGTGAAAAAGCAAAAGTAATCATTGTTGAAGTCAATGAAAATATGCCAAGATGTTTAGGTGGTTTTGAAGAAGGTGTTCATGTTAATGATGTTACTTATATTGTGGAAGGAACAAATCCACCAATTGGAGAATTAGGAGCTGGTGGACCTGCTACAGATGTTGATATTGCTGTTGCTCAACAAATCGTTAAATTGATTCCAGATGGAGCTTGTTTACAATTAGGAATCGGTGGGATGCCAAATGCAGTAGGTTCTCTAATTGCACAAAGTGATTTAAAAAATTTAGGTGTTCATACTGAAATGTATGTTGATGCCTTTGTTGATATTGCTAAAGCTGGTAAAATCACAGGATTAAACAAGAACATTGATAAAGGACGTCAAGTATATGCATTCGGTGCAGGTACACAAAAACTATACGATTATTTAGACAATAATCCTGAATGTATGTCCGCTCCTGTAAGTTATACAAATGATATTCGTTCTATTGCAGCTTTAGATAACTTTATCTCAATTAATAATGCTGTTAATGTTGACTTATTTGGGCAAGTAAGTTCTGAAAGTGCTGGTGTTAAACATATTTCAGGCGCTGGTGGTCAATTAGACTTTGTTTTAGGTGCTTATCTAAGTAATGGTGGTAAATCAATTATTTGTTTAAGTTCTACATTTATGAATAAAAAGACAGGAAAATTAGAAAGTCGTATTGTTCCAACTTTAGCTAATGGATCAATTGTTACTGATACTCGTGCCAATATCCATTACCTATGTACAGAATATGGATGTGTTAACTTAAAAGGATTAACAACATGGCAAAAAGCGGAAGCAATTATTTCTGTTGCGCATCCGGATTTCCGCCAAGAGTTAATCGAACAAGCACAAGCAATGAATATTTGGAAAAATTCAAATTTAAGATAAAAAACTATTGCTTTTTTGTTGAAATTTGATAAAATATGTATGCTAACTCGGGAAGGGAGGTTTGTTTCATGGCAAAAGTAATTGTGAAAGAAAATGAGCAATTAGATGACGCTTTAAGAAGATTTAAACGTCAGGTTTCTCGCAATGGTACCCTTGCTGAGGCCCGTAAAAGAGAATATTACGTTAAACCAGGTGTTCGCAGAAAATTAAAATCTGAAGCGGCACGTAAAGCACGTAGGGGTAAATAAAATCTGCTTTAATAGCAGATTTTTTTCTTGAGGAGGATATGTAATTGGCTTTTCTATCAATTGATTTATCACAGTTTTCGTTTGAACAAATCCAAGAGTTCAGTGGTTTAAATGATTGTAACTTGGAAATATTGTCAAATGATTTTCATTCCAAATGTAACATTAGAAACAATGTATTTTATTATGAAGATTGTGAGCATAATAAAGAAATACAAGATGTAGTTCAAATTTGTTTTGATGTGCTTGATAAAAAGAAACAATTAAATGAACAAGATATCAAATATTTTATAAAATTAGCTTTAAATCATAAATTACATTTATTTAATATAAATCAATTGGATGCAATCGGTAAAACTAAATCCGGGCGCCTTATTTATCCTAAAACGTTAGGCCAGGCAAGGTTATGTTACGCTTTAAAAAACAATGACATCGTATTCGCAACTGGAGCAGCAGGAACAGGAAAAACATACTTATCTGTTTGCTATGCTGTTGCACAATTAAAAAATAAATCAATTGAAAAGATTGTATTAACTCGTCCAGCAGTTGAAGCTGGGGAATCACTTGGTTTTTTACCAGGAGACATGAAAGAAAAAGTGGATCCTTATTTAAGACCCTTATACGATGCTCTATATGATATGTTAGGATCTGAAACGGTTGAACGATATATAGAAAAACAAATTATTGAAATAGCTCCTTTAGCTTTTATGCGAGGAAGAACATTAAATGACGCCATCGTTATTTTAGATGAAGCTCAAAATACGACTCAAGCGCAAATGAAGATGTTTTTAACACGAATGGGTAAAAATGCGAAATTAATTATAAATGGAGATATTACCCAAATTGATTTAATCCGTAA
>JAQYFP010000143.1 GCA_028723085.1 Erysipelotrichaceae bacterium | reverse complement strand
AATAAGAAGTGGTAGGAACCTTTTTTAAGTAGTCGAAGCCACAAGGAGTGATACAAATCCACGTTCACATATTTCAATCATACAAATAGCAATTACCGTTATCAACCGCGGTTTAAAAGTGTTGATAGAAAGTAAAAGTATGTTCTAAATGACTATTAGATGAGTCAATTAGAATATACCAGGAGTGAATTTTTATGAAAATAGGATTTATTGGATGTGGAAATATGGGAAGTGCAATGATTAAAGGAATCGTACAAGGAAAGGTTTGTCCTCCTTCACAAATATATGTTGCGGATCATCATCAAAGTAATTTTGAAAAAATCGCATCATTAAATGTTCATACAACATTAGATAATATAGAAGTAAGTAAAGAAGTCGATGTACTATTTTTATCCGTGAAACCATATGTATATGAAAATGTAATTTCACAAATAAAGGATTCTGTAAAAGAGAATGCGATTATCGTGTGTATTGCGGCAGGAAAAACAATAGCGCAAGTACAAACATACTTTCAAAAACCAATAAAAATTGTGAAAGCTATGCCTAATACTCCGGCTATGGTACAAGAAGCAATGAGTGCTATTAGCTATAATGAATACTTAACACAAGAAGAAGTCGATACAATATTAAATATCTTCAATAGTTTTGGAAAAGTTGAGATAGTATCTGAATCACAAATGGATGCCGTAACTGCGGTGAGTGGAAGTTCGCCAGCTTATGTTTATATGATGATAGAAGCAATGGCCGATGCGAGTGTAAAACAAGGAATGCCACGTAAACAAGCTTATGTATTCGCAAGTCAGGCGGTATTAGGAGCTGCTAAAATGGTATTAGAAACACAACAACATCCAGGCACATTAAAAGATGCGGTTTGTTCACCATCAGGAACAACGATTGAAGCGGTTAGTAAACTCGAAGAAACAGGTTTTAGAAGTAGTATTATACAAGCCATGGATGCTTGTTTTGAAAAATCGAAAAAGATGACAGGCTAGTCATCTTTCTTTTTGTATTCTTTCAGTGTTTGTAGATTCGATTGAATGAGTACTCTGATGAGTTGATTGATAATCGCTTTAGTTTGAGCATCGATTGTCTTTATTTGTTTGATAATATTTCTTAAATTCACAAATTGAAAATCATATATGTCTTCAACATTTTCTTTTTGAATTAATTCATAAAACGATTCAATGAATATTTTTCGCTGTTCTAAAGAAGCATTTTGAAGCCATGTGTTACCACTTTGTTGCAGAAACAAAGACAAAGAATCTAATTGTGAAGTACGAATAAAATGATCGTCTTGTATATTCCAATTAAATAAATCATGTTGGTGAAGATGTTTGGCATCACTTTGAATAATTGTATAATGATTCGAGTTTTCTAGAATTAGACCGAAAATAGAACCTTGTGGTATAAATTTATGATAAATCGGTTGAATTGTATTTAAATTATTTTCTAAAAATCCAGGACCATCGAAATTATAAATTTCTATACAATTTTGAATGGAATCTAAATGACTAGCACAAAAAGTCGCAAAGTTTCCTCCTTTTGAATGACCAATTAAACGATAAGAATAAGAAGGAAAGGAAAGTGATTCAACATATTTTACACTGCTTTTTTGTCCATATGTTTCTTGACAAAACAACATATTAAAATCTTCTTTCCATCCTACAATTGAAGTATCTGTTCCTCGAAAACAAATATTATAAATATTGTCTTCGCATACAAAAACCATAGCACTGAATTGTTCATCTAATAGGGGATCAAAGACAGATTGAAAGAAGCCTACCATACAGTTACAATAACGAATGCTGTCGTTCATACATAAAAGTAAAGATAGAAATTGTTCTGGGTCTTTATTTACATTCAATAATGTTTGAAAATAGGGATAAAATTGATAAAACGGAATTAAGGTGGTTTCAATGTCAATATCAATGAGTTCCCAATTTAAATAAGTTAAGTAACTAAATATGGCGGCATCTATTTCATTAAAAGGATATTCTTCAAAAGAAAATTGTCCATATTTTTTGGCATAATCAAGCATGTTCATAATTTTATTCTAACAAAAAAATCAGAGAATGCATCTCTGATTTAAATTTCGTAACAAGAAGTACATTTATCAGGTTTTAATACTAATTCTGGGTTTTGGTTTGTGACTCGCATGTGAGCTGGAATAGAATGAGTGATAAAGCAGTTTCCGGCAATAACGCAACCTTCACCGATAACGGTTTCACCACCTAAAACGGATGAATTCGAATAAATTGTCACATTATCACAAATAGTAGGATGACGTTTAACACTTCTTAATTTTTGACCATCACGAGTTGATAAACCTCCTAAAGTAACTCCTTGATAAATTTTAACGTGATTTCCAATGACAGTAGTTTCACCAATTACTACGCCTGTACCATGATCAATGAAGAAATACTGTCCAATAGTAACACCTGGATGTATATCGATTCCGGTTTTACTATGGGCTTGTTCAGTCATAATTCTAGGAATTAGTGGAACATCCAATAAATATAATTCATGAGCAATTCGATTCACAAAAATCGCATAGAACCCAGGGTAAGAATAAACAATTTCATCGTATGAAGTAGCTGCTGGATCTCCTTCAAAGGCTGCTTGAATATCAGTTTTCAAGTAGTCATGAATTTTAGGAAGTTGATCTAAAAATTGAAGAGCAATTTGTTTAGCTTTTTCTTTACGCGCAAATTTTGGCGATTTTGCATATTTAGGATGATACAACAAAGCCCGTGTTGTTTCATAAACAAGTAAAGTATAAATCGATTCAACATGGCCTCCTATTTCATATTTATTGGAAAATTCGGAAACAGTTTCACGATTTCCAAATAAAGCAGGAAATAAAGCGTGTTGGCAATTTTCAATGATTTTGGTAATTTCTTTTGTATCGAGTTGAGAAGTATGTTTATCCTTATAATTTTGTTCAACGTCTTCAATAACATGTTGAACAATTCGTTCAATTTTACTATCTAATTCCATCAAAAAAGTCTCCTTTTTAGTCTGTATAAAATTATACTATAAAGTGGTATTTTTTTCTATTTTTCGTATAATACATTAGAAAATTAATACACCAATGTTGATAAAAAACACCAATCGAAGCACATTTTATTTTATATTGTACAACATTGGTGTTTTAATTTTATTGAACTAACACATCTCTGTATGGATAAAAGTATATTGGTTCA
>JAQYFP010000142.1 GCA_028723085.1 Erysipelotrichaceae bacterium | reverse complement strand
AAGCTTCATTCGATAATGGTGAATTGAAGATTGTTCTTCCTAAAGAAGCACCTAAACGTGTTGATGAAACAAGATATATCCCAATTGAATAAATAAGCTATATTTTCTAGGTAAAACCGTGCACTGCACGGTTTTATTTTTATACCGACATTGTTGGTTTTTACCAACATTTTTCTTTTTTCATTAAAATAAAAAAAGTAGGATTAACTATTTTCCTACTTTTATCCCCAAACAATAACACGATCAATTACACTACTTGCTTGTGCTCGATATGAATACGCAGCTGATTCAAATAATAAATACACATCATAATCCCCATACTTTGATATCATTGCTTGTTCAAGACGAGGTGGAAACACAAAGGTACGATCTGCTTGATCATCTTGTAGCGTATACTCTTTTGTTTCTTTAGTACGATCAAGATAAGCTTGTTCATCAAAGTCAATCATTTCTCTTTGAAGGATATTGATTTCTTTTTTAATGCTTAAAGCTTTTAATTGAGCCTCATCTTTTTCATCTTTCAGTGTATCAATTTTTTCTTTAATTTCTTGATACCCTTCTTTATCTTCTTCATCTATCAAAAAAGCTTTTTCTTCTTTTAAATCATCAATATCTTCTTCTAAACTTTCTACGATATGATTTTGTTCTTCTAACGATAGTTCTAACGATTTTAATGCTTCTTGTTGTTTAAGATACAACTTATATTGTTCATCTAAATCAATCATAGCTTCAACGTCTTCTTGAAAATCGGAATTCACAAATGATTGAACTTTACTGTCTTTGGTACCACTTGATTGAATTAAAATACAATAACCCGTATCTAAATATACTCCCTGACAATATTGATCAATCACTGCTTTTTCTTTTCCATAGGCAATTTCATGATTTCCAAATACTGTTTTCGTTTCTAATCCACCTTCATCATCAATTGGAAAACGTACTACATAACTATCTTTCCATTCGCCTTCATAATAATGACCTACAAATAAATTATTACGATAATAACTTAAAAAAGAAGCAGAACTAAAACCATCAATTTGATACTTTTTATCATAAGAAATAGGCTTCTTTTCCGAATTAAAATCATATTTCTCAATTTTTTCTAATGAAATACAATTTAAATAAGCTGTACGCTCAGAAGTAATAACATTTTCTCCTGTACAGGCAATCCATATATTATTATGGACATCATCATAAGCTATATTTCCTGCATGTGGTTTTCCACTTAGAACAATTTCTTTAATAAATTGATGCGTATTTTTATCCATCATATATAAAACTGAATTATGCGAATGCGTATGACAATACGCACTAATGAATAAATACTTTTCCGTTATACAAATACCTTGTGGTGTCATAGACGTACACATACTAAAATCCGTAGCCGTATTCCCAGCCAATGTTTTAGTTGCTTTCAAACCAGGAATCACATAACTCGTTTGATTGAGTTCTTGTAGATTCAACGTCGATAAATCCTCGTATTTACTTAAATTCTTCATAATCGTTTGATCGTCTAATAAAGGATCGGTATTTGTTTCCGTTAAATCGGTTTCAGGTTCAGTTCCATAGCGATATTCAAACGCATAGTGGCGATAGCCTAAAAAACTGATTCCGATAACGAGTATCAATAATAATACAATTGTTCTTTTCTTCATTCTTTTATTTTATATCAATAAAATTAAATGATAAACCACAAATGAACAAATCCATGCCACAATACACTGCCATAAGACAATTCCTATTGCCCATTTTGTCGATAATTCTCTTTTAATGGATGCGATAGCTGCCACACATGGTGAATACAACAAACTAAAGACAAGTAAAGACGCTGCACTAGCTGTTGTCATAACCGCTGTAATACTTCCATTAAATAAAACTTGCAGAGTAGAAACAACACTTTCTTTTGCCATAATTCCACTAATTAAAGATGTACAAATACGCCAGTCTCCTAATCCAATTGGTTTAAAAATTGGTACTAAAATAGAAGAAACCATGGCAAGAATACTATCTTTGGAATCTGTTACGACATTGAAATGTGTATCAAATCGTTGTAGAAACCAAATGACAATCGTTGCCAAAAGAATAATAGTAAACGCTTTTTGAAGGAAATCTTTCGCTTTTTCCCATAATAATTGACCAACATTCTTAGCCGAAGGAAGACGATAATTTGGTAGTTCCATCACAAAAGGAACCGCTTCTCCTTTAAATAGGATTGCCTTATAAAGGAACGCCATTAAAATTCCAATGATAATTCCTAAAAAATATAGACCTGCCATAATTAAACCTTTATGTTGGGTAAAGAATACATCCACAAAGAACGCATAAATCGGTAGTTTGGCACTACATGACATAAAAGGCGTTAATAATACCGTTAGTTTACGATCTCGTTGAGATGGTAAAGTACGCGTTGCCATAACTGCAGGTACTGTACATCCAAATCCAATCAACATCGGAACAATACTTCTTCCGGATAAACCAATTTTTCGTAATAATTTATCCATCACAAAGGCGACACGAGCAATATAACCACTGTCTTCTAAAATTGATAAGAAGAAAAATAAAGTCACAATAATTGGTAAGAAACTTACAACGGATCCAATTCCTTCAAACATTCCATCAATAATTAAACTATGAATGGTTTCATTGACTTGATAATTCGTTAATAGCGTATCCACAAGCTTCATTAGTGTATCAATTCCCATTTGGAAGATATCCTGGAAAAAAGCTCCAATCACATTAAAAGTCAAATAAAACACAAGAAGCATAATTAAGACAAACACTGGAATTGCGGTATATTTTCCTGTTAATACTTTATCTATTTTTTCCGAACGAATTCTTTCTTTACTCATTTTCGGCTTTTTCACACAAGCTTGACTTACTTTTTTAATAAATGCATAGCGCATATCAGCAATAGCTGCCGAACGATCCAATTGCCTTTCTGTTTCCATTTGCACAATGATATGCTCAAGCATTTCTTTTTCGTTTTGATCTAATTTTAAAGCATCTAAAATTAAATCATCCCCTTCTACTAATTTACTCGAAGAAAAAATTAAAGGAAGATGTGCTCTTTGAGCATGGTCTTCAATCAAATGACGAACTCCGTGTAAACAACGATGTACCGCACCATTGTGGTCTTCTTCACTACAGAAATCTTGACGAACTGGTTTTTCTTGGTATTTGGCAATGTGAATGGCATGTTGAATTAACTCATCTACTCCCTCGTTTTTACTAGCCGAAATAGGAATAACTGGTACGCCTAACATTTCTTCCATTTTATTAATATCAATAGAACCACCGTTTCCAGTTAATTCATCCATCATATTTAGTGCTACAACCATAGGAATATCCATTTCCAATAACTGCATCGTTAAATATAAATTTCTTTCAATATTCGTTGCATCGACAATATTAATAATCGCTTTGGGTTTTTCTTCTAATACGAAATTACGCGAAACAATTTCTTCACTTGTATACGGTGACATAGAATAAATACCCGGTAAATCTGTTACCATCGTATTGGGATATCCTTTAATGGGACCATCTTTACGATCCACAGTAACCCCTGGGAAATTTCCCACATGTTGATTGGAACCCGTTAATTGATTAAATAACGTTGTTTTTCCACAGTTTTGATTTCCCACTAAAGCATAGGTCAATGTTTCATTTGGATCTAAAGGATGTTCCTCGTCTTTATTATGAAATCTTCCTTCTTCTCCTAAACCCGGGTGTTCTACTTTTTTCTTAGGAACAACTTTATCTATATCTTGATTTGATTCTATGTATTCCACTTCAATTTGTTTGGCATCATCTAATCGAAGTGTTAATTCATATCCATGAATTTGAAATTCAATTGGATCTCCCATAGGCGCAAATTTAATTAATGTGATGCGTGCCCCAGGAATTAATCCCATATCTAAAAAATGTTGACGAAGCGAACCCGTTCCGCCTACTTTAATAATTCGTGCTTTTTTTCCTATTTCAAGTTCATTTAATGTCATACGAACTCCTTTCAAATAGTTAGTTATATCTAACACACAATAATATAGCTTATTTTTATCAATTAATCAAGAAACAAAAAAAGAGACGCTATACACGCCTCCAACTATCAATCCATTTATTATCCGTAAAATCATATTTTCTTTTATACAAATACCCATTTTCATTTTTAAACTTATAATCAATCACATGTCCACTCAATGACTGTTGATATTTCTCATATAAAGAATAATAATCCACTGACAAACTCGATATTAAACCAAGTGAAAGAACCACAAAAAGAAACATAACAATTACTTTTTTCATTGCACTTCCTCCAATATTTCAATTCCCTTTAATGAATCATCATCTATATTTGATATGTTTCCTAAGTCGTTCCCATCAATAAATAAACGATATGTACCATCTTGAAAATGAATAATATAACTATCACTAGATCCCAACAAATCAAAGACACCAAACTGATTTAAAGGAATTGGTTCAAACACAACTAAACTCGATAAAAACACTACAAATCCAAGTGTAGCTAAAATTAAAGGATTCGTTTTTTTAGCTTGATATCCTTCCATTAAATACTTCATTCGATATTTCATGTCATTGTGTTCATCAATACTAAATCCTATTCCTTGTGAACTTGATTGTGTCATACATGAAATAATACTTTGAGCATAGTCAAAGAATTCATCTTTATTCATGTTTTTCGTCACTCTAAAATCCACATTCATTTCAATGATTAAATCCACTTGTTCTTTGAGTTTATAAACAGGGAAAAACCACCAATAAATCATAATTAAAAAATACACAAAATATTTCTTTAAAATATCATGTTTTTTAATATGTTCCTGTTCATGAAGTAAAATATAATCCAATTCTTTTTCGTATCCATTTTTAGGAATCAAAATATATCCTTTAATACCAATTACCACAGGTGTATCCACTAAATCCGTACGATAATAACGAATACCATTTTTATATAATGGTTCATCTGGTATTTTTTTAATAAACTGATGAACATTGATTAATTTCTTTGAAAAAAATAGAAGACATGCTACTCTTCCACAAATCCATAAGAAAATTAATATTCTATATAATGGAATTCCTTTAATTGGAAAATAAAAAAATCGATAAAACCAAAGCATAATATAATGAGAAGGAATCGAAAATGTATATAATAATTCACATGGAATTAATAATTTAATCATAATCACATGAATACAAATATTCATAAAATCAATTCGTAATTTATGATAGTGTTTGTAAGATTTCAACAATAAATTAAATACATAAATAAATAAAATACTAATTCCCATTGAAATAATAAACGAAGAAAAAGATAGTCTCATGAAATAAATGTATCATAAAAAATATAATATTCCACTCTTATAATCATTTTTTATTATGTTATGATAGAAACATGAACATTCACTACAAGAAAGAGAAAAAATGTATATTATTCACTAAAATTCTATTTATTGTATTTATGTTTTTAATTGTATTCCATGGCATTCATTCCACAACTATATTTAAAAGACCAGAAATAAAACACGTTAGTACAGCCATTGTGATTCGAAAAACACTAAATACAAGTGATAGTGCTTATATAGAATTCTTAAAGAATTCCAATCAAGAACAAGCATATTATGATTCTATGTTTTATAAATATATGGACTATGAAACGTATTTAAAAATGATTCATGAATTAAGTACCTATCAAATCCAAGCCTATGACAACAATAAAAAAATGTACATTCAAGATTATCATGAACTAGAAAAAGATTACACAATTTATAGTAAAGTAAAAGTAAAAATTGGTAGTCATGAAACATTTGTGGAATTCGCATCGAAAGAAGAGAACAATAAAGTCATTGATTTAAATATTATAAAAGATGGGAATATGAAAACATTAATCAGCTAAAATTGTTAAGAATAATAGTATTAGTATTGAAAAAAAACAATCTTCGTTTATAGTAAAATCAAAGATAGTACTATCATTTTTAGAAAGGAGACCATTGTTAATAATGTAATAAATATGACTTCATCTTTTTATATTCAGAGTTTGCTTGTTGGTGGTTTTATAATTTCAAGATTAATTGATTCATTTTTAAAAGAAACACATAATAAATTCAAAAAAATATATATTGTAGTTCTAAACATACTATCCATTGTTTATATTACAGTTTATGCACAAGCATTCTTAACACTTAGTCTTGAAAATGTACATTGGTTCCATTATTTAATTTATAGTATTGTATTGATTTTATATGTTGTTTACATTATAAAAATATTCAAAAATCATAACCACTAATAAAAATTAGTGGTATCGTAAGCCCTATAAGGGCGTGTTGTTGCGCAGGGTCCTTCGACCACTGAGGACCTGCCAGCCGCAAC
>JAQYFP010000141.1 GCA_028723085.1 Erysipelotrichaceae bacterium | reverse complement strand
TAGAGAAATCTACTTTTTTTATTCTTTGCGTATTATCTTAATTTTTAGTAGAATAAGCTAGGTGAATAAAATGGATGGAATTATTGTAGTAAATAAACCAACAGGCATGACAAGCCATGATGTTGTGAATAAATTAAGAAGAAAATTAAATACCAAGAAAATAGGACACACAGGGACCCTTGATCCCGATGCTTCAGGTGTTTTAGTTGTTCTTGTAGGAAAAGCATGTAAAGCTCTTCAATTTTTACAAGATACAGACAAAGTATATCGCTCAAGCATTCAACTAGGGTACACTACAAGTACAGATGATGTATTTGGGGAAATCAAGGAACAAAAACAAATTAATCTTGATTTTGATTTTGATAGTGTTTTACAGTCTTTTGAAGGGAAACAAAGACAAAAAGTACCGATGACTTCAAGTAAAAAAGTAAATGGTAAAAAATTATTAGAATATCAAAGACAAGGAATTGAAAATATAGATGTTTTCAATAATGTTAAAATTTATTCAATACATAGTATAAATAAAGACGAATTATCTTTTGAAGTACATTGTTCATCTGGGTGCTATGTTCGCTCTATTTGTAGAGACTTTGGATTAAAGACGAATAATTTAAGTTGCATGAAATCGTTACAACGTACACAAGTTGGTCGTTTTACTATTGATATGGCACAAGATTTAGAAACTATTAATAGTGAAAATGTGATAGTGTATCCTTTAAGTATGATTTTATCGCATATTCCACGAATTGATTATCAACCAATCCAAGATGTCTACAACGGTAAACACATACGCATAGATACAAAATACGATCGTGTATGTATCTATGATTCGAATCCTGTGGCAATTTATGATAGAGACCATAACAATGTTTTTAAATGTGTCAGGGGGTTATTTTAATGCAGGTTGTGTATGTTGATGCTTTTAATATAGAAGAACCATTAAAAGAGAGTTGTGCATGCATTGGCTATTTCGATGGATTTCATCGTGGTCATCAAGTTTTATTAGATACTTGTATTCAACACGCAAAGAAGAAAAATCTAGCCAGTGCTCTTATTACTTTTGATCCAGATCCATGGACGGTATTTAAACACGAAAAACAAAAACATTTAATGACTTTAGATGATAAAATACAATTTGCTCAGAGTTATGGATTTGATATTATGTATATCATTCAATTTTCTCTTTCATTTTCACAATTATCAATACAACAATTTCATGATGTTATTCATAAATTAAATGTGAAATGCCTTGTATGTGGCTTTGACTTTAGATATGGACACAAAAATAGTGGCGATATTCATTCATTACAAGAACAGAGTTTATTTGATGTAACAGTAATTGATAGTGTTAATTTTTCAAACTTAAAAATTTCTACAAGTCGTATAGAGCCACTAATATTAAATGGTGAAATTGAACAAGCAAATGATTTATTAGGATATATTTATTCTATTTCAGGTACTATAGAACATGGATATAAAAGAGGATCTACACTCATTCAAATTCCTACCGCTAATTTAAAAACAAAAGAAGAATATATTATTCCTTGTACAGGAGTCTATGCTGGCTATGTATTAATTGACAAAGTATATTTACCCGCTATGATTAATATAGGATGTAATCCGACTTTCAATAATCAAAATTTGACGATTGAAGCACATATTCTTGATTTTAATCAAGATATCTATGAAAAACACGCTCGTTTCTTCTTTTCTAATCACATTCGAAAGGAAATTAAATTTAATTCAATTGATTCACTAAAAAAACAATTATTAATGGATATTGAAACGACAAAAATTCTTTTAAAAGACGATAAATTGATTAAAAATACAAGAAAATTATTCTAATGTTGACGAAGTATGTTAAAATAAGATAAATGGAAGGTGATTATATGGCACAAGATTATATTGTATTAGAAACTGAAAATGAACTTGGAAAAGTTCAATTAAATAAAACCGTATTTTCATCAATTGCGAAAAATGTTATTGATGAAGAAGAAAATGTTAAATTGGCAGAATCTCGTACATTTAAAAATGGGATTGTTACCAAAATTGAAGATAATTTGCTTACAATTAAAGTATCAATTAAAGTTGATCATAAAGCAAATGTATCTGATGTATGTGCTCAGCTACAAAATAAGATCTTTGAAAGTATTTCTTATATGACTGAATTAAAACCTGATTCAATTGAAATCGAGGTTGTTGGCTTTATATTTTAGGAAATCTTTCGATTTCCTTTTTTTCTAGAAAGGAATTCTATGGCAGTATCATTTAATGATTATTTAGTAATTGGTATTTCTTCACGTGCTCTTTTTAATCTTGAAGAAGAAAATCTCATTTTTGAGCAAAAAGGATTAGATGCATATCGTGAATATCAAATTCAACACGAAAATGATATACTTAAACCAGGTGCTGGCTTTAATTTGGTTAAGAATTTATTGTCAATCAATGACAAGTTGAAGCATAAATATGTTGAGGTCATTGTTATGTCAAGAAATTCAACAGAGACATCTTTACGAATCATGAATTCATTGGATTATTATAACCTTGATATTGGTCGTATGGTTATGTCGGGAGGAGAAAGTGTATCAAAATATTTAAAAGTTTTTGATGTAGACTTATTTCTTTCGTGTGATGAACAAGATGTACAAAGCGCAATTGAGAGTGGCATTGCCAGTGGTATTATTTATTCGCAAGATGTTGCTTATCAACAACAAGAACAAATTCGCATTGCATTTGATGCGGATGCTGTTTTATTTGGAGCAGAATCTGAACAAATATACCAAAAAGAAGGACTTGAAGCTTTCAAACAAAATGAGATTTCAAAGCAAGACGAGGAATTGACAAAAGGGCCAATGGCAAATTTTTTGTTCCGTCTATCTTCTTTACAAAAAGTTTGCCGTAAAGAAAATTTATTACGAACAGCTATCGTAACAGCTCGTGATCGTAATGCAGGAATACGTGTTATAAAAACACTACAAAAATGGAATATTGTTGTAGATGAAATATTCTTTTTACAAGGAGCTAAGAAAAAAGAAGTCTTACAAGCGTTTGGAGCTAATATATTTTTTGATGATCAGGATGTACATGCACGTCCGGCTAGTGAAGTTGTACCAAGTGCAAGGGTACCATATAAAGAAGGAGAAATGAAATGAATCGGCACGAATTAAGAGTTATCGCAATGGAAAGTTTATACCAACATTTATTATTAAATAAAGACATTCGTCAATGTGTATTTGAAAACATGAAGGGATGCAATGAAATTGATGGATATTTATATAGTTTAACAATCGGAACAATTGAAAATAAAGATATCTATGTCAAAAAAATCAATGATTTATTACGTTCTGACTGGTCTTTTGATCGTTTGAGTTTATTAGAACAAGCTATTTTATTAATGTCATTCCAAGAAATTTTGGCAAACGATGCACCTAAAGCAGTTGTTATCAATGAAGCCATTACATTATCTAAAAAATATTGCGATGATAATTCATATAAATTAATTAATGGGGTTTTGGATAGACTATGACACAAGAAATTGTTGTTCCTGTTTCATCCCTTGTTTTAAAAATTAAGAATGTTTTAAATCAAAACATTAATTTATCCAATGTCTGGATACAAGGAGAAATATCTAACTTAACTAAACACCGTTCGGGGCACTATTATTTTTCAATAAAAGATCAGTATAGTGAAATGAGCTGTATCATGTTTAGTAGTTATGTAAGACAACTTAATTTTGAGTTAAAAGAAGGAATGAAAGTTTGTCTGACAGGAACAATCAATGTATATGAACAAAGAGGAAGTCTTCAAATAAATGTGAAATATATAAAGGAAGATGGAATCGGTGCTTTATATCAAGAACTGGAACAAAGAAAACAAAGGTTATATCAACAAGGATATTTTGATTCATCTCATAAAAAAGATAAACCAGAATGGATTGAAAATATCGGTATTATTACCGCAAAACAAGGAGCTGCATTGCAAGACGTTCTTAAAACAATTTCTTTGCGATTTCCAGCTATGAAGGTTACATTATATCCAGCTTATGTACAAGGAAATAATGCACCATCTTCTATAATCCAGGCTTTATTAAAAGCAGATGAAAAAAATCATGATGCCCTTTTATTAGTTCGTGGAGGAGGAAGTTTTGAAGATTTGTTTTGTTTTAATGATGAACAATTAGTTAAAACAATTTATAATCTTAATACTTTTATTGTTTCTGGTATTGGCCATGAAACAGACACCACATTAACTGACTTAGTTTCTGATTACCGTGCTTTAACTCCAACAGCAGCAGCACAATATGTAAGTGTTGATACCAAAGATTTAAGGAAACATTGGAAACAAACAAGAAATGAATTAATAAAAAATATTAATCATCTATTTACTTTAAATAAATCACAATTTCTATCAATAAAAAATCAGCCCTATTTAATTGATCCGCATAGTTACATTACTGATTTAATCATTCAATTAGATTCGTATGAATACGCTTTTTCAAAATTTAAACAAAATATTGATATTGAGCAAATTAATATACAACATAAAAAAGATTCTTTACAATCAAAATTGAAAGAATACTTAGAACAGTGCAAATTAAAGAAAAATCAAGTAAATTTAGAAGAAGCTATTATCAATTATAAACAAACAAATCAACAAGCCTTTGCGAATAAAATTTCTTTACTTAATGCTTATAGTCCTTTAAATATTCTGGAACGCGGATATTCACTGACAAAAAAAGATTCCACCATTATTCGAAGCATCAATCAAGTTGAGTGTGGTGATGAACTTGAAATTTTACTTCACAAAGGAAAAATCACTACTAAAGTAGTAAAAAAGGAAGAATAATATGCCAAAAAAATTAAAATTTCAGGAAGCTATGAAGCGTTTAGATGAAATTGTATCACTTTTAAATGGAAACAACCTTGAACTTGAAGATGCGATGTCATTATTTGAAGAAGGTATTAAATTATCCAATCAATGTGATCAACAATTAAAAGAATTTGAATTAAAAATTGATGAATTAATGAAAAATGAGGTGCAAGATGATTCTACAAACTGAATTTGAAGAATACTTATATAAAAAAGTGAACGAAAATACGAAAAGTAAGACAAAAGAAGCAATGTCATATTCATTAATGAATGGCGGAAAAAGAATACGCCCTCAGCTATGTTTTGCCCTTTTAAAAGGATATGGAATCAACCCGGAACTCGGGTTTCCAGCTGCATGTGCAGTAGAAATGATTCATACATATTCTTTAATTCATGATGATTTACCAAGTATGGATAACGACGATTTAAGACGTGGTAAACCAAGTTGTCATAAAGCATTCGATGAGGCAACAGCTATTTTAGCTGGAGATGGATTATTGACAAAGGCATTTGAAGTTATTTTGAACAGTGAATGTGATAATGAACAAAAGGTTAAACTGGTATATTATTTATCATCATATGCTGGTATTGATGGCATGATTTTAGGTCAGGATTTAGATATAAAAGCTGAATTAGAACCAAATCCTTCTTTTGAACAATTACTTGAAATAGATAAATATAAA
>JAQYFP010000140.1 GCA_028723085.1 Erysipelotrichaceae bacterium | reverse complement strand
TTCGAATAATAAAGACAAAACTATGATAGAATAAGAAATAGGAGAGAACCAGGCTTTATAAAAAAAAGCCCACACTCGTTAGAGTGTGTTAGTTCAATATTCCAATGTAGAAATAGTTGGATTCAGCCAAATATCTCCTTTATACATTTCATTTAAATCATCCTTTTTTTCATCTATTGCGACTATGACTCCCTTATCCAATAATTTCTGTGCAATCAATCGAATATTTTTAATTAATGCAGTTGCTCTTTCAACATTTCCATCTGTAATCAATATTTCTTCAATTTGAAGCATTTTATAATCATAAGATAAAGTTAAATAGTGCTCTTTAATGTCACTTTGAATTAGTGGAGCTAATACATGTTTAATTTCTTTTTGCGCAAAAGAACCAATGTATTCCCAATTATTAAAGTCATAATATTTATCTACCGTACTCATTACTGCTCTTACACTCATTCTTTGAGAACCTGTATCTTTAATTGCTTTTACGGCACTGTAAACAATATTTTTTAATTCTATATAATAATTTTTATGTTCTGGATTAGATTGGTGTGTTGATGTTTGCATCTCACACATCATATCCAATCTTATTTCAAATAATTTTTGTGATATTGAAATTGGTTGTTTAATATTCTCAGGATTTTCATCTTTTAAGTTATTAAAATAATCAAAGATTAAGAAATATTGTTTATCTTTTCCATCAATTAAATTTTCACACAAACGTGTTCCACGGCCAATCATTTGAATTAACTTAATTGATGAATTCACGCGTTTAAAGAAGACTAAATTTAATACCGATGGCACATCAATTCCAGTGTCCAACATATCCACAGATACAGCAATTCTGAATTCATCATCTGTTTCAAATTCATCAATTAAGTGTTCACTATTTTTTATTTGATTATCAATTAATTTACAATAATTAGGATATTGTGGATATAATTCATTAAATGTTTCCACAATTAAATTGGCATGAAAATGATTGACCGCAAAAATGATAGTTTTACCAAGAACTTGTCCTTGATTTACACGAAGTCCTTGATTCATTAAATCATCAAGAACCTTTCGACATGTATCTTTATTAAAAACCTTACTAAATAATTTATTTTTGGAAATTAAATCTCCATCATCAAAATTCTCATCAGTTAATTCATTAACTCTTTCTTTATCTTCTTCAGACAAATCATCATATTCAATTCCATTTTCTAATTGTTTTGAAGTACGGTTAACCAATTTATAAGGAACTAAATATTTTTCTTCAACTGCTTCTTTTAAAGAATACGCAAAGTTAGGTACACCACTTTCACAATTAAATAAATCATATGTATTGGCATCAACTTCATCTTTAGGTGTTGCGGTTAATCCAACTAATAATGAATCAAAATAATCGAAAATAGCACCATATTTGTTAAAAATAGAACGATGCGCTTCATCAATGATAATTAAATCAAATCGACCTACAGTATAGTCTTTGTTTTCTTGGTCAATTAAATTAATCATTGTTTGATGAGTTGAAAAAGTAATCCGGGCATTATCATCGTTTGCTAATGATTTATCAGAAGCTACACAATACGTCATATCCGGTAATAATTTCTGAAAGTTTTTAAATGCTTGTCTAACCAAACTCGTTCGATCTGCTAAAAATAAAACATTTTTAATAAATTTATTTCGAATAAGCAATTCTACTAAGGCAATAGCAGTACGTGTTTTCCCTGTACCAGTTGCCATAACAAGTAAACCTCTTCGATGCATTTTATTAAACCGTTCACATATATTTGTGATTGCCATCACTTGATATGGACGTCCTGCAATATCTTTATTTACTTGCATGTCAGTAATGCCATTATTTGATCTTTTTTGAATTATATATGTTAATTCATCTAAAGTATGAAATGCCGAAACTTTTCTTGGTGGATATTTTCCATCTATAACATAGATATCATAACCATTTGTATAATATAAAACAGGAATATACCCATATTGTTTTTCCATGCATCTTCCATATTCTCTAACTTGTTGCTGTCCTTTTATCGCATCAACTGAAGTCCTTTTTGCTTCAACAATCGCAAGAGGCTTTCCATCTCTACCGTATAAAACATAATCACAAAAACCAATTCCTGTTTTAGTAGGTAATCCTTTTACCATAATTTCCGAACAAGCTTTTCCAGGAATTGGATTTCCACTTTTTACTTTTGTTCCATTAGGAAGTACAGTCTGTGACTTTGGTTCAAGAACTTCCCATCCTGCTTCTTGAAGATATAAATCAATGTACACTTTACGCGTACAATATTCTGTTAATTCATTTGATTTCTTATTACATGAAACTATATTTTCATCAACATCCGATATTGTTTTTACCTTATTTACAACAAGATCTTCATTATTAAATTTTGCCTTTAAAAATTGAAGTAAAAATTCTACATTATCTTGTGCTACTTTAGCTT
Organism: Erysipelotrichaceae bacterium; assembly: GCA_028723085.1. Taxonomy (GTDB): domain Bacteria; phylum Bacillota_I; class Bacilli_A; order Erysipelotrichales; family Erysipelotrichaceae; genus Floccifex. Next base: position 433 of record JAQYFP010000140.1, on the reverse strand, counting down.
GAGTACTACGAATGTGTTTATTGTGATAGGCATTCACACCTACAATACGAATAAAATGAAGCTCATCTAAAATTACATCATTATCAAAAAAAGCTTGAATAGCTTCATTATTAATTAATTCTAATAAACTAGCTGATACTGGTTTACGAACGTTTAAAAACTTGAAAATCAAATCAATAGACTTTTCTAATACTTGTCGACAAACCAATGCAACATCTTGAGGATCTTTACCTTCTGCTGTTTCAAAAATTATATATAATTTTTCTAGTTCTTCATTAAAGCCATTCATATTATTCACCTGGTATATTCTAATTGACTCATCTAACAGTCATTTAGAATATACTTTTACTTTCTATCAACACTTTTAAACCGCGGTTGATAACGGTAATTGTTATTTGTATGATTGAAATATGTGAACGTGGATTTGTATTAC
>JAQYFP010000139.1 GCA_028723085.1 Erysipelotrichaceae bacterium | reverse complement strand
TGTCCTTGTGGAAGAATTGATTGTTTAGAAGATAGTTTGGATTCAAAAACTGGTCGAACAAACTATCAAGAATCAGAGTTCCATAAGTGTAAAATTTGTCAAAGGCCATGTTTAGTCGAAGAGAAAAAAGTTTTATTATTTCATATTCCTCATTTAATTAAACCGAGAGCTCCGGTTTTTCCTTTATATTCTCAAAGAGATCTTGATGAATTTAATTCAAAATTTACTGAGAAAAATATCCTGATATCAAAACAACGAAATACAAACATCCCCTTCACTTTAAATGGAACACAATATAATTTAGATGTTGACTTTTTTTGGTCGAACTATGCCTCGTTATGGGATGACCCTAAAAAAATCATTCTTGCAAGTCAACACAGCATTTATCCAAGCTTTTTAATTAACATTCTACACCAAATCCATCATCCAAATTCACAATTAATGACAATTTATCTTCCATATATACGTAATACTAATCAAGTAGAAGTTGAAAATGAATTGAACAGGTTGTCTATGGCTCAAAAACAACTTTATCTGTTATATTCCCTGAAATTTAAAGATAAAACAGCAGATTGGCACCCCTCCGCATTTAATAATATATCCAAGATAGACGATAACAAAGCTAAAGAAATGTTAGAAATATTAGGAAAAAAGGAACAGCCTAAAACACCAACATTTCAAAGCCAAATAATTCAATTAATTCAACAAATAAATGTACAATCTTTAATCTAAAATTCTAAAAAGAAACAGAAATTTCATCCTTTTCAACAGAATACCGACACAGGCCGCCTATAGGTAGTGTTAAAACAGGATTTGTATGACCAAAATCTAAACCATAGAAAACAGGCAAATTTTTAAGTTTCGTATTATTCTGAATAATTTTTTTTATTTTTTCTGAAATTATATGACTTTCTTTTTTAAATCGTCCTATTAGTATGGCCTGGACTTTCGGGAAAAAATCCATTTGAGTTATATGGGTTAATTCCCTTTCAAAAAATAAATCTGGCCCCATTCCGTTCGGCATTGAGCAAATATGATCATCTTCTTCTAATAGCAAAACAATTTTATTAGCTTTAGGCATATAAGGTGTTTGAAACAATAAATCAAAAGAGGATAAATTTCCACCAATAAGTGTCCCACTAAAATCCTTTTTATTTAAAAAGATAAAATGATCTGAGTTTTTTTCTTCTTGTGTTATCCAACGATCATTACTCCATATCTTACTGGTAGGAATAACCATCTTATGGTTCATCAACATTTTGTAAAAACTCTCTACAGAAAAATCATGGATATTATCATTAAATGTTGCAAACTGTGAAAATACAGGTCCCAAGAATGTGACAATTCCTGTTTTTGCAAAGATGGCATTACATAAGACCGTTATATCCGACATTCCACAAAAAATCTTAGGATTCTTTTTAATACTGTTCCAATCTATTAGATCCAACAGTTTATTGCAATCAAAACCACCTGAATAAGCCATAATAACATCAATATTCGAATTTTTAAATGCATTGTTTAAATCCTCTACTCGATGTGAAATTGAACCCGATATACCATGTGTGGGTTTTTCTGCAAAATATTTTGAAAACGTAATCTCTTTAAAATATTTTTTTAACGAATCAATAGATTTTTGTTTTTTCTCATCAGTTAAACTAAATGCACTTTTAGATGGTGAAATAATTTGTAGTGTCATCATGTGTAGCTTTCCTTTCGTTGTTTGTTTTAAAAGTGAACAAAAATAGTTCAAATCTAAATCATTGATTGAGCTATTCAACCATTTTTTCCTTTCTTTACTTGAATCAGCAAGCAAAATGCCAGCTTCACATATTCTAGAGAAGGCTTTTAACAATCTTTGTCTGGGTTCATATTCTAACCCGATTTCATTTTTTAACAATAATTCTGCTTGAAATAATTGACGCAAGATACGAGTAAAGAAATTAAAATCTTTTACCGGTGTATTTTTAAAAATCCTTCCATAAATTGTAATATTTCTTGCTGGCATAATAACTCCTTCTCGTATTGTCATATCTGTA
>JAQYFP010000138.1 GCA_028723085.1 Erysipelotrichaceae bacterium | reverse complement strand
GACGAAATCATATAAATGTTTCAAAAGAGACTATATCCTTGCTTTCTTAAGTTCGATTATAATATATGCCTATAAAATAAAAGAACTAGAAATTACAATGTTTCCAGTTCTACTTGATATTTATTAAAAGAAGTAAGATGTTTACATACAAATGCTCATCTTGTTATACGAAATCCATGCAGTCTCAATCCATGATTTTAACCTTCTATTATGAACATAAATAAAAATAGAATTAGATTATATTACATTAATAATTTCTAATTCTATAATACGAAAAATCCTCTCAAAAAATGAGAGGATCACTTTATTTATTATTTTTTATAGCTCGACATAATGCGGATTTAAACGATACATAAATAAGAGGCATCCCTATAGGCCAACGCGCTTTGGCTGTGGAGCATTGATACGATAGTATAAGGGTGATAATCACAAAATCAATGTAATATATAATTTCAAATTTAGAATCGGTATGATCTACACATTGAAATAATAATATTCTAAAACCAACATATATTAAAGAAATAAATACAATCCCAATAATTCTATATTTAAAATATAGATACAAAAATAAGATCACAACAAGTACTATGTCTATATAATAGAAAAGCTTAGATTTAGAATTCATTGGATGCTCCTTTCAATTGTGTTAATTGATTAATTCTATCTTTAAAATACATCAGAACGCAAAAAAAACAACACTTAAACATAATAAAAAAAAGTAGGATCAATTCATCCTACTGTAATTTAAGACTGTAACTAAAACCATGTTCCCATATATAATCTTCAAACAATTCATTTTTTTCATAAATTTCTTTGGCTATATCTTTTCCTACATATCGAAAATGCCAAGGCTCATTCATAGCTCCTGTTCGATCACTTTCATTTTCAGGATATCTTAAAATAAATCCATATTTATATGAGTTATTAACTAACCATTGGTATTCTTCTGTTTGGGAGAAGTCAGTATATATGCCACCTAAAACACTTTGACTTGTTAGGTCTATCGCAAGTCCTAATTGATATTCACTAAAACCAGGAACATTGACTAAAGTGGATGCATAAGAGTAATCATAGATACTTAAATAGTAGTCGTATAATTCTTTTTGATTTTCATAAGAACGATAAGATGACTTTACTACGAGGGATAATCCTAATTTTGAAGCATCTTCATTCATTTTTTCTAGACTCGATGCTGCTTCATCAATTAGATAAGCACCTTCTTCACTAGCTATATCTACTTCTCTAACACCTGGTTCATAACTTTCATCAATCATAAAACCTTTTTTACTTAAAACAAGTAAATTATCAGGTTGCTCAATTAAATACGTTCGATCATTTAAATCACATGTATTGATTCCAGGATAGGATACATGTAAAACAGCTTCTAATGCAGTTCCATCGTATTTTAAATAGTCTTTAAAATCACAAACTTGATAGCCAGTTATATTCATATATTTTTTAACTTTATTATAGGATACATTTTGTGAAATGATACTTTTTAAATCATCAATTGATAATTCATCAATTCGTTTTATGATAACATCTTGACTAAATCCTAGTTCATCTAATTGTGGCTTTAATTCCATATAAGAATCAACATAGTTTACTATTTTGGTTTTTGACATAACAGAATTTTGATAAATTAAATCATATAAAACATAATTACTTTGATTTGAATATTCATTCCAATTCATCACATCAATGTAACCATCATAATCTAATACATCATTTCTTTTATCTTTATCTAAATTTAAAATGATTCCTTGTTCATGCCAATTATATCCTTTCCTCATCAAAGAAATACGATTGTGGCTTAAACACAAAACAAGAATAATAATCACAATAAATAATAATTTTTTATTTAGTCTTCTTTTTTTTTCTTTTCATAATAAATCTAATCCCAAGCCTTATTATAAAATACTACATGAGATTGTCAATTATAATAATGTTAAAAAGAACAACTTATAATAATTGAGTTGTTCTTTAAATGATTATTTACTAATTATTCTTTTTAATCTTAGCGTGTTATGATTTAAAAACAGCACTTATGTTTTTATGTATTTCATTTTAATTGGAGAAATACAGCTAATACATGTTACATCGCTTAGCTTGGCATATTGAAGGGGATAGACTTTATGAAACTTAGTATGATCGGCTAAAATAAAAGATCTATCAGATTGTTTAATCACTTTTTCTTTTACTTTCGCTTCCCATTTATTAGTTGTGGTAATTTGATGAACTTCATCAATGCCATTTACGCCCATAAAAGCACAATCAAAATGATAAGAAGAAAGAGCATCCACTGTGATTTTTCCACTAATAGCTTCTGTTTGTTTATAGACAAGACCAGGCAGAACAATCGTTTTAATGTTACGATTCATTAATTCGATGACATGGGGTATTCCAATGGTCACAACGGTAATGTCTTTACTATAAATGTATTTAATCATTTCAAAAGTAGAACTACCGGCATCTAAATAAATTACTTGATGGTCTTTAATTTGTTCACATGCCTTGCGTGCAATTCTATCTTTTTCTTCATAATGATCAACGGATTTATAAAACATCGGAAGTTCATTGGCATTAATTTGTAAAGCCCCTCCATGAAAGCGTTGAATCATATGATTGTCTTCCATTTCTTGTAAGTCTCTACGAACTGTGGCAATGGAACAATGACAACATTCCATGATTTCTTCGGTATATACTTTCTTTTTCGTTTGACATAGTTCTAATATTACTTTGAATCTTTGATCTTTTTCATAGTATCATTGAACTAACACACTCTAACGAGTGTGGGCTTTTTTTTATAAAGCCTGGTTCTCTCCTATTTCTTATTCTATCATAGTTTTGTCTTTATTATTCGAAAGGATGTGTTGTTATGAATAAAGATGAAGCTTTAAATAAAT
>JAQYFP010000137.1 GCA_028723085.1 Erysipelotrichaceae bacterium | reverse complement strand
GTTTGGTTAATTATGTTTTTTAGCATACACATATTTTACCACATAAAAAGGATAGCAGCTCAAGTAATTGAGTCAGCTATCCTTTTTTGTACAGGCTATTTAACTGTTACAGCCTCTTCTTCTTCATCAATCCAAACAATTTCGTTTTCCACAAAACCATTTTTCTTTTTATGATCAACAATTTTCTTAACAAAGAATCCACTCACAAATACTAAAGCCGATACAATCCATCCTGCACAAACTTCAGCCCATAGTGCATATCCATAATGTCCACCTTTAATAAAGAATAAATCATAGATATTCCAGATGAATAGGATTGTTAATGAAATTGGAGCAATGTAACGAATGGCATTTCCAAACCACCAATAAGGAACTTTGAATTTTTTCGTATTACGATTGACTTGTTTTAAAACTTTCTTAATATCAAACAACCAACCAATGGCAATGCATTCCATTACCCCGATAACAATTAAGTTAATTTGGTTTGTCCAGTTATCAACGATATCAAGCCAAGCTACACCAGCTCGTGTTGCGTATAACAATGAAATCACAGCGGCAACACAACAAATAACGCGTGTTGTCTTTTTAGGATCCAATTTAAATTTATCCGAAACAGAAGCGGAAACACCTTCAACAATTGAGAAGGCAGAATCAATTGCCAATGTTACAAGCATTAAATAGAAAATAGCACCAAAGATTGCGTTTACATATCCATTGCTTGTTAAGTTAACAATCGCTTGTGGATAGATAATGAAAGCAGTGGCAACTCCACTTGTTGACATGGAATCTAACATTCCAACTCCACCCATTGTTGAAAACATTACAACACCAGATAAAACACTAACAGCCGCATCACTAATCGCAATTAAAATCGCATCGGTTGCGATATTGCCTTCTTCACTTAAATAAGACCCATACGCAAACATAATAGACATCATAATTGATAAACTATAGAATACTTGCCCAATCGCATCAACCCATAATGAAGGATCTTTTAAAGCTTCTAAGTTTGGAATAAACAATCTGTGTAGTCCTTCCATAGCTCCTGGCATCATGCATCCTTTAACAGCCATAATCAACAATAAAATAACAGGAAGCATAACTGTGTATTTAACAACTTTTCCTACACTACTTGCCCCATTACGAATACAATAATAAATCGCAATCCAAGCAATTACGACACAAACTAAAACATTGATTGGAATTGTATACCCTGTAACATCCCATGTTGTTTGTGTTAAATTCGCAAATAAATTACTAGCCGCAGCAGAATCTCCAGTCATACCAATGAACTTATAAGAAAATAAGAACATCATAATAACCCATGCGAATACAATCGCATAATACGTTACGATAACAGAGGCATTGGCAGTTGCTGCCCATCCAATAAATTCTGTCTTCTTATTAATTCCACGCATGGATTCTCCTGCTCCTTTGTGGAACTTTCTAGCAACCGCTAATTCCATCATTAATAGAGGAATTCCAATGGCAAATAAGGCAACTATATAAACTAATAAAAACGCCCCTCCACCATGTTTTGCGACCAATCCAGGAAAACGCCAAGCATTTCCTAAACCAACAGCTGATCCAACCGCAGCAAGAATAAACGTTGCTCTACTAGACCAGACTGATCTCTTCTTTTCCATAATATCACTCACTCTCCAATAATTTGAATCATACCATAAAGAGAATGTAAAAAAAAGAAAAATTTTCATTTTTGGAAATATTTCCAAAAATAAGATAGAAAATTTTGCAAAGCTATAAAAAAAGGCCTGTAAACAGACCTTATTGAATCGTACGAACAACTTCATTTACACTACGAACTTTCTTTAAATTTGCCATGATAATCTTTAAATGATTCGCATCTTTAACCGATATCAACATCTTAGTTGTTGCCGTTAAATTATCTTCATTTACATAACTATCTACATGACGTAAAGACGCATTGCATTGTTGAAGCGTTGTCATAATATCACTTAACAAGTAGTTTCGATCGGTACTTGAAACAACAAGTTGAACATCATATGTCTTTTCTTGAATATCATCGCTCCATTCCACAGGAATCAAACGCTTCTTTTCATTGATAATATTTGGACAATCCACACGATGCACTTTAACTCCTTGTCCTTTTGAAATATATCCCGCGATTTCATCACCTGGAATTGGTTGACAACAATTCGCTAAGGAAACCGAAATCGTATCAATACCAGGCACAATCACGCCACAGCCACTAACACGTTTATATTTACTTGCTTCCTTATTAACATGTTTGATAATTTCTTCATCTTCAAGTGTTGTTTGTCGATTACGAACCAAACGATTGATAATAGATTCTAGGGATACCCTCTTATTAGCAATTCCTACATATAAATCATCTACTGTTTTAAATGATAATGTATTTAAAATTTGTTCAAGCCGCTTTTCTTTTAAAG
>JAQYFP010000136.1 GCA_028723085.1 Erysipelotrichaceae bacterium | reverse complement strand
ACACTAAGTCAATAAGAAACTCATGATTAAACTTTCTTTTGGTCATCTTATTCATTCCAAATCTTTCTTCAATCACAAAAGTCTTATAATACTGCATAATAAATGATAGTGCAGCATCCCAAATCATAAAAACTACAATCGAAATTAAAAGAGATTGATAAACACTAAATTGTGATACCCATTCAAAAAAAGGACTACAAACCATAGAACAAGTAAATAAAGCTTCTAATATCAATTGAAGTAAAGATAAAGTACGGCATTGTTTTTCATAATCCATGAATTGTTTATAACGACCTTCATCATAAATATCTTTTACAACATCGTTTAATGGCTTTTTCATGCCTCTCTTTTTTAATTCATTGTAGATTGTGTTCCATATAATTTTGATTCCATAATAACCCACACAAAAAATTTTTATACCATTCATATTACCAATCACTCGACCAATCTGTACTTGATGAATCCCAACTATCAGAAAAATCCCAAGAACTGTCATTGTCCCAGTCACTAGAAAAATCAGAATCATCACTAGCCCATTGGCTATCATCAAAATCTGAAGTTCCGTATTGTGAACTATAGTCCTTTGATTGATAGTAATCCGATGCATCTTCATTAAGTTCATAGTCGACATCATCGCTATACAACCAATCATCTAAAAAATCATCGTAGTAATACCAGTTATTATTTGTGTAATAATATTCTCTTCCGTTATATCGATAATATCCTATTCTAGGTCCAAAACTAAATTGAAAAAGAAAAGATAAAATCATAAATAGAATGATTAATGCAAATATGATTTGAAAGGAAGTATTACTTTTTCTTCTTTTTATTGTTGATTTAGAAGAAGATGGTCTTGTATTTTTTTTTTGATTTGAAATTTCTGCACGCAAACGCTGATAAAGTTCATTTACAGCATACTTTTCATCTTTTCCTTGATAACGAATCGAACGAGATCCATCGTCTTTATTTTTATAAACAATAAAATCTCCGCTGTTCTCATCTTGATAAATACCAAAACAACGAGCTTCTTTCACATCTTTTCCAATAAAGAAACGCGTGATTTTTTCATCAGGTAAATTATGAGATACATACCATTGTTTTAATTCACTTATTGTTTGAGGTTGTTGATCACTATTTCTAGAAATATGTTCATTAGGAGCTCCGCAATAAGGACAATTTGATTCACTATCATCGAAGTAATTATCACAATAATCACATTTCTTTTTCACTTTAGTCACCTTCTTTCAACTTATATATATTTAATTCTTGATAAGGATTCGTTTGAGTAATCGAACATCTAACAACTTTTCCTTTAAAGGGTTTGAAATTATTTTGAATAGCTAAAAAAACATCGCTCAATTGTTTTGATGTTAAATGTTTACAAAGTGTAACATGACTAAATATTTTCCCTTTAGGATAATATCGATTACAGTTTTGTTCATCAATAGTATCTTGTGCTACTTTATAGGCATTATATAATGATGCATCAATGATTGGAAATACACATATACTATTATTTAATATACCAAGTGAAACAAATTCAATATCAAATGAAGAAAATACTGAATCAAGTTTTAAATTTTGATATCCTGCACATAATGTGATGTGATAAGGAATTTCATAAGATACGTTGGTAAATTCTTGAATTTTCTTTGATAACCTTGAAAAGCGTTCATTTGTTTGTTCATCAAAATAAAGTGAAATACAAATCATATTAATCCTTTTTTAATTGTCCTAATTTAAAGTGCTTGCGGCAAAGAGAAATATAAGATTCATTTGATCCTAATACAACCTGATCTCCTTCTTTTACAATTCCATTTTCATTATAACGGGCATTGCATACAGCTTTTTTACCACACCAGCAAATTGTTTTAATTTCTTTAATTTCATCACAAATTTCCATTAAACGCATAGAACCTGGGAAAGATACATTTTGAAAGTCGCATCGTAATCCATAGCATATAACCGGAATATTATGAAAATCTACAATATCAGACAAATCATCGATTTGTTCTCTAGAAGCAAATTGTACTTCATCAACTATAATGGCATCAAATTGATCAACGTATTCATTATTTTCATGGTATTTATCTAAGAATTCATTTAACAAATCACATTGATGCGTTAAACCAATACGCGACTTGACCATATGTTGTCCATCTCGTGTATCAATATTAGGTTTTAATAAAATAGGATTTTGATTTCTTTCTTCATAATTGTATAAAACCATTAAAGCATTTGCGCTTTTACTAGACCCCATCGCTCCATAATTAAATATTAACTTTGCCATTTCTACACTCTTTCTAATAATTGTTCTAAAATTCCATTTTGACAATATTGATCAATGTGACCAATCACAAATTGTTCCGTTTTAAAAATATAACTAAGATACGTATATATTTGCGTAATAGATAATTCATTAATTGGAATATCTTTAATATTATTGTAGTTTTCTATATAATTAGCATCCATGCATAAAGTGGCGTATAATTCATCTTCTAAAGCGATAATAGCCGGATTATAAAATGGGAATCCATCTTCAAATTCTACCCATTGTTTATTTTTTATGCATTCAATACAATTATCGACAATTTCTTTTTTCATCTAAACCTCCTAAAAAAAAGACGAAAAATCGTCTTTTTAAATATCTTTTATTTGAAAAACGACTTTTATAAAGTCAAATCCAAAAGAGGATATACCATACATTAGTGCACAAACAAAAATAACTTTTAAAACATAAGTCGCAATCCATCTTGCTTTAAATGTATCCTCTAGTCGCATATAATTGAATTGCGCCCATAAACAATAACAAGGAAAAAATAAAATAATTCCTTCTGTTACTACAACCGTAATCGTTGGATCCGTAAAATAATAATATGGATTTAATAAATTTCCTTGTATGATGTCCTTGAAAAAGCTGGAAACATAGGCAGAAGCAACATTATTATTCAATAATCCAATTCCTCCAACTAAACCAATTCCAAACATCAAGTAAACACCAAACAACGTAATTTTTCCAACGGCTGTACTAGCTGAAGCACTTACTCTACTTGCTTGGGCAAAAGTACATAGGAAAGAAAACAATAACCATAATACATAAAAAATTTGATAAAAAGGAATTATCCAATATAGAATACAAAATAATGCCGATACAAATAAAAATACATTTGCCAATGTATCAACATGATCTCTACGCCTTCTAATATATCGAATTCCAGTTGTGGATAAAGTAAATGGTTTAAGTATTCTATTCCAGTTCTTTGTTGGAATCAAAACTAAAACAATACCAACTAAAAGAACAATTCCTAAAATAATTAAATTTTGTAACATAACATCCCTCATTCGTCTTATAAATGATACTATAAATAGCCCCTAAAACTCAAGTTATCTTTACAAATCAAAAATCTTTAGTATCATTTGTTTAGTGAGGAAAAGAAATGAAGATAATTTTTTTAGATGCGGATGGTACATTATTTGATCATAGTGGCCTTATTCCGCATAGTACAAAAGAAGCTATAGCTTTAGCACAAGCCAAAGGGCACAAAGTTTGTTTATGTACAGGAAGACAGCGATGTGAAATATTTGGCGAGTTACTAAAAATTCCTTTTGATGGCATTGTCTGTGGTTCAGGTGCAACAATTTATACTTCCCAAAAAGATTTATTAGACATCTATTTTGATTCTAAACAAATTAATGAACTACTTGCCTTTATAAAAACAAATAACATTCCTGTTTTATTAGAAAGTTCATCTACTATTTTCGTAAATGAAATTGCAAAAAAACGCTTAGTTGAATTAGAAAAACAATATTGTTCACATTTACCAGAAAAAGAAAAAATAAAAAATACAGTTTATGTTCTTTGTCATCAATCAATTGTTTTATCTTATGAAGAATTATCAAAACAAAATATTAATAAAGTAACTTTTATTGAATCTCATCTTTCTTATCAACAAATAGAAAATGAATTCAAAGACAATTACGATCTTGTACCTGCTACTTTTGCACCATTGGGATCCCAAAGCGGTGAAATTTCAAATAAAGCCGTTACTAAAGGAACAGGAATGAAAACATTAATTGATTATTTCAAATTAACTAAAAATGATGTCATTTCAATTGGCGATGGTTTTAATGATTTACCTATGTTTGATCAATCTCATATTTCCATTGCCATGGGAAATGCACCTCAAGAAGTGAAAGAATATTGTGACGATGTTACCACTTCACTTTTAAATGATGGTATCTACAATGCTTTCAAGAAATATGAACTCATATAAAAAAGGAATCGACTTTATTTGTCAATTCCTATCATACGAGATGGAACTGGAATATTCATTTCCAGTTTTTTATTTTGTACGGCTTGATTTAATTCATATAATGCATCCCAATACGTTTCAATACTCGTCCAACAAAATATGCCAAGAATATAATAATCTCGATCAAATTTTTCAATCACAACATTAATATCTTCTTCTTTTAAAACTTTATCGTTAGCAAGAACAACTTCTTTAAATGCACCACATAATACATCTGGATTGGATTTTAAAGACATTGGTACTTGTATATGAATTCGTCTTTTTTTATTTTTAGAATAATTAATTACTTCTCGATTAATAATCATCGAATTAGGAAGTATAACTTCTTGATTCGAAACAGTTGTTAAAGTTGTATACATTACTTCAATACGACTTGCCACTCCCTCAGATTCATCTACTTGAATATAATCACCTATTTGAAATGGTTTAGTAAATAGAATTTGAAGACCGGCAGCTACATTAGCCATATTATCTTTTAAAGCCAAAGATATACCCAACCCTAAAGCTGAAAATGAACCGACAATGATCGATATATCAACTCCAACACTAGCAAGCGCTATAACTACAAAGATGACACGTATAATCACAGAAATACTTGATCCTATAAAAGTAATAACACCTTGATCTTGAACATTTTTCGATAACTTTATGATTTTGTTTTTTAAGAATGGACCTAATGCCCATCCAATGATAAAAATCACAACAAATTCAGCGACTTTAATTAGAATTTCAATCATTATTGATTATTAGCCAAGTCCTTTTCTAATCGTTCAATTCCAATTTGAATACGACGAAGCGTTTCTTCTTTTCCAAGAATATGTCCTATTTCCATAGCTCCTCCAGGCGTAAATTGTTTTCCCGATACAGCTGTACGAACAGGCCATAATACACGACCATTTTTCACTTCTAGTTTTGCTGGTAAAGTCATCAAAGCATCTTGAATATCTTGTGCATTTGACCAATCTTCTAATTCAGATAAAACTTGGTAAGCTTCTTTTAATGGTTCAATTGAATTTTCTTTGGTTGTTTTCATCTTTTTATGTTTATACATTTCTAAATCATAATCAGGTAATTCTTCAAAGAAATCAATTAATGGTTCAATTTCATCTCTATGGATTCTTTTAATACGAGGTTGAACTAAAGAAGCAATTTCTTTTAAATCATATGGTTTAGTAACAATTTCTTCTAAAATAGGTTTAGCCATTTCATAGAATTCATCTAAACTCATTTTATTAATGTATTCTCCATTCATCCATGATAATTTATCAATATCAAAAATGGCACCTGATTTTGAAATACGACTTACTTTAAAAGCTTTCATTAACTCATCCATTGAATAAATTTCCTGATCTGTTTCTGGAGACCATCCCAATAAAGCAATGTAGTTAATAATTGCTTCTGGTAAATAACCTTTGGCAACTAAGTCTTGGAAAGAAGCATCCCCATTTCGTTTAGATAACTTATGAGTTTCATCTTTCATTACAGGTGGAACATGAACATAAGTAGGACGATCCCATCCATACGCATCGTAAATTAAGTTATATTTTGGTGTACTTGATAAATATTCATTACCTCTTACAACATGTGTAATATTCATTGTATGATCGTCAATAATGTTAGCAAAATTATATGTTGGGAACCCATCAGACTTAATTAATACTTGTTCTTCTAAAACATCCGCATCTACATCAATTTGCCCATAAACTTCATCATAATAAGAAGTCATTTCAACGTTTTCAATTGTTTGACGAATAACATATTCTTCATTAGCATCTAGTTTTGCTTGAACTTGTTCTTTCGTTAATTTTTTGCATGGATCAACGAATTTAAAAGAATCACCCGCTTCTTGTCTTTGTGCTTCTAATTCACATTCTTTACAAAAACAATAATGAGCTCCTCCTAATTCAATTAACTTTTCAGCATATCCTTTATACATTCCTAATCGTTCACTTTGAACATAAGGACCAAAGTCTCCCCCAACATCAGGTCCTTCATCCCAATTTAAACCACAAGTTTTCAATGTATCATAAATGATATCAACAGCCCCATCAACTTTACGTCCCTGGTCTGTATCTTCAATACGTAAAATGAAGTCTCCTCCATCTTTTTTTGCGATTAAATATTCAAATAAAGCAGTACGCAAATTTCCAATGTGCATATAACCTGTTGGACTAGGTGCAAATCTTGTACGAACTTTCATTTATTTCCACTCCTTTTTTAACAACGTCTTAATTATACCGTAAAGTCATTTAGTTTCAATTAATTTTAAGTTGATTTTTGACAATTTAGTGATAGAATTAAAAAGCAAATTGGGGTATCGCCAAGCGGTAAGGCATCAGACTCTGAATCTGACATTTCCAAGGTTCGAATCCTTGTACCCCAGCCATTTTACGATAGCGAAGATGTTCTTCGTTTTTTTTATAGGAGATTTTATGCATTATGTATATATTGTAGAGTGTAATGATCAAACATACTATACGGGATATACAAACAATGTCGAGCATCGAATTCATCTTCATAATACCGGAAAAGGTGCTAAATACACTCGTTGTAGGGGTCCTGTTCATCTTGTTTATTATGAACAATTCGATAATAAATCCGATGCTTTAAAACGAGAATACGCCATTAAACAATTAACTCGCCAACAAAAAAAAGAGCTTATTCATAATTTTCATGAATAAGCTTTTAATATAGGATTTCCAATGCTTGAGGTAAATTGTTTACCTCAAAATGTGTATTCTCTTCTCCTTTTTCACCATCTAATGTCCAACTAATCGGACTATCAAAATCAATTTCAATATCTTTTGCCTTAATTCTTTTTACAAATTTAGCTGTAATATTAGGTTTTAATAAACCAATTGGATAATGAATCCACTCTAATAAATTATCTGTCCATTCAACAAGAATTAAATCAAATACCCCATCGTTCATTAAATGATCATCTTTTTCAATAACATCCATTCCCGATACTCGATATCCATTAACAATCAAACCCATTAAAACATCATTTTCATAATTTTGTTCATCAATTTTCATTTTAACATGATATGGCTTTAAATTAGGAAGTTCAGATACTCCTTTTAACAAATAAGCAATGTCTCCTAAGTTTTCTTTAAGTTCGCGTTGTGTTTCATAACTGACATTCGTGAATGCTCCAAAAGCAGCAACATAAGCAAAATAATAATTATTTATTTTTCCAATATCAAATTTAAAAGTTCTATTTTGGACAATTTTCTTAGCTGTTTGTTCAAATGATGGAGTTAAATCAAAGTTCTTTGAAAAATCATTCATTGTACCAGTTGGAATATATCCAAGTAATGGTTTCTTCTCACAAGAAATAAGACCATTTACAGCTTCATTTAAAGTACCATCTCCTCCTGAAACAACAATGACATCATATAGACTTCCTTTGTTTTGAATCATTTGAAGACAATCGAGTTGCTTGGTAGTGCAATATACTTCAACTTGATAATGAGCACTAAAAGAAACCAAAGCATCTATTAAATCTGATTTTGATTTTTTCTTTCCTGAGTTAGGATTAATGATAAATAAAAGCTTTTTCATAAAGCCCTCCTAATAAGCTTTTGTCATAATAATTCATTGGTGCTTCTGGAAAAATATAAATCATGCGCAATACATAATATAAAACCATACTCAAACACCATATAATTAGTATTAATTTCACAATTCTTTTATTTTTTCTACATAGAAAAGCCAAAGACAACAAGATAATTGTCAGAATACATAGAGCATGATAGTACAAAGACAATTCAATATTACCATGTAGTAAATAATACAAACTTGTTTTCATGTTGCAGCCAGGACATGGAAGTCCCGTTATAAATTGGAATGGGCAACGATAAAAAAGGAGCAGAATGATTATTGCTGCTCCTATTAAATATTTATTGTGCAAAATTTTGGATATCATTGATTGTACTTTGAATAATGCATTTTGAAACAATTCCCAATCCAAATAATGCCAAAATCAAGGAAATAACAGAATCATCGGCTGCAACATATCCATTACTGAATTGTAAAGCATGAATTCTTTTACATGCTTTGTAGTAGAAATATAATTCATAGATTCCACATGTAACAAGTGAAAGTAAAACCACCATACCGGGACTCGTACTTGCTTTGCGTCCTTCCATTGTTTCAATATCACGAGCAATGGAATATAACCAATACAATGAAAAAATACCACAAGTTACAATTGAAAATAATAAATATAGACCAATACTCTTTTTCTCAACACGGTTAGAAGTATTTTGCGTATAAGATTCTTGTTTTGGCTGTTCCTTTGTCTTACGAGATTTTAAGTATACACTTAAAGGTGTATTCTTAACAAATTCCCAGTCTTCCATACCACTACACCATACATATGTATTTTGATTTAATGTACCTGAGGCTAACAATGAAATGATTTCATTTTCACTGATTGGTCCGACTTGTTCATTTTGAGCGTTGATATAATACCATTGATTAAATTCATTTGTTTCTTTTTCAACTGTTTGTTCTTCAATATGCTCTTCTTGCACTTGATCACATTCCGGTTCAACAGATGCCAGTTCTGTTTCATTAAAATGTTTCCAATCATCCATTCCATTTTTCCATACATAAGTAGAAGCTGTAATCCTTCCCTCATTAAAGAAAGATATCATTTCCGCTTTTGTATATTTTCCATTTGATTTAGCATTTTCTACAAAAAACCATTCTTTTTCATCTGGTTCTTCTTTTTCTATTTTCACACCACAGTTCGGGCAAAATTTAGCGTCATCGGATATTTCACTTTGACATTGTTTACAAATCATAGTTCATTCCTCCATATGGCCTATTATAACAATTTTGTAAAAAAATTCCCACTTAAATCACTTTAAGTGAGAATATCTTTTTTCAATTTAGGTTGAATTATCAAAAATAATAATATTTTAATGATATCAGCAGGAATAAATGGTAATACACAAATCAGAAAACTTTCTGTAAAAGTTGAACTTGTCAATATTTGAAACCATATTAGTCCTATACCATATAACAATAAAGTTCCCATCAAAATATATCCAATTCTGTGTATATGAGAATTTGCTTGAATTCCCGAAAAAAACGCCAAAGGAATATAGCCAATAATATATCCTCCTGTTAAGCCAAATAAAGTAGTAAAACCACTTTTAAATCCAGCAAATACAGGTAAACCAATACAGCCTATCATTATATACAGTACAATTGATTTTGTTGCGTTTTTACTTCCTAAATAGTAACCAGTCACCATAACCATAAAAGAAGCAAGTGAAATAGGAATAGGTCCAATTGAAATAGATAAAGGACATATTAGACATAAACAAGCACTCATTAATGAAATTTTAGTTAGTTCTTTTGTTTGCATATTTTAAATTATGAAATAAATTTCGCATTAATATGAACCTCACCAGAATTCACAATTCTCTGTGAACCTTCATCAACAATGATTAATTCAAAGTTTTCATTGATATCTTTTGCGAATACTTCTTTAAAATGATTATTTTCTTTGATTAATACTTTTTTATTTAAAATCATGCATCGATTTTTATATGCTTGATAATAATCTTTTCGATTCCAATTCGAATAATAATGGAAAAATGAATTAATAAAATACGCTACTAATTTGTTTTTTCCATCTTCAATTTCTTCATCAAAAATAGACCCTGCAATATCTTTTAAATCATGAGGAAAACCTGATTGAGGTTCGTAGACATTAAAACCAATTCCTAGTACTACATAATCCATACATTTCTTTTCAGTGTTAATGGATGCTTCCGTTAAGATACCACATACTTTTTTTTGATTCACAAATATGTCATTAATCCATTTAATTTGAGGATGGACATCTTTAATTTTTTCAATTGCTTCACAAGCTGCCACAGCGGCCATCGATGTTATATTAGTAGTCTCCATAGGACTTTTATCAGGTCGTAGTAAAACGGATAAATAAACACCACTTTGGCTTGGAGAATAAAATGAGTGACCTGTTCTTCCTTTTCCCTTAGTTTGTGATGAACAAACTAAAACATATCCTTCTTTTATATTTGTATTTGCGAGTTGAACTAAACAAGAATTCGTGGATGTTACTTCTTGTTCATAGTGAATTTCACAATTACAATCTAAATATTTTTTTATTCCTTCTGTTGATAAAATATCTTTTTTATTCATATATGTTTCTTTCATAAATACTATCCAAAAAAAACTAGGAATTCCGAGTTTTTACATTCCAAATATTTTAAGCATGAATCCAGCAGCAACGGCTGAACCAATAACACCTGCAACGTTTGGACCCATTGCATGCATTAATAAGAAATTCTTTGGATTTGCTTTTTGTCCTTCAACTTGTGCTACACGAGCAGCCATTGGAACAGCAGAAACACCAGCAGCTCCAATTAAAGGATTAATCTTACCATGACTTAATTTGCACATGATTTTACCAAAAAGTAATCCACCTAAAGTACTTAGCATAAATGCTAATAAACCTAAGCAAATAATCATGATTGTTTCAATTGATAAGAAAGTTGATGCACTTGCCTTACATCCAACAGATAATCCTAAAGCAATTGTAACAATGTTTGTTAATGCGTTTTGCGCTGTATCACTTAAACGATCTGTAACACCACTTTCTCTGAATAAGTTTCCTAGCATCAACATACCAATTAATGGCGCAGTATCTGGAATTAATAAAATAACGAAAATCATAACCACAATTGGGAATAAGATTTTTTCTGTCTTAGAAACTGTACGCATTTGTTTCATTTCAACTTTACGTTCTTTTTCGGTTGTAACAAGTTTCATTAGAGGTGGTTGAATCATTGGGATTAAAGCCATATATGAATAAGCAGCAATCGCAATAGCTGGTAAATAATCTTCTGCTAAACGAGAAGCAACTAAAATAGCTGTAGGTCCATCCGCTCCTCCAATAACACCAATAGCAGCAGCTACTTTAGGGTCAAATCCTAGAGCAAGAGCTAATAAGAACGCTGTAAATATTCCAAATTGGGCAGCTGCCCCTAATAATAATGAAGATGGACGAGAAATCAATGGCCCAAAATCAGTCATCGCTCCAATTCCAAGGAAAATAATCGATGGATATATCGCATGCTGTACCCCTTGATACAATACCCACAAAAATCCAGGACTTTGTCCATCAGCAGGTGCATTTAAAATCCCTGTACTTGGAAAGTTACATAATAAGATACCAATTGCGATTGGAATCAACAATAATGGTTCATATTTCTTTTTAATACCCATATATAATAAAACACAGGCAATTAAAATCATTATGATTCTTTTAGGATCTTGAATTAAACCAGCAAATCCACTTGATCCTAATATTTCACCTAAAACGCCAAAGAAAGATAATTCCATAATGAATCACCTCTATTGCAACGTTGCAAGGACATCATCTGTTTGTACAGATGCACCTTTGCTGACAACAACAGAAGTAATTGTACCATCCGTTGGAGCTACAATTTCATTTTCCATTTTCATAGCTTCCAACACAAATAAAATATCTCCTGCTTTTACTTTTTGGCCGTTTGATACATTTACTTGTAAAATTGTACCAGGCATAGGTGCTTTAACTGGTTCTCCAGCGCCAACTGCAACAGGATGTTGTTGTGTAACAGGAGCTTGTTGAGGTGCAGTTTGTTGTGGTTGAACAACAGGTTGTTGAGACACTTCTCCAACATAGTTTGCTGTTGCTTGTCCTTGTTCAACTTCTACTTCATATTGTTTTCCATTCAATGTAATTACATATTTCATGTTAGTTTTCCTCCAATAATCGAATCTTCTTAAAGATTAAGTTTTCAAGTGGGATTTTTGTTTCATCACTTACAATAGCCATAAGGCAAGCAGCTGTTTTTTCATCCACATCAATTAATTGAATTTCTCCTGTGTATTCCACATTTGAGACCACTTTTTCTTGTGGTTCTTCTTTAACAGGCTCTGCTTCTATTTGTTTATTCTTAGTTTCCATCTTGGTAACAATTTTACTAAGAAGTGAAACAATGGCCATTAACAACGCTAACATGATAAATACAGTTGTAAAACCATATAACGCAATTTTTAATCCTTCACCCATTGTTAATGATTCAATCATAGTTATTCAACCTCTCTAATTGTATATTTCGCAACCAATGCTTTCTTTTCTTCACGGTCTTTGAAGAATTTTTCAGCAATTTGAGGGAATAAAACATAAGATAATACAGTTTCTTCATCTGTTGCATACGTTCCTAATTTTTTCACTGCATCAGACATTTCATTTTTAATTGTATCGGCATAACGACCACTAATTGGTTTTTCACCATTTAATGCTTTTTCTTGTAATTCTTTATTAATTTCACCAGGTGCTTTACCATATTCTCCACGTAAATATGCTTTTACTTCTTTTGAAATATAATTATATCGACCATATAATACGTTCATTACCGCTTGAACACCAACCATTTGTGACATTGGAGTTACTAGAGGTGGATATCCTAAGTCTTTACGAACATTAGGGGTTTCTTCTAATACTTCATCAAGTCGATCTAGTGCATTTTGTGCAGTCAATTGAGCAATTAAATTAGAAAGCATTCCCCCTGGAATTTGATAATTTAAAGCATCGATATTTGTACCCATGACTTTTGGATTCAATTGTCCATCATCAATAAAACGTTGTTTTACAGGAACAAAATGATCATTGATTTTCTTTAAATCTTCCATTTTTAATCCCGTATCATATCCCATTTCATTTAAAGCATATACAGTTGATTCTGTAGCAGGTTGACTTGTACCGCCACTTAAACATGAAATAGCAGTATCAATCACATCAACACCAGCTTCTACAGCTTTTAAATAAGTCATTTGTCCTAATCCTGTTGTTGAGTGTGTATGTAATACAACAGGGATTGATACATTTTTCTTTAGAGCTGTAATTAAATCATATGCAACTTGTGGCGTCATTATTCCAGCCATGTCTTTAACACAAATCGAATGACATCCCATTTTTTCTAATTGTTTTCCTAAATCAACAAACATATCTAAGTCATGGATTGGACTTGTCGTATAACAAATTGTTCCTTGAGCGTGTCCTCCCGCTTTAATACATTCATCAACAGCTACTTCAATGTTTGTATAGTCATTCAAGGCATCAAAAATACGAATAATATCGATTCCATTTTTAATTGAATCACGTACAAAGGCACGAACTGTTGCATCTGAATAATGGTGGTATCCTAAAATATTTTGACCACGCAATAACATTTGTAGTTTCGTATTTTTTACTTTTGAACGAATAAAACGTAATCGTTCCCATGGATCTTCGTCTAAATAACGTAGACAAGAATCAAATGTTGCGCCT
>JAQYFP010000135.1 GCA_028723085.1 Erysipelotrichaceae bacterium | reverse complement strand
GAACCGACCAGGACTGGTCAATCCCCTAAGTTACTATCTAAGATAGTTGTACTTAACATATAAATGTAGCGCCGTATACGAGGACCGTACGTACGGTGCAATGAGAGGGGCGAAAATAGTTTATTTTCCCTCTACTCTATTGATCCATTTTTTGACGATATAAACGACGTCTTTCAATAGCTGTTAAACCTTTTTTACGAATACGAATCGCATCTGGTGTAACTTCTACTAATTCATCATCATTAATCCATTCTAAAGCTTCTTCTAATGAGAAAATTCTTGGAGGAGTAAGTAACATAGCTTCATCACGTCCACTTGAACGAATCGCTGTTAATTTCTTGTTCTTTAATGGATTGACATCCATATCAATGTTTTTAGAACTTTCTCCAATGATCATTCCTTCATAAACTTCTGTTTGAGGACCAATGAACAATGAACCACGTTCTTGTAGATTCCATAGAGCATATGTCATGGCTGTACCCGTTTCAGTTGAAATCATAGCACCTTGCATACGTTGATTGATTTCACCTTTATATGGTTCATATCCACAAATACGACGAACTAATGTTCCTTCTCCATGTGTATCATTGATAAATTCTGAACGGAATCCTAATAATCCACGAGTTGGAGCCGTATAAGTGATTTTGTCATATCCATTTTCTTCTTCTAGATTGACCATAACCCCTTTACGTAAGTTTAATTTATTGATGATTGTTCCTTGATATTCACTTGGAGCAATACATACAACTTCTTCAATTGGTTCGACTTTAACACCATTTTCATCTTCATGTAAAATGACTTCTGGTTTTGAAACAGCTAATTCATATCCTTCACGGCGCATATTTTCAATTAAAATTGAAATATGTAATTCACCACGACCACTAACTTTAAAACAATCAGCTGATTCTGTTGGTTCAACTTTTAAGCCAACATTAACTTCAAGTTCTTTTTCAAGACGTTCTTTTAAGTTACGGCTTGTTACATATTTACCACTTTGACCTGCAAATGGACTTGAATTGACATGGAAGTTCATTGAAAGTGTTGGTTCTTCAATTGGAATTTGTTCCATTGGTTCAACATGATCAACTTCACAAATTGTATCTCCAATATTGATATCTGGCATTCCAGCTACAACAACAATATCTCCACTATGTGCTTCACTTACATTTGTTCTTGATAATCCTTTATAAACAAATAATTTAGACACACTTTCTTTCTTTTGTAGTCCATCTTGATTACAACGAACATATTGTTGACCTTGTTTTAAAACACCATTATAAATACGACCAATTCCTAAACGACCAATATATTCATCATATGCTAATGCACTGACTTGCATTTGTAATGGTTGATCATCTAAATCAGGATATACATTACAATGTTTTAAAATAGTATCAAATAATGGGTCAATGTTGTCAGATGGTTCATCTAATGAATATTGAACAATTCCTTCTCTGGCAATTCCATATAAAATAGGGAAATCTAATTGTTCATCATTTGCGTTTAAGTCTAAGAATAAATCATAAACTTCATCAACAACTTCTTCGGCTCTTTGATCTTTTTTATCAATTTTATTAATTAATAAAATTGGTTTTAAACCAATTTCAAGGGCTTTAGATAATACAAATCGAGTTTGTGGCATTGGCCCTTCAGATGCATCAACTAATAAAATTACAGTATCGACAGTACGAATAATACGTTCAACTTCACTTGAGAAGTCAGCATGTCCTGGTGTATCAACAATGTTGATTTTTACACCGTTATGTATTACCGAACAGTTTTTGGAGTAAATTGTGATTCCACGTTCTCGTTCCAAGTCATTTGAGTCCATTACACAATCGACAACTTCTTCATTGTTACGAAAAACATCACTTTGTCTTAAAAAAGCATCAACTAGTGTACTTTTTCCCGCATCAACGTGAGCGATAACGGCTATATTTAAAATTTTTTCCTTTTCCATTGATTGCCTCTTTCTATTCGAAAACCGATGATATTATAAAGCAACTCTTTAAAAAACTCAATCCATTATGTTATAACCCGAGTTTTACAGTTGTAGTGCTCTTGAAAACAAAAGTTAGTATTTTAAATAGATAATAATCAGGGATTTAAAGCTAAATTTGCTTTTAAATTCCTTTTTTTTTGAAAAAAATCAATAAAATCATAAAAAATCATTTTC
>JAQYFP010000134.1 GCA_028723085.1 Erysipelotrichaceae bacterium | reverse complement strand
GGCAGAAAGCTCGTCATTTTCTTGGGTCAACGGAGTCACTTTCTGCCACAACAATAATATCAGAATTTAAAAAGACTGTCGACCACTTTGTCAACAGTCTGAAAGGAGCTCAGGCTCCTTTTATTCTTTCTGGCATTCTTTTTAATATTGTGGATACAAGTAATACGCCTACTAATTTATCGATGTAATCGGTAATAAGTTGAATCACAAAACACGATAAAGGAAGGCCTAATATTGGTTTTAATAGTTGTACGAAAATACTAGATCCACTTGATGTGATTCCTCCAAACAAATAAGCAGTAATTGCACTTGATAAAATAGATGTAGGAATGACAACGAGTAACGTAATGAGACAACTTGACCATAAACTATCTTTTTTATATTTCCATAAAATTCCAAACAAAAGACCTAATACAATTCCTACTGGTGCATAATACAGGGCAAATGCATCTCCCATCATAAAGAAAATTAAACCACTTAAACAATGCGGAATCATTCCATATATAGGTCCATAAAGACTAGCAATCAAAATCGTTCCAATGCAGTCTAAATAAATAGGAAGTCGTAATGTTAAAGCAATTTGAGCTCCTATGATATTAATACAAATAGCTAAGGCAATAGCACTAATTTTTTTCGCATTCATGAATGTTCTCCAATAAACAAGTGAAAAATAAATCAAAGAATTTATCGACATCGACTTGTGTTAAAACATAGGCATTGGATGGTTTACGATAAAAGCTATGGTCATCGACTATGCTTTGTCCAATGGAAATACTTTGAGTTTCAATTTGAACATAAGATGAAAATCCTGAACAGATGCTTGGATCAATAAAATAGGCAACTGCTAGTGGATCATTAATAACACATCCAACTAAGTGTTCCCATTCTAAGTGAAATTTAAAATAAAATTTCGTAATTTTTTCAACAAAGTCACCAACATACGCATTTCTTTGTTTCATGTTTTCTAATAATTCTGGTGTTAATACAATTTGACGAGTTACATCTAGACCAACCATATGTACTTCTTTTCCAGCGTTATAAACAATTTGTGCAGCATCAGGATCACACCAATAATTGTATTCCGCAACTGGTGAACAATTCCCATGGGATTTGTAACATCCACCCATAGAAATCAATGTATCAATACGATCATAAGCTTCTTTGTCTTGTTGAATTAACTGCGCTATATTCGTTAATGGACCAATGGCAATCACACTACATTGTTCTTGTCTTAAAATATGAGAATAAAACGATAAAGCATCCATGTCTTGTTCATATCCTGCAACAGAGTCTAGAAAACTTTCTCCTAGGCCATCACTTCCATGGGTATCTAGGGCATTGATGTATTCTCTTTTCAATGGTTGATGGGCTCCTACATAAATAGGAACATCCAATCGGTTCATAAATTTTAATACTTTCTTGGCATTTTCAAATCCCATTTCCACAGGACAATTTCCTTCTACAATCGTAATACCAACAACTTCAATATCTGGATGCGATAAAGCCAACATAATAGCTAAGCTATCATCAATGCCTGGATCACAGTCTATAATAATTTTTCTTTTCATTGTCCCTCCTATAAAAAAAGTACCTGAAAACAGGTACTCATAAAAGTAACCTATTATTACACTGGGAGGTTTATAAAACCAGTCTTATTTACTTTTAATCCCAAAAACCTTCTAGTGTTCTAAAATAGTCTTCTGGTGTTTCAGCACGACGAATCATTTTCGTTGTACCATCTTCTCTTAATAAAATCTCACTACTACGTAAACGTCCATTGTAGTTATATCCCATTGAAAAACCGTGAGCCCCTGTATCATGGATTACTAATAAATCACCAATATCAATTTTTGGCAACATACGATCAATCGCAAATTTATCAGAGTTTTCACATAAAGAACCCGTTACATCGTATTTATGATCACATGGCTCGTTTTCTTTTCCCATAACTGTAATATGATGATATGCTCCATAAATAGCTGGTCTCATTAAGTTAGCTGCACAAGCATCAACTCCAATATATTCTTTATGAGTGTGTTTTTCATGAATCACTCTTGTCACAAGACAACCATTAGGAGCTAACATAAAACGTCCTAATTCAGTAAAAATTTTCACTTTATCGAGTCCTGCCGGAACTAAGATTTCATCATAAGCTTTATGAACGCCTTCCCCGATTTTAAAAATATCATTTGGTTCTTTATCTGGTGTATAAGGAATACCTACTCCACCTGATAAGTTAATAAAAGAAAGTTCACTTCCTGTTTCTTCTTTAATTTCAACCACAAGTTTAAATAAAATACGAGCTAATTCAGGATAATATTCATTGGAAACAGTATTAGATGCTAAGAACGCATGAATTCCAAATTTCTTAGCTCCTAAATCTCTTAAACGAACATAGGCTTCTTTAATTTGACTAGGTGTCATTCCATATTTGGCATCGCCAGGGTTATCCATAATATCGGTTCCTAATTCAAATGTTCCACCTGGATTAAAGCGACAACAAATGGTTTCAGGAATTCCTGCTTCTTTTTCTAAAAAGTCAATGTGCGTAATGTCATCTAAATTAATAATGGCTCCTAATTCCTTGGCTTTTTTAAATTCATTTGCTGGAGTATCATTGCTTGAAAACATAATTTCATCCCCTACAATGCCACATCTTTCTGACATCATTAATTCAGTAAGAGACGAACAATCCGTTCCACATCCTTCTTCGTGTAAAATTTTAAGAATAGTTGGATTCGGAGTTGCCTTTACCGCAAAATATTCTTTAAATCCCTCATTCCAAGAAAAAGCTGCATATAAATCACGCGCTGTTTTACGAATTCCAACTTCATCGTATAAATGAAATGGGGTTGGATATTGTTCACAAATTTGTTCTAATTGATTCTTTGTCACGAATGTTTTCTTCATAGTTAGGTATCCTTCCAATTTCCTTAAGTATAATCAATCATTAACGGATTGTCTAGTTTTTAAAATTTGATAAAATGAAGTCGAGGTGAATATATGAGTAAGTTCAACAAACAATTTAAAGACATCCAAGGAGGTCTATCCACAGAAGTCACAAAAGCCGATGTTGGTGAAGGAACTGGTAATTTTGTGAAAAATGGTGGCGATAATATGGCCTGGGCCGATATGTTTTTTCCCGATCCATCGATTCCTGAATCGGTAAAGAAAGCCACAATAGAAGCCATTGAAACTGGCTTTCCTTCGCATTACACAATGCCTATTGGACAATTGGAATTAAGAGAAGAAATTGCCAAACATGTATCAAAGAAAATCAATCGTGACATTGATCCAAGTCGTAATGTTGTCATAACGCCTGGATCCGATGCTGGTTTTATTTTTTCTTTAATGCCTTTTTTAGATAACGATGATGAAGTATTGATACCTGATCCTTGTTATCCAAGCAATTATATGAACTGCAAATTGTTAGGCGCAAAGGCTATTTCCGTTCCAACGTATCCTGAAGATAATTATCAAATTCGCATCGAAGAAATGGAAAAAAGAGTAACTGATAAAACAAAAATGGTCATTTTAACGCATCCAAATAATCCTACAACAACTGTATATCGAAAAGACAATTTAATCGCATTATCTGAATTCATCATTAAACATGATTTAATTTTAGTTTGTGACCAAGCTTTTGAAGACCATATTTTTGATGGTATTGAATTCATTTCTCCTTGTACATTACCAGGAATGTGGGAAAGAACCGTTACCATTTGTTCCATGTCAAAAGGATATGGTTTAAGTGGATATCGCATTGCCTATATCTATACAAACGAAGAATTTATGGATAAATATTATGGAGCTTGTGTAAATGTAGTCGGAGCTCCTTGTACGGCTAGCAGTGCCGGTGCAATTGCCGCTTTACAAGATGAAACCATTCTTCCAGAATACTATACACGCCTAGAAAGACGAAGAACAATTGCCTATGATATTTTATCGACAATTCCTGGTGTAAAAATGAATAAATCAGAAAGTGGTATTTTATCTTGGTTGGATGTAAGTGCTTTAGGAAACTCTGATGAAGTGGTTCAATATATTAAAGAACATGCCAATGTATTAGTAAACGATGGTGCGGCTTACGGTGAAATGGGAAAAGGCCATATTCGTATTGTCACAGCTTGTTTTGCCAAAGATGAAGATTGTATTGTTCGTTTAAACCGTATAAAAAAAGCTCTTACACAGCTTGCATATGAAAAAGGAATTCATTAAACTATAAACAGAAAAGAGGTATATACAATGAAAGTAATCACAACAAACAATGCCCCTGCTGCCATTGGACCTTATTCTCAAGCCATTGTCACAGGAAATCTAGTATATGGATCTGGTCAAATTCCAGTAAACCCAGCTACTGGTGAAATCCCAGAAGGAATTGAAGCACAAGCACATCAATCATGTAAAAACGTTAAAGCTTTAATGGAGGCTGCAGGAACTGGTTTAGAAAACGTTGTCAAAACAACTTGTTTCTTAGCTGATATTGCCGACTTTGCGAAATTCAACGAAGTATATGCTCAATACTTTGTTTCCAATCCAGCAAGAAGTTGTTGTGCTGTTAAAGATTTACCTAAAGGTGTTCTTTGCGAAATCGAAGCCATTGCTGAAGTTAAATAATTGATAAAAGGTTGCATCAAGGTGCAATCTTTTTATTTGAAAGAAAAACCAATTATCAAGTCGACAATTGGTTATATAAATTTATTTAGTAAACACTAGGCAAGCAGCTCCTAATAAACCACTATCTTCATTTAAATTAGATTTCACAACTTTAACTAATGGCTTGACAACATCATAAACTTTTTCTTTCACTAAGTTTTCCACATCTTGTACAAAACCATCAATTTTTAAAGCCACTGAACCTCCTAAAATCACAATTTCAGGATCAATATACGCTTGAATACCTGCAATATAGTTTGCCAAATAAAGCTTAGCATCCCTCATAATTTCTATAGCCTGTTGATTACCAGCTTTAGCCAAATCATTTACTTGTCCAGCATGTTCTACTTTTAGACCTGCCTTCTCAGCTCTTTTTTCAATGGCCGTTCCACTACAAATAGCTTCAATACCACCTGGCAATATACTTCCATGACTAGGTCCATCTTGGATTAATATCGTATTTGCGACTTCATTGGCAAATCCATGTGCCCCTTGAAAAATCTTCTTATTAATTACCAATCCTGCTCCTAATCCTGTTGAAACAGTTAAATATTGAACGATATTATAATCTTTTCCTTGTCCAATAACCGCTTCAGCTAATGCTGCTAAGTTTGCATCATTTTCTAAATATACTGGCATTTTAATCAAATTTTCTAATTCTTTAGCCACATAAAAATTATGCCATTTTCCATGTAAATTGGGAGTATCCAAAATCTTACCATTAACTAAGTCTAAAGGACCTGGACAAGACATTCCCACTCCTTGAATTGGATTATCCCATTCGATAATAAAATCAGCTATCTTATTTAATGTTTCCATTGGTTCTTCTACATTCGTACGAAATTGAACTCTTTCCAAAATCGTATAGTTTTCATTTACTAGTGCAACACGTGTATTAGTTCCACCAATATCAATTGCAACTGCATATTTCATAAATATAACTCCTTTCAAAAAATAAGAGAAACTTACGTCTCTCTTATTCGTAATAATATTTAACTTTATCTTGTGAATTAAATAAGCGAATCTTTTCAGCACATACTTTACCACAAGCTTCCATTGCAGCTGGATAAATTTCTAATGGCTCACGATATCCTGGATTTTCATTTAATGTTTTACGAGCTTGTTCATAGAACGCAACTTTAATATCACTTGAAATATTGATTTTACAAATTCCATTTTTTACAGCCTCTGCAATTTCTTCATCTTTATTTGATGATCCACCATGTAATACTAATGGAACAGAAACTTCTTTAGTAATTTCATTTAAGATATCGATACGTAATTTAGGTTTCATTCCTTTAGGATAGATTCCATGAGCTGTACCAATTGCACATGCAAATGTATCAATTCCAGTATCTTCAATGAATTGTTTTGCTTCTGCTGGAACTGTGTAAATTACACCTTCTGTACCACCTTCAATTGAGTTACCAGTTGTACCAATTGTTCCTAATTCTGATTCAACTGAAACGTTTGCCATGTGAGCTGTTTCTACAACTTTTTTTGTAATAGCCACATTTTCTTCATAAGGAAGTTTTGAAGCATCAATCATAACAGATGTCATACCGGCTTGAATGGCACGAACAACTGTTTCATATTTATCACCATGATCTAAGTGAATACAAACAGGAACATCTGTATGTGTTGCTTCATAAATCATAGCCTGAATTTGAGCATTCCCAACGAAATCAAATTCATCAGGACTCATTTCTAAAATCACTGGTGATTTTAATTCTTTTACTGTTTTCATAACAACTTTTAAAAGTTGATCCGATCCAATATTAAATGCTGGAACCGCAAAGTGATGTTTTTGCGCAACCGCAAGTAAATCTTTCATATTCATTAACATAGTATTTTCCCTCCTTGAATTATAAAGATTTTCCTTCTGAGCCAGATAAACGAATGTAATGTTTAACAATTTCCTGGCTTTCTTTTTCTACTTGATTCATCATGACCCAATAATTAATATTTGGATCTTTTTCTAAATGTTTTTTTATTGCTTCGGTATTGGCATTCATAAAATCACATCCTACATTAATTTTATTAATACCATACTTAACTGAATTAATAATATTTTCGTCTCCTGAACCAGATCCACCATGTAATACTAATGGCATTTGCGTTAATTTTTTAATTTCTTTTAATCGTTCAAAATCAAATTCAGGTACATATCCTGGCTCATAGTTTCCATGACTTGATCCATAAGAAATTGCTAAGGCATCGATGCCTGTTTCTTTCGCAAAGCGTAAAGCTTGTTGAGGATCTGTTTTCATTTGTTCACTTGTCAATTTGCCTTCTGTACCACCCATACAACCAATTTCTCCTTCAACTGAAGCATCAAATTGTTGTGCGAATTCAACAATTTCACGTGTCATTTTGATATTTCCTTCAAGATCATATCTTGAAGCATCTACCATTACACTTGAATACCCATCGTGTAATGCTTTTTTAATCAATGGTACTTCTTGTCCATGATCAAAATTTAATGCAACTTCAACACTGGCTCTTTGTGCTAATTTTTTTACAATGGGTGCGATTAACTCACTATCGCAGTGATTAACCATGTGTTCTTGGACAATGTTGATAATAATAGGAGCTCGAAGCGACTGCGCTGCTTCAATGCAAGCGCGAGTCGTTTCAATATTAAAGCAATTAATTGCCATAATCGCATAATTCCCTTTATTTGCTCTATCCAACATTCCTTTCATTGATACATACATATATGATACTTCCTCTCAATTTTATTCAAATGAAATTCCTGATAAGTCAACTTCTTCTTCAACTTCTTCTTCAACTTCTTCTTGAATTCCTTCAGCTTGTTCTTCTGTTAAAGGTTTTTTAATTAATACTAAGATTAAAGCTGTAACAATACTTCCAACCGCTAATGCGATAACAGCTGCAAGTGGTTTAGTCATAGCTGGGATAACGAATACTCCACCTGATGGAACATTTGATCCAACTCCTAATGTAAAGCTGATTGCTCCACACACACCACATCCAATTGAAGTTGCACAAACTGTACGTAATAAATCATTCATGGCAATTGGAATTACACCTTCTGAAATCATGCAAAGACCCATTGGGAAAGCAACTTTAATGTTTTCAACTTCTTGGTTTGTGAAGATACGTTTTTTAACTACTTTTGAAATTACCCATGCAAGTGTGACACCTAGAGGAGGTACCATTGCTGCTAAAACTTTAATTGCTTCTGGTTCAATAATTCCTTCAAGTAATAATCCATCACAAATTAAGTTAGGAACTTTACTAATTGCACCACCATAATCAATACATCCAATGAATCCAATAATGAAACCGTATAATGATTTTTGAGATTGGTCTAATCCAGTAATGAAATTATTTAATCCATTTGTCATAGCTGTAATTGGTCCACCTAATACAAAGTACATTAACAATCCACCAATAATTGCTGTTAATGTTGGAATAATCATCATTGGCATTAATGCTTCAGCCCATTTTGGAACTTTTAAATGATCACGAATAGCTTTAGCAATATAACCTGCAACGAAACCACCAATCATTCCTCCTAGGAATCCAGCTCCTAAGAATGAAGCAATTTGTCCCATTAAGAACCCAGGGGCAATACCTGGACGATCCGCAATACTATATGCGATATATCCTGCAATAAATGATGGTAATAATCCCATTCCTAATACACCTAATGAAGTAAATGCACTAGGTACTGTCATTTGGCTTAAATCTGTAACAACTTCTCCTCCCATTAAGTTACCAATCGCAATCAATAATCCTGATGCAACGACAAGTGGTAACATATATGAAATGGCAGTTAATAAATGTTTTTTAATGTCTGCAAATATTTTCTTCATATCATTATTCTCCTTAATTTTATTTGTTTAATTCAGACTCAATTTTTTGTAATAATTGTTTTGGCGCTTTAGTCACTAAACTAGTTCCAACTTTAACTGTTTTTTTGCCTTTGAAACGTTCTGTTCCAGTAATTTGAATATCTACTGCTAAGATTACTACATCTGCTTCTTGGATTTGTTCTGGTGTTAATTCATCTTCTGTTCCTATTGTTCCTTGTGTTTCTACATGAATTTCATGACCAAGAGCTTCAGCAGCGCGGATCAATTTTTCCTTAGCAATGTATGTATGAGCAATACCTGATGTACAAGCAGCTACAGCAACGATTTTCATATTTATTTCCTCCTTTCCTCTTTCTTTAACTGTCTTTATTTTACAGTTTAAATATCCATTGTGCGTATTCATTAAGGGCTTTTTAATACGGTAATTTATTCCCTTTTGAAAAAAATGACCGAACTTTAATAAGGTATTATTTTTCCTGGAATCAATAATTTACCGGATTAAATACGGAATTTTTTACTTTAATAATTTAATCTTGGCCCAGTATTTTCATCGCTTATTACATTAGAAGTATCTATTTTACTAATGAACTTCATGTTCTTAATCTTCATATCATTTAGAATCTATGCTATCTATCACACTTCATTTCAAATACAAAAAAAACATGCTGGCTCAAGCATGTTTAATTAAATACATTTTTAATGTCTTCAGTTGTTGAAGCAGCAAGTAACTTTTCTATATTTTCATCATTTCCAAGTTTCCCGGCAATTTGTGCTAATAACTTCATATGATTTCTAGCATACTCATGATCATTACTAACCGCAAATAAGAAAATCAATTTAACTCCTTGTCCATCTAATGTTTCCCATTCAATTTCAGAATTTAATTTTCCAATCGCAATTCCAACTTGTGTAACAGAATCACTTTTTCCATGTGGAATTGCAACAAAGTTACCAATCCCTGTTACACCTTCCGATTCACGTAAATAAATATCTTTCACAAACTCTTCAACATCATCGATATAATTGGCTTCTTTTAACAAATTTGATAAATGGCGAATTGCCTCATCTTTGTTTCTAGAATCCATATTTAAATCCATGATTCTCTCATCCAATACATCCTTCAAATCCATATTTTTTCCTCCTTTTGTGATTATTGAATTAAAAATTTATACAAATCAATATTTGTTTTCATTGATTTGATTTTTTCAATGTTTTCCTCTTTTTCAATAATGGAAATATATTCTTTATAAAATAATTGAATGCGCTTGATTTCATCTGGACTGGCCATCTTAAATCCTAGTAAGAAAACCATATCAACTTCTTCTTCATCATTCCAAGGAATTGGTTTCTTTAAAACAGCAATAGATACTTTAGATTCAATTACTTCACTTTGTGCTCCGTGTGTAACACTTATATTATTTCCAATACATGTTGTAGTCGCATTTTCACGTTCCATGACTGTATCGATAAAATGTTTTGTTACATATCCATGATCTACCATCGATTGTGCCATAAAGCGCAAAACTTCTTCACGAGTATTAAATTCCTGTTCAACAAACAATAAGTCTAAATCCAATAATGGATAACACTCAGGCGAAAAGAATCTTTCTTTTGTTTGCTTGTTATAAAATAATGAAGTCATCTTTTCTCTTAAACTCACAATTCCACTTTCACTCAACAAGTTCGGAATAACAATAATACGAGGATCTTTTATATCCAGTTGTGTAGTAGCTACAACAATGTCTCCTTCAGAATCGCCATATAATTTAAAATCATGTGTACTCATGATTTTAATTGATTCTATTTCACGAATTGATTTATTTATTCTTTCTGAAATTAATTGTGCCTGTGCACGATTTGAATCCACTATTAACACTACTTTAAAATGTTTATGCATTCTTTCAATTGCTGATTGGATATATAAAACAATATATCCAACTTCATCTTCGGTAAGTTGTAAACCATAATATTCCTCAAACAAAATACTAATTGACATTGTCGCTCTAAATACATTTTTATATTCTGTTTTAATAAAGTTAGATAAAGAATTTGTATGAGAAAATCCATGACGAATACGAAAAATGGTTGGACGAAGATGAAAAATCAAGCTTTCCTTTAATTTTTCATCTTTGCTTAAGTCAACATCTAAAATACTTCCTACAATTCGTAATGACATATCTACAAAATCAATTAATCGATTATCGTATTTAGAAACTTGTTCAACCATTTCATCGACAGCTGAAATACCAATAAATTTAGAACACATCATCTGCGTAGCCAAAAAGAAAACTTCTTCATTAGAAAATAGAATATGAAATTTATCTTGTAACTTTTTAAATATCGCAACAGTAAAAGGATATTCATTATATTTTTGCAAGATCATAATTTCGTTTTCATCTTTTACTACCGGTGATTGAATATCTTTTCTCTGATAAGCTATGCAACAATAGATAAAAATTTCATAAAACGATTCATCAGTAAAGCGATAATTCCATTCATTTTCTGTTTCTATGATTGCTTTTTGAATTAGTTTAGTATCGATGTTATAGAAAAAATAATCTATATTTGATTTGATTTTTTCCACATTAAAATCCTTCATCAAGAAATTCTTCATCGCAATTCGATATTCATTTTCATTACAATCCAGGCGGTACCCTTTGTTTTTCTCATTCACAATCGAAACATTATAATTTAATAACCACTTTTCGCATTCACGAATGACTTTTAAAATAGTAGGTGAACTTAAGTATAATTCATTCGCTAACTTTTGTGTTGTAACTGTTTCCCATGGGCGAAGCTTAAAAAATATCTTTAATACTTCATCCATACGATTACTGTCTTCATCTCTATTAAATGTGGCATTTTTATTAATCAAAATCGCCTGAATTCTTTCTTTTTGTTCATCATTGCATTCTAACCAAATTCCAACTCTTGGTTTCTTTTGAATGATTCCCATATCATTTTCTTTTAAAAATTCATTGATTTCATAAATCTTATTACGAATTGATTTTTCTGACATACCTACTGCCTCAGCAAGCTGGCTAGTAGACACTACTTCTTTATTCATTAAATAGTTCAGAATTTCAATTTTGTAATACTCTTTCTTTGCCTCTTTCACGATCCACCTCATCTATTTACACTAAAAAAATATCATATTTATGGCCTTTCAAAACAAAAATAAAGGCTTCTTTAATGTGGTAAAAAAATGACTTTCATTAAATAATTACCACATTAAATGTGTAACTTTTTCAATTATACTTTATTTAAATAGAATTTAATAACCAAATATTGTTCTATACAGAAAAGCTCTGATTCAAATTAAAAACAATTCAAATCAGAGCATCTTGATTTAATAAATTTTTTTTATACTTTTCATAATGAATCTTTGATTCATCCCATTTATTTTTTACAACCGCTTTTTGATCACTATAACCAAAGGCAATCATCCATAAAGGGAAAATTCCTTTTGGTAATTTCATAATTTCATTTACTTTTAAATATCTCTCTTCCCTAGGATAAACTCCCAACCAACAAGAACCAATTGATAAGGCATTAGCTTCAATCAACATATTCTCTGTAGCCGCTGCACAATCTTGTTGACAATAATCTAAAGAAGGATTGACACTTGTATCTGCACAAACCACAATTCCCATCGGTGCATCTTTTAAAAAGGAAGCATATGGACTAATTGTACTCAGTTTTTCCAATGTTTCTTTATTCTGAATCACAATAAACTGCCAAGGACGAAAATCACGAGCACTTGGTGCACTGAAAGCAGCTTTTAATATCTTTTGAATTTCCCATTCCTTTAATGGTTCATCCTTAAACTTACGAATACTACAACGATTAAATATATAATCCATAAAATCCTCCCATATTATAAATAAAAAGTTCAAATAATAACAATTAATGCAGTCCTCAAGAACTCTGGTGTAAATATCTAATATATACAATAGTTCAAATAATAACAATTAACGCAGTCCTCAAGAACCAAGTTGGTTTCCTACAACCACTAAAAAAGTTCAAATAATAACAATTAACGCAGTCCTCAAGAACCAGTACAAGAAAAGTACAAGCTAGAAAAGGAGTTCAAATAATAACAATTAACGCAGTCCTCAAGAACCACTTTTTAAAAAAATATATAGCGTGATAGTTCAAATAATAACTATTAACGCAGTCCTCAAGAACCGGCGCCACTAGTACACCCGCATTGGGTTGTTCAAATAATAACAATTAACGCAGTCCTCAAGAACATCAGGTTCTTTTTTGTTTTCTTCACAACGTTCAAATAATAACAATTAACGCAGTCCTCAAGAACCGGTAGAAGTTGACGGACGCGAAGTTGCCGTTCAAATAATAACAATTAACGCAGTCCTCAAGAACTTCTTGTGAATAGTTCTTTTCTTGTTCCAGTTCAAA
>JAQYFP010000133.1 GCA_028723085.1 Erysipelotrichaceae bacterium | reverse complement strand
AAAAGTTGTTTTTATAATGCTCAAAAAGTACTCTAAATGATTCTGACAATGAATCAAGAGTACTTTTTAAATTATAGAAGCATAGAAAAAGAGGATATAACTCTTTTCAAGTGACAAATCACTTAACTGTTATATCCTCTTATAAAATTTGAATGTTATTTTTTAAACACTCATCAACCATTTCTTTAGGCCAGAGACTTGATTGAACTTCACCAATGTGTGCTTTCTTTAACAACAACATGCACAAACGAGATTGTCCAATACCTCCACCAATAGTATATGGAAGACGTTTATTTAAAATGTCTTGGTGATAAGGAAGTTTTAAGCGGTCCATACAATTTTCTTTTTCAAGTTGTTCCACTAAAGATTCTTCACTAACACGAATTCCCATACTTGAGATTTCTAAAGCACATTGCAATGGTTCATACCAAAATAAAATATCACCATTTAATTGCCAGTCATCATAGTCAGGTGCACGTCCATCGTGTTTCTTTCCATTTGATAATTTATCACCGATTTTCATTAAGAAAACACAACCATATTGACGAGTAATTTCATTTTCTCTTTCTTTTTGAGATAAATTTGGATATAAATCCAATAATTCTTGTGTTGTAAAGAAATGAATAGCTTCTGGTAAACGATTTACAGCTTGGGGATATTTATACCAAACTTCATGTTCCATGTGCTTAATAATTTTAAATATTTGTTCCACATGTTGTTTTAAAACATTCTCAGTTCTTTCTTCTTTTGAAATAATCTTTTCCCAATCCCATTGATCAACGTATACCGAATGAAGATTATCTAAGTCTTCATCTTTACGAATCGCATTCATGTTTGTATATAAACCTTCATGCATTGAAAAGTTATAGTGCCCTAAAGCCCATCGTTTCCATTTCGCAAGGGAATGAACAACTTCAATTCGTTCATCACCTAATTCTTTCATTGTGAAAGAAACAGGTTGTTCAACACCGTTTAAGTCATCGTTTAATCCAGAGTTCTTTTCTAAGAAAAGAGGAGCTGAAATACGAGTTAAGTTCATTTCCTTTCCAAATTCATATTGAAATGTATCACGAATAAATTTTATCGCTTCTTGCGTTTCACGAATCGATAAAACAGGATTATAGTTTTCAGGTATTACTAGATTCATATCTTTCTCCTTTTTTTTGTATCCATTTTATCATAATGTAGATAATTGTCAAAAAGACAATAATGTGTTAAAATTCAAGAGTGAGGTAAGGAAATGAAAAGTATTGTAAAAGATCTTGAGAATATTTCGGTTAAGAAACATGTTGTGACTTCAATCGAATATGATTGTAGTGATGAAAAACAAGAAGATGAAGTTTTTGAAGCAGTTCGAGATGTAATTACTGAAAATATAAATGATTTTGCGAAGATTACATATGATGTAGAAGCAGATCATAAAGTTAAAGTAGAAGTCATTCAAGGTTAATGACTTCTTTTTTTAGGAGTGAGTATGAAAGAATTAGAAATTTATGGGACATTGGGACCTTCTTGTTGTGAAAAAGAAGTGATTAGCAAGTTATTTAAAAAGGGTATGACGGGTATGAGATTAAATTTATCTCATACGAGTTTAAAACAAGCAAGTGATTGGATTCATGAGTTTTCTTTGGCAGCCAAAGAAAATAATATAGAAGCGGATTTATTAATTGATATGCAAGGACCAGAGCTTCGAATTGGTGAAATTGAAAAACAATTAAATGTAAATGATATCGTTTCAATTGATGACTTGGCAATTCCTAATGATATAAAATCTTATATCAATCCAGGTCAAATAGTATTATTTGATGATGGAAAAATAAAATTGGAAATGATAGATGCTAATTATCTAAAAGTAATACAACCTGGTTTATTAAAATCACATAAAAGTATTGCCCTACCTAATATTACGATTGAAAGAGATACTCTGACGAAACAAGATAAAGAAAACATTAAAGATGCTCTGGAATTTGGGGTAACAGGATTGATGCAGCCTTTTGTTCGTAATGTACAAGATTTAATGAATGTGAAAAAAGAAATAGAAGATAAAAATATTAAAATCTATGCCAAAATTGAAAATATACAAGGGCTATTACAACTTGATGATTTAATTGATCAATGTGATCAAATAGTGATTGCTCGTGGAGATTTGGCAAATTCAGTGGGAATCATTAATCTTCCTTCTGCTCAAAAATATATTGAAGATCATTGTAAAGCTAAAAATAGAGACTATATGGTAGTAACGGAAATGCTTCATTCTATGATTAAAAATCCGACACCAACACGTGCTGAAGTATCTGATATTTATCATGCCGTATATAATGGAGCCAAAAGTATAATGTTAACAGCGGAAACAGCAATGGGGTCTTATCCAGTTGAAGCTATGGAAGTATTTGTAGGTGTTGCGAATAGTGCAGTGAAAGATAGAAAAAAAGGGAAATCAATTTGATTTCCCTTTATCTTTTTAGTGGTGGGGAGGGGCAGATTCGAACTGCCGAACCAAAAGGAACTGAGTTACAGTCAGCCGCGTTTAGCCACTTCGCTACCTCCCCATGGAGCAGGTGATGAGAATCGAACTCACGTAGTCAGCTTGGAAGGCTGAAGTTCTACCATTGAACTACACCTGCAATTTTGGGTAAAAAAAATGGTGACCCGTGGGCGATTCGAACGCCCGACCTACTGATTAAAAGTCAGTTGCTCTACCCTCTGAGCTAACGGGTCAAATAATGGTGCCGACTATAGGAATTGAACCCACAACCTACTGATTACAAGTCAGTTGCTCTACCAATTGAGCTAAGTCGG
>JAQYFP010000132.1 GCA_028723085.1 Erysipelotrichaceae bacterium | reverse complement strand
AACCACAAAATCATATTTTTCAGTTGTGAAAATCAAATATTTCCCAATTCGTGAAAAAGAAAGAAAAGACTGTCCTTTTATTTTATTCACAAAATCTTCTGTTTCTAATATTTTATCGTAATAAACAGTTACATCCACTATTGTGCTATCTTTAATTTGACTAGCCAATGTAGATATAACAGTTTGTACCTCTGGTGCCTCTGGCATTATTTTGCCTCATACCAGCTTTTGCCATAGGCAACGCTTGCCACTAGAGGGACTTTTAATGGAATCACATTTTCCATTTCTTCTGTTACTAATTTAACCATTAAATCAATTTCATCGTCAGGTACTTCAAAAATCAATTCATCGTGAATTTGAAGAAGTAATTTTGATTTGACGTTTTCTTTATTCATTCGCTCATAAACTTTAATCATCGCTATTTTAATTAAGTCTGCAGCTGATCCTTGTACAGGCGCATTCATTGCCGCACGCTTTCCAAATTCACGTGTCATAAAGTTTTTATCATTGATTTCACTGATTTCTCTTCTTCGATTAAACATTGTCTTAACATATCCATGTTCTTGGCAGAAGGCAATAATTTCATTCATAAAAGAATGAATCGCAGGGAAAGAGGCAAAATAAGTTTTCATAAATTCACTTGCTTCTTTACGAGAAATATTTAATTGCGATGCCAATCCAAACTCTGTTTGACCATAAACAATCCCAAAGTTTACGGTTTTGGCAATACGACGCATAGAACTGGTCACATCTTCTTTATTGACCATAAATATTTTAGTAGCTGTTTGCGTGTGAATATCAACACCTTCATTAAAAGCTTCAATCATATTTTTTTCATTGGCCATATGAGCTAATATTCTTAATTCAATTTGCGAATAATCCGCTGACAACAATTGATATCCATCTCTAGCCACAAACGCTTTACGAATTTCTTTTCCTTGTTCATCACGAACACTAATATTTTGTAGATTAGGATCACTACTTGATAAACGACCAGTTTGTGTCATTGTCTGATTGAAACAAGTATGGATTTTACCATCTTCTTTAATATGTTTAGAAATACCATCAATATAAGTAGATTTAATTTTCGCATATTTACGATATTCCAATAAACAAGGAACAATAGGATGTTTATCTTGTAGTTTTTCTAAAACATCCGCTGAAGTAGAACGTTTCTTTCCACTTGGTAAATTCAATTCATCATATAATACATTTGCCAATTGTTTAGGTGAATTAATGTTGAATACCATATGGGCATAGCCATAAATTTCTTTTGATAAACTATCAATTTTTTCATCTACGACATCATTAATTTCATCTAATATATTCTCATTCACACTAATTCCTTCATTTTCCATATTGAATAATACCGGAATTAAAGGTAATTCTATATTTTGATATAAATCCCATAATTCTTGATTTTTTAATTTTTCAAAAATCTCTTCAATTTCATTATTTAATTGACTCACAAAGGCTCCATAAACAGCTATGGTACGATTATATTCAAAAGCTTCTTTATCTTTTACTTTCTTTGATAATTCATGGAAACTTTCTGGCAATTCAATTTTTAGTGTTTGTAGTAAATCATCGGTATTAGTTGCCTGAGAATGAAGTAAAAACGATGCGATGTGCATGTCATGTTTAATATTAGGAATGTCAAAGCCATATCGTTGGCATAGATGCATCATTTCTTTGGCATCCCATGTGATACATTCCTTTTGAATATATTGTTTAAATTCTTTGTCTTCTAAAGCATCTTCCACGGCTTCAAAATAAATTTCATTTTCATCACAAGAAATGAAACCATATAATTTTTGATCTAAATAAGAGCCATTTGTACAAACAGCCATAAATAAAGGATTATCTGATTTCCAATGCTTGATTTGTGTAACACTCATTTTTTTGGTTTCTTTAGTCTTCACAAACGAATACATTTCATATTTTTTATAGAAATCAGATACATGTTCATCAAAATCTTTGAACTCACAAGCATCCATTTCAAAAGGAAAATCCATATTACGATAAATCGTTGCCAATTCTTTTGATAAAAAAGCTTTATCTTTATCATTAATCAACTTTTCTTTTAATTTTCCTTTTACTTGATCAATGTTTTCATATACATTTTCTACACTTCCATATGTTTGTAGTAATTTCGTTGCGGTTTTTTCACCAACTCCTGCCACTCCTGGAATATTGTCAGAAGCATCTCCCATCAATCCTTTTAAATCGATGATTTGTTCTGGTTTTAAACCATATTTTTCTTCAAAGTTTCCAACGTTCATTAAATCCATTTCCGTTAGTCCTTTTTTCATTAATAAAACATTGGTACTTGAATCAACTAATTGAAGTAAATCACGATCACTCGTAAGTATTGTCGTTTGAATGTCTTTACTTTTTAAAGCCATACTTCCAATTATGTCATCGGCTTCATAGTCTTCGCTTTCATAGCGCATAATTCCAGCCGCATCTAAAAATTCTCTGACAATTGGAAATTGTACTTTTAATTCATCGTCTAATGGCTTTCTTGTACCTTTATAGGCCTCATATTTTTTATGACGGAATGTTGATTTACCTGCATCAAATGCGACTAATATTGAATCAGGTTGAATCATATCAATAGCTTTATTCATCATTAAAATAAAACTAAATACCGCATTAGTTGGAATGCCATTACTTGTTGTCATGGATTTTCCATATAGCGTTGCATAGTATGCTCTAAACAACATTGAGTTCCCATCTATTAATAATAAATTATTCATCTAAATCACCTTCATTCCTATTTTATCAAAAATAGACTAGAAATTCTCTAGTCTATTTTCGTGACAATCTTAAATTACGATATTTTTTCTTTTCAAGTCTTTGTGTTCGAATTCTTTGAATGGCTTCATATCGATCAAATACATTAAATACATATATCAATACTGCAATTAAAGCGATATGAATCAATAAAGTAGATAATTCAAAGTAAATGAACCAAGTTGTAAAAGAAACACTTAATTTTCCTAAAAATTTATAAATGAAAAATGGAATACAGTCATATAAAAACATCAAAATCAATATATTAAATAGTAAAACACGATTATCTTGATCCATGTAATCCGAAAAAATACCACTTAATACACTCAATAAAGGATAAATCAAAATATGAAATGAAAATCCATATTGAAACAAGGCATCATAAAGTATTCCAAATAGAAATCCTATTAAAATACGATCTAACCAATTTCTTTTAAACACAATCAAAAATAAAGCTGTTAAACATAAATGAGGAACAAACGATACCGCCCTGTATTGATAATCAACTGGAAAAATAAACGTAATCGCCGTTTCCATAAATCCTAATACAAACAACAAGCCAATATAAAACTTTGTTTTCATATTATTCCTCATTTCCAACTACGAGTACATATTCAAAGCTTTTCATATTTGATACAGGTGAAACATATACCGTTGAAATAATCGCATCATCGCTCTTACTTACATCAACAACCGTACCAACAAATAAACCAGAAGGATAATTTCCTCCCGACCCACTTGTCGCAACGCTTTGTCCTATTGATACTTGCGCATCATTATTAAACAAAGAAACACAATATGCACCTTTATCAGGGTCATACGATTGTAGTACACCTTCTACCGAGCTTCCATCTTCCAATGAAATTTTAACCGCAATATCATTCACTAAGTCTTCACTCGTCAATAAACGAACTATACTTGTAGCACTTTGAACACTTTCAACTAAACCAATAGCCCCTTCACTTGTAATCGCAATCATGTTTTCTTTCACACCCTGCGCTTTTCCAGCTGAAATTGTTACGGTTTGTTTCCATGATGAAGCTGATCTTTGCACTACGCTACATGATATAGTAAGTGCATCTAGCAATGAATTTTTCATGTCTAGTAATTTTTCAAGGTCTTCATTTTTATTTCGTTCTTCTTCATAAAGTGTTTTATAGCTTCTTTGTTGTGCTAATTCTTCTTTTAAGAATTCATTGTCTTCGTATACGTGCCATAAATTAGATAAATCCGAAATAGAATTGGTCAAAGATTCAAGAGGATGTTCAATTAATCCATATTTTATATAAGTCCATGCACTATAGCCTAAATTTGATAATGAATTCTGACGAAGAGAGAGCATCACAAAGCTAAAAATCAAACATATACAAATTAAAATAGATAATATTTTTTGTAGTCGTGTTAGTTTTCGCATAGTATCTCCCAAATTCCATTTAATTATAGCGATATTTTCGAATTGTTTCAATGAAGATATCCTTGTTCACGAAAAGAAAAATATGTATTTTTACCAACGATGACATGATCCAAAAAAATAATTCCCATCGTATGTGCGATTTCATTTAACTTTTGTGTTAAATAAATATCATTTTGTGATGGAGTAGGATCATTTGAAGGATGATTGTGCATAACCATAACGGAATACGCACTCAATTCAAACGCTTTTCTAAAAATATCTCTTGGATGCACTGTACTTTCACTAAGTGTTCCTTTGAATAAATTTGAATGACAAATCAATCTTTGTTTAACATCCAAATACAAGACCACAAAGTTTTCTTGTTTAAGTGTTCCATATTCCATTTTAAACCAATCAATTACATCCTGGGCTTGTCGAATGGTTTTATGGTAGGCATTGGTTCTTAAAGCTCGCTTAGATAATTCAATGCCAGCTAATAATTGAAGAGACTTAACTTTACTAATTCCTTGAATCTCCATTAAAGACTGTGCCGATAATTCATACATTTTATTTAAATCCTCCGACTTCTTTAGCACATCTTTTGCGATTTCAAAGACATCTCTTTTTTTGTTTCCACTTTGTAAAATCAGCGCAATGAGTTCTAAATCCGTTAAAGATTCTAAACCAAAGCGCAATGCTTTTTCACGTGGACGTTGTTCGATATTCATTTCTTTTACTTTCATATATATTTATATTCGAAAAAAAATAGAATTTGTAAAAAACAAATTCTATTTTGTTAAATCTTTTATAACTTCAGACGCAATAACCAGTCCTGCCACCGATGGTACAAAGGCCGTTGATCCTGGAATCGACTTTTTACTTTTAGGGTCTACTGGACCGTCTTTTAATTTCATAGGTTGTTCTTGTGAATAAACAACTTTT
This sequence comes from Erysipelotrichaceae bacterium, assembly GCA_028723085.1. Classification (GTDB taxonomy): domain Bacteria; phylum Bacillota_I; class Bacilli_A; order Erysipelotrichales; family Erysipelotrichaceae; genus Floccifex. The sequence goes on along the minus strand of JAQYFP010000132.1, from coordinate 756 downwards.
AAATGTTTTACTCCACGTTTCTTTAATTCATGTCGCATAACTTTCGCTAAAGGACATACTTTTGTTTTAAATAAGTCTTCCACTTCAAAGCGCGTAGGATCTAGCTTATTTCCTGCTCCCATGCTTGATAAAATCGGCACATTATTTTCTTGACATCGCAAAACCAAACTAATTTTCGCACTTATTGTATCAATGGCATCAATAACGTAGTCATATTCTGCAAACGGAAATATGTCAATGTTTTCCGGAGTAACAAATTCTTTATATGTATTTACATTAGCATTGGGATTAATATCTAAAATACGTTCTTTCATCACATCAACTTTATATTTTCCAAGCGATGAGTGTGCAGCAATGATTTGACGATTGATATTGCTTACGCTTACCGTATCATTATCAATTAAATCAAAGGAGCAAATTCCACTACGAGCCAAAGCCTCTGTAGCATAACCTCCAACTCCACCAATACCAAAAATAGCAACTCGTGATTGTTTTAATTTATCCATATTTTCTTGTCCAAGTAATAACTCGGTTCTTTCAAATTCTTCCATAAAATCCATCCTGTTAGATTGCATTTTAAATAGAAAATAAAAAAAATGCAAGCAATACTACTTGCATAAAAATCATAACCACTAATAAAAATTAGTGGTATCGTAAGCCCTATAAGGGCGTGTTGTTGCGCAGGGTCCTTCGACCACTGAGGACCTGCCAGCCGCAACGCTTTCACATGCTGCCTCTAGAAGAGGCGTGGTAAAT
>JAQYFP010000131.1 GCA_028723085.1 Erysipelotrichaceae bacterium | reverse complement strand
GTTACAGCCTCTTTAGTCTTTGATGATTTGAATATGTAAATCTTTTAATTGTTTATTATCTACAGGAGTTGGAGCCTTAGACATTGGACATTTAGCATTTGCGTTTTTAGGGACTGCGATATCATCACGAATGGAATCACTTTCTGTTAAAATCATGGCAATACGATCTAAACCAAATGCCAATCCTCCATGAGGAGGTGTACCATATTGGAAAGCATCAACAAAGAATCCAAATTTTGTACGAATATCTTCATCCGATAATCCTAATAATTCGAAAATCTTAGTTTGTAGCTCATTGTCATAAATACGTAATGAACCTCCACCCAATTCATATCCATTTAAGATGATATCATATGCATTTGAACGAACACTACCTAAGTCTGTATCTAATAAAGGAATGTCTTCCTCTTTTGGTTGTGTAAATGGATGGTGACAAGCAACCCATCTTTGTTCTTCTTCTGACCAATCAAACATTGGGAAGTCAACTACCCATAAATATGAAAATTCATCTTTATGTTTTAGACCTAATTCAGATGCAATACCGTTACGTAAAGCACCTAAGGCATTACAAGTCTTATTCCATTTATCACTTACAATAAATAAAACATCATTTTCTTTTAAATTCAATTGAGAATATAAATCATTAATTTCTTTTTCACTTAAGAATTTAGCAGCGCTACCTGTTAATGTACCATCTTTTGCTTTCAATGTAACTAGTCCTTTGGCACCGTTTTTCTTAGCCAATTCAGTCCATTTGTCAATTTCTTTACGAGTAATATGTGCAAAATCATTAACAACAATACCTTTAATTGAACCATTTGATTCAATACAATTTTTAAATACTTGGAATTGTGAATCTGTGAAAATTGGAGTTAATTCTTGTAATTCCATACCAAAACGATTATCTGGTTTATCAGAACCAAAACGATTCATAGCTTCTTTATAAGTTAATCGTAAGAATGGACGAGGAACATCAATTCCTTTAACATCTTTCATCAATTTCACTAACATTTCTTCTGTGAAATCAATAATTTCATCTTGTGATAAGAAACTTGTTTCAATGTCAACTTGAGTAAAGTCTGTTTGTCTATCCGCTCTTAAGTCTTCGTCTCTGAAACAACGAGCAAATTGATAATATCTTTCAAAACCAGAAATCATTAATAGTTGTTTATATAATTGAGGAGACTGTGGTAAAGCATAGAATGAACCAGGATGAACACGAGATGGAACTAGATAATCACGTGCTCCTTCAGGTGTACTTTTACCAAGCATTGGTGTTTCAATTTCAACAAAATCATGGTTATCCAAGTATTCTCGCATTGATTTTGTGATTTGATGTCTCATCAATAGCTTTTGTTGCATAACAGGACGTCTTAAATCTAAATAACGATATTGTAGACGTGTATCTTCAAGAGCATCTGTTTCATCGGCAATGATAATTGGAGTCGTTTTAGCTGTGTTAATAATTGAAAAATCATCAACTTTTACTTCAATTTCACCTGTTTTTAAATCTGGATTTGCGGCTTGACGTTTACAAACTGTTCCAGAAACACTTAATAAATATTCATTTTTTACTTCTTTTAAACGATCGGCAAATTGTTCACCGAAAACTAATTGACAAATTCCCCATCTGTCTCTTAGATCAATGAAAACCAATTGACCAAAATTTCTTTTTTTGGCAACCCAACCAATTAAATCAACATGTTCATTCACATTTTCAATGCGAAGTTCACCATTTTTATGTGTACGTTTCATATAATCCTCCCTATTCAAATTGTGTATCTAAATATTCAATAATATCGTCACGTGAAATCGTAACTTGTTCTTGTTTTTCAATATTTTTAATTGTTACTTGATTAGAATCCATTTCAGTTGAACCAATTAAAAGAGCAAATTTAGCTTTTGAACGACTAACAGCTTTAAATTGACCTTTAAATCCTCTTTGTAAGTAATCCATATCACTACGATAACCATTGGCACGAAGTTCTGTTAAGACTTCGAATGCATATGTTTGAGCTTGTTTGTCTAAACACATAACATAAGCATCTAATCCAGGTTTTTCATCTAAAGTAATTCCTTCAGCTTCTAAAGCAATTAGTAATCGTTCCATACCAAGAGCCCAACCAATTCCACTCATATTTTCTGGTCCTCCAAAGTATGAAATTAAATTATCATATCTTCCTCCAGCTAATACAGTCGATTGCGCTCCCATTTCTTTATTAACAGAAACAATTTCAAAAACAGTGTGAGAATAATAATCCAATCCTCTTACTAATTTATCATCAACTTCATATGGAATATCTAATGTTTCAAGTAAATTACAAACTGTATTAAAGTATTCTTTACTTTCTTCATTTAAATAATCTTTCATGCTTGGTGCATTTTTCATGTATTCTTTATCGTGGTCTACTTTACAGTCTAAAATACGCAATGGATTTTGTTCATATCGACGTTTACAATCTGAACATAAATCATCTAAATATGGTTCAAAATACGCTTTAAGAGCTGTACGATAATTATTACGAGATTCATCGTCTCCTAATGTATTTAAGCATACTTTAATGTCTTTCAATCCTAATGATTTAAGAATAGAAAATGCTAAAACAATTGTTTCTACATCCGTATATGGACTTTTATTTCCTAAACATTCAATTCCAAATTGATTAAAAATGCGCATTCTTCCTTTTTGAGGTCTTTCATGACGGAACATAGGACCCATATAGTACATTTTTACTGGTTGATCTGGATTTGCGTACATTTTATTTTCAACAAAAGAACGAACTGTCCCAGCTGTTCCTTCTGGTCTTAAAGTAAGTGATGTATTAGAGTTTTCGAGAGTAAATGTATACATTTCTTTATTTACCATATCACTTGAGTCATTCTCTCTTTTGAAAACATTTGTGTGTTCGAAAATAGGTGTACGAATTTCGTCATAATTATATAAATAACAAAATTGACGTAGTCTTTCTTCTAGTGCTTGCCATGCATATGATTTTTCTTGAAGAACATCAGCTGTTCCTCTTGGAATTTGATAAGCCATTTTTTTAATCCTTTCTAAATAAACAAAAAACGCCCTTATTATATAAGGACGTGATTAACGCGGTACCACCTTACTTCTCAAATTGAGCACTCAATGCCTTAACGCGGCTTACGATCGCTTTTTAGTGCGATTCCTTCAAAGTGTCCAAATAAAAGGTGTTCAATGATTTTCACCCGCCATCATCTCTCTGCAAAACAATCTTTTATTCTCTCTTTTTCAACGGATATTGATTATGCTTCGTCATCAATATTTTCAACGTTATGATATACATTTTGTACATCATCAACATCTTCTAATAAAGTAACTAAACGCTTAAATAAAGTTAAATCTTCTCCTGATAAAGTTACTGTTTCATTTGGAACCATTTTGTCTTCTAAAACTTCAAATTTAACATCAGGAATTAATTCTTCTACAGCAACTTTAGCATCATCTAATTGTGTTGGTTCAACTGTAATAGTCATATAACCATCTTCTACTTCAATGTCGCGAACATCGATATCCGCCATCATTAAAGCATCTAACATAGCTTCTTCATCTTCGTATTGAATTACAATTACACCTAAGTGTTCATAACCAAATGAAACAGATCCACCTACTCCTAATTTAGCATGTGCTTTATTAAAACATGCACGTAAATTAGCAATTGTGCGATTTGCGTTATCTGTTAAACAGTCAATGATAATTGTTGATCCACCACCAGAACCGAATCCTTCATAACGAGCAGAAGAAAAGTTTTCATCAGCACTTGATTTAGCTTTTTCAATTGCACGTTTAATTACATCAGCTGGTACGTTATTTGCTTTTGCACGTTCAATAGCTTTTTTCAAAGATTGGTTCATATCTGGATTTGGATCCCCACTCTTTGCAGCTACTAAAATTTCTTTTGAATATCGTGAATAAATTTTAGCTTTTGCGTTTGCAGTCTTTTGCATAGCAGCAGCTCTTACCTCGAAATGTCTACCCATAATTTCACCTTCCAAATTTCTTTTCTAGTATATAATATGTATTTTTATTTTTCAATCATTGAATAACGTTCAATAATTTTTTGTACTAACGGATTTCGAACTACATCTTGTGTACCAAGATGTACCATTTCGATTCCATCAATATCTTTTAATATATCACAAGC
>JAQYFP010000130.1 GCA_028723085.1 Erysipelotrichaceae bacterium | reverse complement strand
ACTGTTGACATATTTGAATTAGCTTTAACAGTAATTTGTTTAGTTACATATGCACTGTTTCCTAATTTGTCAACAATTTCAAATTTAATTGTATGTACACCATCGGCTAAAACAGCATCTTCAATAGACATTGTTTTTCCGTTGAATTTGCAAGTAGTTTCTACTCCATCAATATAGGCTTTAGCACTGTTTTCATCTAATCCTGTGCTATTGTCTTTTGTTGTATCATCTTCTACATTTACGGCAAAGCTTACTTTACTTGTTGTAGCTGTTTGTCCATTTAATACAGTAGCATCACTCATTGTTCCATCAGCATATGTTATATTTTCAAATACTGGTGCTTCTCTATCTTCTACTGCTTCTGAATAATCAACTGTAATACTATCAATATAGTAAGTGAATTTACCATTTACGGATGCATTTTCTTTGAAGTAAAATCCAACATCTGAATTGTCTCTATCACAGATATATATTTGAAGTGTATTAAAAGTAATATCTGCATCATATCCTGTTAAATCCATGCTTACATAGCGCCATCCATTGTTAGACCAACCATATGGTTCACAGTTTTCCCATAACCACGGTGATGTGACATCATTCGTTGCTGAGCCTTCTGTTTTACCAGTAAGACGCATTGAAGTCGTTGAAATTTCTTCAAGTTCAGGTATATAAATCCACATACCAATTGCAGTTGCTTTAGCAGGAGCTTTAATATTTAATCCTGATAAGGAAAGCATGTGATATCCGGTTTCATATGCTTGTGAAAAATCACATTCAACAGCTAAAGCATAATCACCATCGTGAACTTTACCATTTTCTTTTGTGACTACTTTAATACTTCCACATTCATTTTGTCCATTAGCTCCAGCAGGTCCATATTGAGGATATCCGGTACCAATTGTATAGTCTTTAATTGCTCCATCATTTTCTTCAAAGTCAGCAACTGTTTCTGATCCTTTTCCTAATAAGATTTGAGCAGAACAATTTATTTCTTCATTTGCTTTTAAAAAAGCTGTAATTAAAGAACTAGTAATGTCTTCGTCTTCTTCAATTGCAGTAAATTTTAATCCTTCAATTGTTCCTACACTATCATCTTCTAATTCAAATTCAAGATCATCTACATTGTAATAAACTTTATTTTTTCCATATGTAGCTTTAATATTTAAATTAACACTCTTTCCATAAGGAACAGTAATTGAAGCATTAGAGAATTCTAATCCATCTGGATTTACGACATGGATTGTTGTTTCACCAACAACAACTCCATCTACTAACATAGAAATTTTCGCATCTCCTAATGTTCCATCAGAAGTAAATGTTCCATTTTCATCAATTGTTCCTAGAGTAGATTCCCAAGTTGCGCTTTCAGGAATTTGAGCAGCTGTACCAGCTGGTGAAACCCCAGTAGCCGTTACATTAACAACTGAGTTAGGTGTTACATAATTGTGTTCAGCTGTTAATGTAGCTCTTTCGAATACATCACTTGGAGCAGCTAAAGAAGCAATAATTAATCCTGAAGAAATTGATCGTTCAGAACCGTCACTTGGACGATTGACAACAGTTACTTCATTGGCTCCTTCTTGACGAGCTGCATATGTAGTAGATCCACCACCATCTAAGTTAATAGCTGTAACACAGCCTTGTTCAAGCATGATTTGAGCTAATTCGTGCATTGAACCACCACATGAGAAAGGTTCTTGACGTCCATCTAATACCATCATTACAACTTTTCCATCAGCAGTTACACCAACGCAAGTACGAGAATGACGATCCGTGTTATATGAACCACTTACATTAGCTGTAACGTCTTGTCCGTTATAAACTAACATTTGTGATCCACCAACAGCTTGCCAAACATTTTCTTCGTATTTACTTAAATTTGAGCGATAATCAATGACAGCAGACCCATCTTTTAAAATTGCAAAGAAGTTATCATATGAATCAGTACCAAAGTATTTTCCATCCAATACGGTATAACCCATTGGTTGTCCAGTAGTCATGTTATAGAAAGAGGCATTGACACCAGCTACAGCAGTATAGTAATCACTAATATATTTTTCATTATTAGGATCTGAATAAACGCTATTAGCAGCAGCCATTTGTTCCGTCAACTTTGACATTCCTAAATTTTCACATTGAGCATCTTTATAACTAGATTGAACAATTACATCATTACGAGTTACATCAGCAGTCGCAACATAATAAACCATTTGTTTACCATCAGCTGAATACGCATAGTTAATACTTTGCGTAACCCCTGGAGCAATTGTCGAGTTCGTAGTTGAGAAAACCTCATGTGTTTTTTCTTCTGTTGAATCTAATAATACTGAAACATCAGGTGTTTCATCTTCTTCAACTGTTTCACTTTCTTCTACATTTGAATCTTGTGAAACACTTTCATCTGATTCAGTTTCTTCTGTTGTTTCTTCAACAACATCAACTGGATCAGAATCCGTTTCTTCTGCATATACATTAGGCATTAAACTTAATGTCATTCCAGCAGCAAGAAACATAGACAATAATCTTTTGTAATGCGGACTTTTCATCTAAAATCTCCTTTCCTAATTACAATTTATTTTAAAATCTCAGATTGAAATTTTAATTACAATAATCTCTATGGACGAGTATAAGTAGTTTCTTGAGATAACATATTTATTGTGTAGTTCATAGCCTCTTGCATTGAAGCCATCATATCTAATTCACTTTCATCCCAAGAATCATCACCAAATTCATACGTTTTTAACCCTATATCATAAGTAACTCCATCGTCATCTGTCACAGTTCCTAACGACGAATAATCATCTGAAATTGTTCCAATTGCAATTGAGAATAACTTTTCTTTATGCTTATTTAGTTTTCCTATAAAATCAACAACATATTCATCATCTTCATTATGTGTTTTATATGTTACATAATCTGTATATTCTTTTGGATAATATAAAGTTAAATAAGGTGTTTCAATCTTTAAATCACTTTCATTTATCTCATCGCGATTGATCCATTCTGTATTTATAGAAAAATCTTCTTGTTTGACTTTTTTGCTAAATAAATCACAGGCTGTTAAACTTAATGTCAGAGTAATTAATAAACAAATATTGATGATTTTTATTCTTTTTTTATTATTCATTGTCTTCACCTCCTCTATAAATCGTATACGGATTTTCACAGTCGCAAACTGTATATGTATGATGTCCTTTCTTATCACTTTCTGGTAAATCACTTCGCCAATCACCATATTTTTGAGTTAGGTATTCATCATATCTTTCAGGAATTCTGACTTCTAAACCCTCAAAGTTAGCAATGGTTCCTAATCCATATTGTTCTTTAGGAGCGTACTCTAGTTTTCCTTGCCAATTGCCATGATTACATATTAAATCTGATTTTTTAACAGAATATGAACTTATCAAATGAATATACCTTTCAAGGTAAACATTCGTTTTTTTATCTAATTCCAAACAATGAATTAACGTTAATTTTTTATTTTCAGGAATATCAAAATTTGACCATAATATATTGGTATAAATTTTCTTTTTAATTTCTA
>JAQYFP010000129.1 GCA_028723085.1 Erysipelotrichaceae bacterium | reverse complement strand
ATTTTTAGCCAAAGATCCATGATGGATATAAAAATTGTTCGGATATTTGTTTTCAGATGCAATATTTTGCATTGAATCACAGTATTCTTCCAGTGTCATTTTTGCATTAGCAAATATCAAATTTTTTTCTTGTTTAATGACCTTAAATAAATCCTGTTTCAATTCAGAAAATTCATCTTTATCCACTCCAACAACTGGAGGTGTACTTTCATAACATTTTATTAGACCAACAGTATCTTTTGATTTATCATTATCTTCAATTATTTTCACAGAAGTAGGGTTATTTGGATTTAACCATTTTGCAATATCCGAAAGATTACTTATTGTTGCTGATAACGCAATTTTATAAGGATGTATATCAACTGTATGTTCTAATCGGTTAATTAAACTTTTTAATTGAGAACCTCTTTCATTACCGATAAAACTGTGTATTTCATCAATTACTATATATTCTAAATTTTTAAATAATGGTCCTAAGAATTCGGTTTTATTTAAAAATAAAGATTCTATCGATTCAGGAGTTATAAGCAATATCCCTGCCGGATTTTTAATTAACGTAGCCTTTTTAGATTGATTTGCATCTCCATGCCATTTGGTAATAGGGAAGTCAATATGCTTACATAAAGCTTCAATTCTTGAAAATTGATCGTTAATTAAAGCTTTTAATGGCGAAATATATAATATCTTTACCGAATCTTTTCCTTCATCAGCAATCTGTGAAATAATAGGAAGAAAAGCCGCCTCCGTTTTTCCGCTTGCTGTTGGTGCGGATATTATGATATCACTTGGAGTCTTAACCATATGAACAATGGCTTCATCCTGAATTGGTCTAAAATTTTCCCATTTCATTTCATGAATAACTTTTTGTATTTTTTTATTTAATAAATAAAAAGGCTCCATTATTCTCCTAATGTTAATGATACTAATTCATCATCAATTGGTTCTTTATCCTCTTGAATTTGTACTCCTGATAAATAATTTGATATATTAGTATCAGGATAATTTTGTAGTTGGTTTAATAAACCTATAAATGCTTTGATTGATTCTCTTGGAGAAAGGAAAGATTTGGCACCCAGTCTATTCATAAGCCATTGCATAAATATTTGAATATCATTTTCAGAAACCAAATATTTTGTTTCGTTATATTCAGCAAAAACATTTCTAATATTGATAAATAGCATATACAGTTCTTCTTGTGATAAATTTTCAAGTCTTATAACAGGTCCCGTTAGGTCTTTCATCCCTTCTTTAGCAAACGGATTATCTGCTAAACGAGTTTCCAATGCTCCATAACTATACATACCTTTGTATTTGTCTTCTAAGAATTCAGGAGTACCACCAAATATAAAACCAATATATTCTGTTGTTCCCTGTAAAGAATCATTTATTATATTCAAAATTCTTTCAAAGTTTTTATTTCTAATATTCGATTTAAGTCTTGCTAAAATTGCTAGTTCATCAATACTTACAATTAAACCAGAATATCCTGCTAATCTTACAAAACCGGCAAATAACTTTAGATATTCATAGAAATTATTGTCATCAATAATAGTTCTTACACCTAAGTCATTACGAGCATCTGTTTTCGTAGAGTATTCTGCTCTTAACCATCTTAATGCTTGTGACATTTTCATATCATCACCATTTTGGTATGCATTAATATATGTAGTTAATACTTTTGAAAAATCATAACACGCTACATATTTTTCTAACGGCATTAATTCTTTATAAATATTTCCTTCGGTAATGTTTTCATTGTTTTGTAATATTTTTGAGGTCCATCTCTCAATAATAGACCTCAAAGCACCACCATCGGGTTTTGTTTTGGTAGACATATTAGTTATTAATTCTGAAAACAATTTTTGAGATTTTCCATCAGAAGAGCATAATACTTTTTCCGTTGTAATATCAGCAGAAACAACAACTAAATTTTTTTCATGTGCAATTAATTTTGCCAAAGTTAGGAAGAATGTTTTTCCGGAGCCATATTCACCAATAATAAATCTAGTTTTTGCACCACCATCAGAAATTAAATCATAATCTTTTATCATTTCTTTAATTTCGTCGGCTCTTCCAACTTGAATATGCTGCAACCCAATTTTTGGAACTATACCAGCTTTTAGAGATTCAATAATTGCGTTCTTTTCTTTTGCTTTAATTTTTATTTTTTCCATTTATCCATTCCTTATTTTCTTATTAAATTAACAACATCTTCGTTTACAATATAAACATCATTATCTTCTTCTACAAGAAAATCACCATACTCTTCTTCTGACCATTCATTAATTTCATCAATAGCACTACTTAACATCATACCTTTGTTTTGTATTGCATTTAGTAATTCATTACGAGTCCAATTTTCTTTTTCAATAATTATGTTTACAAGACTTTGTAAACCACTTTCTATTTCTATATTATCTTCATTTTCAGGAGAAATTTTTTCAATAGGTTCGGATTTAAATACTTCAGCTTCTTCTTCCGCAAAAATTTCTTGTAATACATTATGAATTTCAGATGTATTTATTTTTATTTTTTCTAATTTTTCGGTATCTAATTTTAGTTCAACTTTTTCATCTGTT
>JAQYFP010000128.1 GCA_028723085.1 Erysipelotrichaceae bacterium | reverse complement strand
CAAGCGATTTACCACGCCTCTTCTAGAGGCAGCATGTGAAAGCGTTGCGGCTGGCAGGTCCTCAGTGGTCGAAGGACCCTGCGCAACAACACGCCCTTATAGGGCTTACGATACCACTAATTTTTATTAGTGGTTATGATTTAAAATAGAACCGGTGATTTATCACGTGATGACGATTACTATTACACACAAAGTGCAAACTACTCCCTTTTATTTAATTTCATTATATTTTGTAATATTAAATTTAGCAACATTTTTTATAAAAAAACTGTTAAACCAAAAATAGGTTTAACAGTCTTATTTTAAATCAAATTAATTAAATTGCGAAAACCAAGAAGGAACTTTCTAGGATCAATCATAAACATACCAGCAATTTGTCCGGGATTTTCTGGATTTTCTTCACCACCAGTTCCTGGATCAACTGGGGCTTCACCTCCACCAGTTCCTGGATCAACCGGAGTTTCTGTTCCACCTTCTGTTCCAGAATTTTCTGGAGTTTCAGGTTCTTCTGGTTCTTCTTCAATTGTACAAGTTTCGCTTTCTTCGTCCCATTCACCACCGTCGGCAAGACAAGCTTTTTCTTCTTCACTTGGTTCTTTCTCAACAGATGTATTATCACCTTTTGATAGATATTCAGTTTTAATATATCCACCTTGGTAATTTGATACACCATCTGGAACAGCGATATCTTTGTAATCATAGTAATCTTGACAGAAATCTAATAAATTATGAGAGATATGGAAGGCTGTACCTTGAATCAATTCAGAATATGAGAAGTAACATCCCATAGCTTGATATTTAGCAGTGAATCCAGACCATACTGCAACTGTAATATCATCTGTATATCCTAAAGACCATTCATCTTTAAATGTACCAACTGGAATACCGTATTTAACACCATCTGTACCCCAGTCAGAAGTACCAGACTTACCATATGCCGTATAGTTAGGCGTTGATAAGATATTGTTTAAGTTGCTGTATCCACCATTGACAACACTCTTCAATAAGTAAGAAGTCATGAACGCAGCTTCTTCTGAAATTAATTCATATTCTTCTTTGTTTCCTTCAACTTCTTGATTATCTGAACGACGAATGACTTTACGAACAATATGTGGATTTATACGTTTTCCACCGTTGGCAAAGATTGTATATGCACTTGCTTGTTGAATTGGTGAAGCAAACATATTTGAACCACCAATAGAATATTGTTCATTGAAGTTTTCATATACATCTTCGTCATATCCAAGTTTCTTACAGAAATCAATCCAATAATCATATCCAGTTTCATCAACTAAATCACACATTGCCGCAGCCGCTGGACAGTTTTTAGAAACACCTAATGCATCTTTTAATGACATTTTTCCATTATATTTACCATCAGAGTTATTTAAATTAGAACCGGTATTGAAATAGTCATCGGCTTTATCATCAACCGTATGTTCTGTTGACCAACCTAATAAATCAAAAGTAGAACTATAAGCTAATAAAGGTTTCATAGAAGAACCAGGTTGTTTACGGTCAGTAGAGTTATCAATCTTAACTGCATCTGTGTGATATCTACGACCAGGTCCCACCGCTATGATTTCACCTGTTTTATTTTCGATTACGCTAAATCCAATATCAAATTCATCTCGAGGGAATGAAACAACATTTCCGTTACAAATTTCATCGGCTTGTTTTTGAACAGCTTGATTAATAGAAGTATAAATATCCATTGGAATAATACTAGGATCTTGTCCAGTTACAGCAATCGTTTCAGCAATCGCTTGGTCAACAGCTGCTTCATTTGAATCCACTGAACTTGTTTCTTTATAATTCAAGGCAAAAGATAAATCTGTATTAGAAGCTAATTTATATTCATTTTCTGTAATATATCCATGTTGAAGCATTAATTGTAAAGTAACATCACGACGATTCTCAGCTAATTCTAAGTGATCGACTTCTGTATCATACATATTTGCTAAAGGATTGTATTGACCAGGGGCATTAATACAACCAGCTAGGAAAGCAGCTTCTGATAAGTTGATTTGGGAAATATCTTTTCCAAAGAAATACTCAGCAGCCTTTTGAATACCACGAGTGTTGTTTCCAGAACCAAACCAGATACGATTGACATAGTATTCAAAAATTTCCTCTTTACCAATAGATTGTTCGGCAATTAATGACAAATAAATTTCTTGAATTTTTAATTTAACTTGATCTAATTTACTAACTCCGCCTTTTTCACTTATCATTTTTTCTTCTTGGTTCTTAGTAAAGGCATTGTCAATCATCTGCATTGTCAATGTAGAACCACCTTGTGAAAAATCACCCGAGCGTAAGTTATTTAATGCCGCTGAAATGAAACGAGGAAGGTCAAATCCATTGTGATCAAAGAAACGTGAATCTTCAATAGATAAGAACGCATCAATTACATTTTGGGGAATTTGGTCATATGTGATATCTTCTCTAATTTCATCACCAAATTCATACATTAAATCACCTTTGTAATCATAAACACGTGAATTTGATAACGTTGTTAAACCATCTTCACTAAAACGCATTCCTTCAGGGTCATTGATAACATTTACAAGTATAAAGAATACCGAGATACAACCAACTAGAAAGCACGTCAACACAACGACGGCTATGCGATTCCAAATATCGAGTTTTCTTCGTTTTTTTGGCTGTCCTTGTTTATTTGTTTTGGCCATTTATTTATCCTCCTTAAAATATTTCGCATCCACTGCATCTAAATAAGAAAGCCTTGGATAAAGACCTTCTTTGATCACAATACCATTTTCTTCAAACCAGGAATAAGGAATAAAACTTTTACTAGTTGTTTCTATTTTTGAAATCAATTCTTGGGCATCGACCAAATAAGTTTTATCATGAGCATTGAAACGAATTATAAAAAATCCGATGCCACCATGGTAATGAACATTTTTTAAATGTTCGATTTGATGGGAATGAATCATTCTGATAGGAAATTGAACTTTATTTTTCGTTTCTTTTGCTTCAAAATCAATGTATTTTCCTTTGTATACGCCATTATAATCAGTAGTAGAAGGCGTTCGATAATAAGCTTCCACAATTTTAGCTTTATTTCGACTTGGATAATCAACACGCACAACTTGAACAGGCGTTGGTTTTTTATAGATGAGTGCACGCTTACATTCACGATAATAACTATTGGATTCATTGACATCATTTTCAAGGAACATACCTCGTTTAGAGTGATGATCCATGACATTTGTCATTTGATTTGAATGTGCAATTGCACTTGGATATTTGATTGTGCTCATCATTTGTATTATATATTAAATCATAGTAACATTCAAATTGCGGTTGATTTTTTCCTTTTTAAATTGCATAATAATTAATAGATTGAATTAGATTGGGGGAAAGTGAAATGTCTCAAAAAATGAATTTAACTGCAGAACAAATATATGAAAAAGAATTTCACGTTGACGTTAAAGGATATTCATCTGAAGAAGTCGATGTATTTTTAGACGAAATCATTGAAGATTATCAAAGTTATGACGAAACAGTTGAAGAATTATCACAAGCTGTTATGCGTTATGAAGAAAAAATTAAAGAACTTCAACAAGAAATTTATACACTTCAAAATGAAAACCAAAGTTTAAATGAAAAATTAGAAAATGCGCAACAAAACGGTAACTACGATCAAGTTGATATCTTGAAACGTATTGCTCGTTTGGAACAAGCTGTATTCAATACAACACAAGAATAATTAAACAATCAAATTCGACAGTCGCTGACATTATGTTAGAGGAAAGTCCATGCTCGCACAATCTGAGATGATTGTAGTGTTTGTGCTAGATGAATCAATAAGTCTAGGCAAGAAATTGACGGCTGTTTCTTGATCTAAAGCCAATTGGCCATGAAAAAGAACTTTAAAAGTGCCACAGAGACGAGCTAATTTGGAAACAAGTTAGGTGGAACGGGTAAACCCCACAAGCGAGAAACCCAAATTTGGTAGGGGAACCGGCTGGAATGAAATGAAAGGAAGGCTGGAAGTCGAAAGACTTAGATAAATGACTGTCACTAGGTAACTAGAACAGAACATGGCTTATGAATTTGAGATATAGAAGAATCCTTCGGGATTCTTTTTTTGTTTTGATTTATCTTATTAAATGTTATAACATTATAGAGGTGATAACATGAATTTAGGAATTATTTCAGATCAAATTAATTTAGACTTAGAAACGGCAATTCAAATCATTAAAGAACAAGGATATGAAACCATTGAAATTCATTCCATAATGAATAAACCCGTTGAATGCTTAACAATCCCACAAGCTAAACAAGTAAAACAACTATTAGATTCTTACAATATTAAAGTATCCAATCTAGCGACCACAATTTTCTTTTTGTGTCCTTTATATGAACAAGATCAAGTGAGTTTATTTAATGATTCGTTTCATTGTATAAAAGGGAACATACAACAACACTTAGAAGCACTTGAAAATGCTTGTCAAATTGCCAATATTTTAGAAAGCCCGAAACTAAGAATTTTCCCATTTCGTTTTCCTGATAATCGTAAACCACCTTTTGGTACACAAAAAGACATGGAACAAATCAGTCAATACATCAAACAAGCATGTCGTATTGCTTCCAAATACAATTGTGAATTATTATTAGAAAATTGTCCTTATTCACATTGTCCAAAAGGAAAAATGACCTATAAACTCTTACAAATGTGTGAATGCGATAATTTAAAACTATTATGGGATCCCGCTAATTCATATCGCGCCATTCAAAATCAAGTGGAATCACAATACTTAAAAGAAGCATTGTTAGAAGAATGTGAATTGATTTATCCATATATTGGACACATTCACATCAAAGATTATCATTATGATTCAAGTCAAATAAAACCATTTATACATAAACCAATATATGAAGGAGACATTCAATTTGATGAAATATTTTCATATTTAAAATCAAAATCCTATTCTTATACACTTTCTTTAGAACCTGAAGTTAGTTTTCAAGAAAGTATTTTATGCATGAAAACACTAAAAGAAAAAGTATAATCATGAAGTGAACCCCTAAATTTGGACATCGAATTTAGGAGGTTCACTTTTTATATGTCAAAACTTAC
>JAQYFP010000127.1 GCA_028723085.1 Erysipelotrichaceae bacterium | reverse complement strand
CTCGTGAGAACATCCTCCCGGATCTTCAATATATGTTCCATTTAAATATTTCTTTACACATTCCAATTTAAATTCTTTTGTATATCGCATATTAAAAAGTGAACCTCCTAAGTTGGTCCAACTTATTCAGTTCACTTCAATTTTCCCATCTTGTTGTCTATAACTGTGATTTTAAATACGCAAAGATAAATCCATCTAAATCTCCGTCTAATACCGCTTGTACTTGACTCGTTTCATATCCTGTACGAGCGTCTTTTACTAGACTATATGGATGCATTACATAGCTTCGAATTTGGCTTCCCCATTCATTCGCTAATTGCTCTCCTTTGATTTCTTTCATCTTTTGTTCTTGTTTTTCGATTTCCAATTGATATAAACGCGATTTTAACACACGTAACGCTTCTTCTCTGTTTTCATGTTGAGAACGACCATTTTGACAAGTTGAGACAATTCCTGTTGGTTTATGGACCATACGAATGGCAGAGTCTGTCTTATTGATATGTTGTCCCCCGGCACCGGAAGCTCTTTTTGTTTCAATAATTAAATCTTCTGGTTTAATATCAATTTCAATTTCATCATTGAATTGAGGCATTACATCTAAAGAGGCAAAGGAAGTATGTCTTCTTGCTCCTGAATCAAATGGTGAAATACGAACCAAACGATGCACTCCTTTTTCAGATTTTAAATATCCATAGGCTTTATCACCTTCCACAAGGAAAGTCACACTTTTAATTCCTGCCACTTCGCCTGGTTGGTAATCAAGAACCGTTACTTTAAAACCGTGTTGTGTCGCATAGCGTGTATACATACGATAAAGCATATCAGCCCAGTCACAGCTTTCGGTTCCACCAGCTCCTGGATGTAATTCTAAAATCGCATTGTTTTGATCGTATTCGTGTGATAGTAATACACTAATTTCAAAAGAATCCATTTGTTCTTTCATTTCTGTGTATTCTAATTCCGCTAATTCCATCAATTCTTCATCCATTTCCACATCCAATTCTTGAATTGTTTGTGATAATGAATTCATTTGATTTTGTAGTGACTCATATTGATCTACTACTTCTTTATTCGCATTTCGTTTTCGGATAATGGATTGGGCCTTTTTTTGATCGTTCCAAAATCCATCCTGCATGATTTTACGATCTAATTCTTCAACTTGAAACTTCTTTTCATCTAAGTCAAAGAGACTCACCTAAAGAATTTAACTTCTTTAGGTGAGTATCCAATCCTTGTTTTAATTCATAAAATTCCATTAGGCGTTTTTCACTCTATCTTTAGCAGCTTGTTTCGCTTTTTCTAAGGCAGGATTTTTAGGTTCTTTACGAATTCTTACTTTTAATAAGAAGAAAGTAATTTCACGAGCAATACGTGCATTCATTTCTTCAAACATATCAAATCCTTCTTGTACATATTGTTGTAATGGATTATTTTGAGCATAAGAACGTAAATAAATTCCCCCTCTTAATTTATCCATTCTATCAATATGAGCAATCCAGTTACGATCGATGTTACGTAAAACAACTGTCTTTTCAAAAGGAAGGAATTGCGCTTTTACAGGAGCAATTTCGTTTTCATATTCTGTCCACATTTTATTTAAGCAATAGTCTTTTGCTTGTTGAGGATTCATTCCTTCTAATTCAGTCGCATGAATTTTCTTTTCATCTGTTAATCCCATCATTTCTAATGACTTACAAACACCAGGAACATCTAATTGATTTTTCTTATCAGAAGACGTGTTGGCATCAATTGTTTGTTGGATTGTCTGATCAAAGACATTGTGTACCATTTCATGTACATCTTCACTTTCTAGAATACGATTTCTTTGTGCATAAATAATTTCACGTTGACGACGAAGAACATCATCATAATCCAATAATTGTTTACGCATATCGAAGTTGTATCCTTCAACACGTTTTTGTGCCATTGTGATTGATTTTGTGACTGATTTTGATTCAATTCGTTCTGCTTCCCCTAATTTATCAAACATCTTTTGAAGTTTGTCTCCTCCGAAACGAACCATTAAAGAATCTTCTAAAGAAACATAGAAACGAGAGAATCCAGGATCTCCTTGACGTCCAGAACGACCACGTAATTGGTTATCAATACGTCTTGATTCATGGCGTTCAGATCCTAATACAGCCAAACCTCCTAATTTACGAGATTCTGCTGTTAATTTAATATCGGTACCACGACCTGCCATGTTTGTAGCAATTGTTACGGCTTTAGGGCGACCTGCTAAAGCAACGATTTCAGCTTCTCGAGCATGGTTTTTCGCATTTAATAATTCATGAGGAATATGTTCTTTTTTCAATAATTTAGAAATTAATTCACTTGTTTCAACGGCAATTGTACCAACCAATACCGGTTGACCTTTTTCATATAAGCGTTTAACTTCTTGTACTAAAGCATTATATTTATCTTTTTTATGAGCATAGATTTCATCTGGTAAATCTTGACGAGCAACAGGAACGTTTGTAGGAATAACAATTACTTTCATGTTGTATGTTGACAAGAATTCTTCTTCTTCTGTTTTTGCTGTACCTGTCATACCAGCTAGTTTTTCATATAAACGGAAGAAGTTTTGGTATGTGATTGTTGCCAATGTAGATGTTTCTTCTTTGATTGGAACACCTTCTTTAGCTTCAATAGCTTGGTGTAAACCATCTGAATATGCACGACCTGGCATCATACGACCTGTAAATTGATCGACAATGACAATTTCTTGTTCATCGGATACAACGTATTCGACTTCTCTTGTCATGATGTAGTTGGCACGTAAAGCTTGATTAATGTGATGTACTAATTGAGTGTGTTCTACTTCATATAAGTTATCAATTTTAAAGTAGCGTTCTGCTTTAGAAACACCTTCTTCACTTAACATAACTTGACGTGTTTTTTCATCGATGTCATAGTCACCTGAAACCAATGTTTTTTCATGAGTAAACTTATCTGTTTCATATTCAGGTGCCACTAAAGTCTTAACAAAACGATCGGCTTGAATATAAAGATTCGCTGTTTGTTTACGACCACCAGAAATAATTAAAGGTGTACGCGATTCATCGATTAATACAGAGTCAACTTCATCGATGATAGCCATATGTAACCCACGCATAACACGGTCTTCTACTTTTGTGACCATGTTGTCACGTAAATAATCAAATCCTAATTCGGAGTTTGTAGTATATGTGATGTCACAATTGTATGCAGCGCGTTTTTCTTTTGCTGATAATTCACGTTTGTTTACTCCAACAGTTAAACCTAAGAAACGATAAATTTCTCCCATCCAGTTGGCATCACGACCAGCTAAGTATTCGTTGACAGTAATAACATGTACACCTTGTCCTTTTAAGGCATTTAAGTATACACACATTGTAGCTGTTAAAGTTTTACCTTCACCTGTTTTCATTTCGGCAATATCACCTTTGTGCATTGCCACTGAACCCATAACTTGTACTTTATATGGTTTTTCGTTGATAACACGATAAGCCGCTTCACGAGCTGTTGCGAATGCTTCTGGTAATAAATCATCTACGGTTTCACCATTTTGAAGACGTGATCTATATTCATTTGTTTTATCTTTTAATTCATCATCTGATAATTTTTGCATCTCAGGCTCAAGTGCAAGAACTTGATCCGCAATTTTTTCTAATTCAGCTAATTCTCTTTGTTCTTCTGAGAACATTTTTTTAAAGAACCCTGCCATTTTATCCCTCCTAAAATTTTGGTATCATAACAAATAATAGCATAAATACAGAAAAAAAAAATAGGAAAAACCCTATTTTACAAGAATCCTTTCATATGGATCTTCACTAATTCCTTGTTCTAAAACAAGTTTGGCATATTCTTGAGCACAGAACAAAGAATGATCACGATAGTTTCCACATTCTTTTTCTTTTGTACCTGGAACATCTTCCCAACTCATTTGTACAATTTCTTCTAAAGCTTCTTTTAAGGCAACTGCTACTTCATGTGCTGAATGTTGACCAAAAGCTAATAAATGAAAACCAGTGCGACATCCAAAAGGAGAACAATCTAAATACCCTTGAATTCTTGGACGAAGTGTAAGTGCTAATAAATGTTCTAAAGTATGCATTCCTGCTGTGGGAATAAACATTTCATTTGGTTGTGTTAAACGAATATCAAAATTTGATACTACATCTCCTACTGGTCCATTTGTACATTCAATTAAACGAACATATGGTGCTTTTACTTTTGTATGATCTAATGTGAAACTTTCAATAACTACTTGTTCTTTCATATTTTCCTCCTAAATGAACAATTCTAAAATAAACACTACAATACAACAACTCACAGAAACCTTAAATAAACTTTCCCCACGCCAAGCAAGTACACATCCTACAACTAAAGCTAATGCTCCTGCATAAACGGATTGGGTTGCTTGCAGTATGGCAGGAATTGTCATAACGGAAAGTGTTACATAAGGTACGTAATATAAAAATGAACGAATATAAATATTTTTAATTGGTTTTCGAACCAATGTTAGTGGCAAAACACGAATTAAATAGGTCACTATGGCCATAATGGCAACATAACTCATTGGACTACTCATCATCTAAATCCTTTCTTGGAGCTACAATAGCAGCAATTCCAGCAATCACAACCGTTAAAATAATGGTTTTTGTTCCATCTGAGAAAGGCAAATCCTTGCACAAATAACTTAATAAAAAACTAATAATCACCAAGATTGCCACCACTTTATCTTTCTTTGCAGCCGGAATAATAACCGCTAAAAACATTCCATATAAAGCCACACTTAATGCCGATACAATGCGAACTGGTAAAGCATTTCCAGCTACAATTCCAAGTGCTGTTCCTAAAGCCCAACCAGGAATCGCAACGCAATAAGCTCCATACATAAAATAAGGATTGACTTTTCCTTTTTGATTAATGGCCAAACCAAATAATTCATCCGTTACATCAAAACCAATCAACATACGATGCGCCGTTGATAGTTTTTCATCTAATTTCTGTGACAAAGAAAAACTCATCAAAAAATACCGGGCATTGGACACGATGGTCATCATTACCATTTGCCAAAAAGTCCCATTGGAAGCAATCATCATAAAACAAGCATATTCACCTGCTGAAGCATTAATCAAAGCCGATGTGATAAAGCCTTGAATAGGCGTTAAGCCAATGTTTTTTGCCATGATTCCCAATGTAAAGGCAACCGCAAAATATCCCATTCCAACGGGAATTCCATCTTTCATTCCTCTTCTAAATTCTGACATGTTTGTATTATACCATATTAAAAAAAAAGAAATACTAACAAATAGTATTCCTTAATCGATATGCACAATACCCACATAATATTCCCACTAAAATGCCACCTAAAACATCACTTGGATAGTGCACATATAAATACATTCTTGAAAAGACAATCAAGCAAGCCAACACCAAACAAACAAGGCCTAATTTCTTGTATTTCATAAACAATAATAAACTAACTACCGCAAAAGAACTTGCCGTATGACCAGAAGGAAAAGAATAATCCGATGGTCTAGATATTAATAAAGAAATAGCTGAATTCATGTCACATGGACGAATTCTTTGAAATAAATTTTTTAATAAGCCATTACAAATAGCCACTTCAAAACATAAGGCAATCCCCATAAGGATACCAAGTTTACGTGTTTTTTTCATTGTCAATAAGACAATCACTAAGACAATCCAAATAAGGCCACCATTTCCACTTTTTGTGATAAAACACATAAAGGAATCAAGAATAGGTGTTCTTAAATTTTGAATCCAATTCAATATTTCTAGTTCCATATTTTTCCTCCTATATCTATTTTATCAATGAAATCTTAATTAAAACTTCTCAATAAACTTAAAAGAATCTTTAATTTCAAATACAAGAATACAACAATTCGGAATGGGATGACCCACACTTTGTTCAAGAGCATCCGGTGCATACTTTCTCATTAAGTTCACCATGATTCCTCCATGACACACAATCAATACATTTCCATTATGATTTTTACTAATATCTAATAAAGTAGATTCAAAGCGATTAAGAGCCATATCCGGGCTTTCTCCATCATATAAAGGCATGTCTTCTCTTTTAATGTTTAATTCATTAAAGACAAGATCTTCTTTTTCACCATCCATGGTTCCAAAATTTATTTCTTTTAATCCTTTACAATACGACTTAGAAACATTTCTTCCTTCTAATATATAATTCATCGTATCAACGGCTCTTTCACTTGTCGAACAATACGCCCATTCAAAATCCACATTCTTTAATTTTTCACCTGCTTGTTTAGCTTGTTCGATTCCTAATTTCGTTAAAGGAGAATCGCACCAGCCTTGTACAATATGTTTTAAATTAAATAATGTCTGTCCATGTCTAACAATATATGCTTTCATACTATCCTTTCTTTTGTTTGTTCATAAAAATTCATAAAAGCACTTGGAATCGCCATTTTTTCATCAATCTCAGCAATGGAATACATATCTTCCATTTTTTGATTTAATACTAATATCGATGCTTTCATGTGCCATTCTACGTGTGAGAAAATATGAATATAATCGTTTAATTTTATTTCTTTTTCACAAGGAATATATTCTTCATCAAAGCCATATAACCCCGCTAATAAACCATTATTATCGCGTTTCTTTAAATGAATAAAGGAATCATATACATAAATATAAAATTGTTTATGTTCAATGCGTCTTTCTTTTTTCTTTTTTAGATTCGGTAAATCATTTTGAACTCCTTTTTTATAAGCTAGACAATCACTTTGAATTGAACAATTCGAACATCTTGGATTTTTAGGAATACAAATTAAAGCTCCTAATTCCATTAACGCTTGATTATAATGAGAAATATATTTTGACTCCGGTAAAGAATCATCTACAAGTTGTTCAATTTGTTTCTTGGTTTTCGTATCGATTTCTTGTTCAATGTCATAAAGCCTTGAAAATACTCGAATCACATTGCCATCAACGGCACTAACTCTTTCATCAAAGGCAATAGAAGCAATGGCACCAGCTGTATAAGGACCAATTCCTGGTAATTTTACTAGTTCTTTTTTTGTTTTAGGTAAATGACCATCGTATTGTTCCATACACTGAATGGCACATTTTTTTAAATTCTTAGCACGTGAATAATATCCTAATCCTTGCCATAATTTATTCAATTTTTCATCGTCGCATTCCGCTAATGATTTCATGTCAGGTAATTCTTTAATAAATCGTTTATAATATTCCAACATGGCTTCAATACGCGTTTGTTGGGCCATGATTTCACTAATCCAAATCGAATAGCTATCTTTCTTTTTTCGAAATTCTAATTCCCTGGCATTTTGTTCATACCAATTCAATAAATCTTTTTGAAACATAAAACCTCTTAAAAAAGATGGAAATGAATCCATCTTATACTCTTGCGTAAATATATTGTGCTTTTCCTGTGATTGTTGTTTCACCAG
>JAQYFP010000126.1 GCA_028723085.1 Erysipelotrichaceae bacterium | reverse complement strand
TAGGAGGATCGAACTCCTGACCCCCTGCGTGCAAAGCAGGTGCTCTCCCAGCTGAGCTAACACCCCATATTCAATTTTAAAATGGTGGGCCTGAATGGATTTGAACCAGCGACCTCACCCTTATCAGGGGTGCGCTCTAACCAACTGAGCTACAGGCCCGCAATAAAGTTCACTTTCGTGAACAAATGTAATCATAAATGGTGGAGCGTAGGAGGATCGAACTCCTGACCCCCTGCGTGCAAAGCAGGTGCTCTCCCAGCTGAGCTAACACCCCATATATGTTAAATCCAGCAAATGGTGGGCCTGAATGGATTTGAACCAGCGACCTCACCCTTATCAGGGGTGCGCTCTAACCAACTGAGCTACAGGCCCGTGTTTCATTCACTGAATGCCTAATAATAATACATCAGGCCCTTTGTAATGTCAAACACTTTTTTAAAAAAAATTAAAAAAATTTAAGGACAAATAAATTTCTTTATTTGTCCTCTAGTATAAGTATACTCATTATGTACTTTCGATCTTCATGGCTATTATTTTTATAGATTCGAATTACTGAGTAACTTTATCTGATTTCATTCTATAACATTTCCATATTAATACAATGCAAGTGGAAAAATTGGTATTAAATTAGGAATGTTTCGCATCACAATAAATTGATTTTTTAACTTCTTGTAAGTGTTCTTTCCCTTGAAGTTTTTCAATAATCGCATACGCAAATTCAATACTAGCAGCTGCGCTAATTGCTGTAATCACATTTCCATCTGTAACTGTATATTGATATTGATATTCTCCACCAAAGTCTTCATTCATATCTTTGAAACAAGTATATTTCTTACTCTTTAAAAGTCCTAATTTTCCAAGAATGGTTGGTGCTGCACAAATTGCGGCAATAATTTTATGCTCACTAAATTCACGAATCAAATCCAATACTGCTTTATTGTCTTGGATTTTCTTATAATGAGGTCCACCTGGAATAATCAAACAATCTGCTTGATTGAAATCATAAGAAGACATATCAAAAGTTGGTGAATACGTAACACCAAAACGTCCTGTCATACTATTTCCTTCTACGGCTACTAAATCTACATCTAATCCCGATCTTCTCAATAAAGCAATGGGACCCATAGCTTCTAATTCTTCAAATCCATTATCCATTAAAATTGCTACTTTCATAAATCATTCCTCCTACTTCTAATTTTAGTCCAATTTGCTTAAATCACAAATTATATTATAATAAATGTGGAGGCCTTATGAAAAATAAATTATTATTATCAAATATAGATTTTCTATTAAGCGATAGCATTTTGTTTATAACAGGCTTAATTATTTGTCTTTTTAATATTAATCTTGTTCGTATCGCATCAAAAGCCATCGGTCTTTTCAGTCTGATTCTAGGCATTTATTTACTTTATGTATTTTTTGTCAAACACAAAACTGATTCGTCTCCATTTTTTATGGGAGCCATTTGTTTTATTGTCGGTATTTTCATGACATTTAAAACCGATACTTTTATTTCTTTTTTACCAACTGTAATTGGATTAATCGTAACTATTTGTTCTTTAGTTGAATTTAAGAATACTCTATTTTTAAAACACAACAACGATGCTTATTCCACTTTCTTATTAATCGTCAATGTGATTTTCTTGATTGTGGGACTTTGTTTATTTTTACATCCTATCCAATCGCTTTCAAGTATTATTAAAATTGTTGGCGGTGTCATGATTTTTTATTCAATTTATTTATTTGTAGTTTCTGTTATGACACATAAATATATGAATTAAATGAAAGTAGAGATTCTTCATGAACCTCTATTTTTTTATTTAATTACAGATTAATTGTCTATACATCTCTTTTTCACTTTCATCAAAAGTTTTATTAAAAGAGGACATTACATTTTTGATTGTTTCATTACATTCGGATCTACGACCAATATCAATTCCTTGACTGATTCTTTTTTCTTCAAATAAAGAAATAATTTCATTAAGTTCTGAATCTTTATATTCTGGAATTAAGTATTTTAAATACCGTGCAACAACTCCTATATATATTCAAAAAAATGGAACTTTGTAAAAATGAATTTAAAAAAGATGGGAATTTGTAGTGCACTGAAAAAGTTGGACTATAAAATTTAACTTCATTTTAAATATGATAAGGACTTTTGTCTATAAGCTAATGGACTAAGTCCTTTTCTTTTTAAGTTAATTCGTTTTGTATTGTAATATTCTATATATTCTTCT
>JAQYFP010000125.1 GCA_028723085.1 Erysipelotrichaceae bacterium | reverse complement strand
GATTTTAGCTCAGATGTCTTTCTGACATCACTTTTTCTTTCTTGAAATTGACGTTTATTTTTCCTTGTACTTTCAGGTTTTCTTGTTCAGTTTTCAAAGATCGCTTGCGCTCTCATCAAGCGCTCATTTATATTACCAAATAACTTTTTTAGAGTCAACTATTTTTTTGATTTTTTTAATAAAATTAAAGAAGCACACATTTGTAGCACACTTGGAAACAAAATTAGCACGAGTGCTACAGCTGCAATATCTGGATTCATAAACTGGCAAGTCATACAAATCGCAAATCCTAATACCGATAAAATACCATACCACTTTGAATATTTGTCTGATTTTTCTATATTTAAACCAATTATCGCATTTGCAATAGGAATAATAACAATTAAAAAAATAATCCATGCATTTCGCGCTTGAGTGAATACTATAAACAACACCGTAAAAACCAATGCATAAATCATAGAAACGTTATTAAGAATTTTTTCTGTTTCAAGTTTCATCATTCATCCTCCGTTTTTCTTATATTAACACGACAGTAAAAAAATAGAAAAGATTTAAAATTCAAATCTTTTCTATTTTTATTAATCACCAAACGATATTCCAATACATTTTGCCTCTTTGACAATATCACTTTCAGGGTCAACATATTTTAATTTTCCAGCAACTTTCTCAAGCGGGATACGTTCAATTTTATTATTTATAATTCCAATCATATTTCCATAATCTTTATCAAGAATACATTGAGCTGCCGCTGCACCTAGGCGTGTCGCTAAGATTCTATCATATGGACAAGGGGCCCCACCTCTTTGTACGTGGCCTGGAATCGTTACTCTTGCATCAAATTCACTATTTTCCATAATCATATTCGCAATTTTATATGAGATAGAAGGTGCTTTTTCTTTTTTTCTTTGTTGCTTCAAATCCTTTTTAGAAAGCAATGCTTCTTGTTTCGAAATTGCTCCTTCTGCAACAGCAATTATTGAAAAATCTTTTCCACTTTGTTTTCGTTTTTGGATAGCTTCTAATATTTTTTTATCATCGTATGGAATTTCAGGAAGTAAAATAATATCTGCTCCAGATGCAAGACCCGAATACAACGTTAACCATCCCACTTTATGTCCCATTATTTCAACAACAAATACACGATTATGACTTGCCGCGGTA
This sequence comes from Erysipelotrichaceae bacterium, assembly GCA_028723085.1. Lineage (GTDB taxonomy): Bacteria > Bacillota_I > Bacilli_A > Erysipelotrichales > Erysipelotrichaceae > Floccifex. Next base: position 2,801 of record JAQYFP010000125.1, on the reverse strand, counting down.
GTATGAATACAATCCATTGATTGGCTTGCGATTTCAACTGCACTATAGAATCCAAATGTCATATCCGTACCATAGATGTCATTATCAATCGTTTTAGGCAAATGAATGATATTTAATCCTTCTTGTCTTAATAAATTTGCTGTTTTCTGTGTTCCATTTCCTCCTAAAATTACTAAACAATCTAAATTTAAATCGTAGTAATTTTGTTTCATCGCCTCAATTTTATTTAATCCATTTTCATCTGGAACTTGTATTGTTTTAAACGGTACACGGCTTGAACCTAAAATTGTACCACCTACATTTAAGATTCCTGAAAAATCTTGATTTGTTAGTTTACGATAGTCTCCATAAATCAAGCCCCTGTAACCATTATAAAAGCCAAAAATTTCTAAGTCATCTAAATTATGAGATAGCCCTTTAACAACACCTCGCATAGCCGCATTCAATGCTTGGCAATCTCCTCCACTTGTCAACATACCAATTCGCATAATATCACTCTTTTCTATTCATATTGTAGCTTTCCTCAAAAAATAGTTCTTGAGAATTAATTTTAGGATCATTAATTAATCTTTCATAATAATTTCCATCTTCTTTTAATTCTTTTCCTTTTTCATCATCCATAATTTGTGTATCAAAATAGCGGGTAATTTTTTCTTTTATATCCGAATCAAAAACAGGAGCAGCTATTTCGACACGACGAAGTGTATTTCTTGTCATAAAATCGGCGGATGCGATATATACTTTTTGATTTTTTCCTTTACCAAAGCGATAAATTCGAGCATGTTCTAGATATCTTCCTACAATAGAAACAACTTTTATGTTATCACTGTATCCCTTAATTTGTGGAACTAAACAACAAATTCCTCGGACAATTAATTCAATTTGTACACCATGTCGACTAGCCTTAATCAATTCATCTATCAATACTTTGTCTGTTAAAGAATTTACTTTGATACCTATATATCCATTCTTTCCTTTTTCAATTTCTTCATCGATTAATTTTATTAGGTTATTTTGCAAACAATGTGGCGCCACAAGTAAACAATCCGCATTATCAACTGTTTCACCTCGTTGTAGCGAATTAAACACATTAGAAGCATCTTTTCCGATTTGTTCATTGCTCGTCATCAATGAGAAATCAGTATAAAGTCTAGCTGTTTTCTCATTATAATTTCCTGTTCCAATTTGGGTGATATATTTCGTTTGTTCATCTTTATATCTAGTTATTAAGCAAAGCTTACTATGAACTTTATATTGATCTAATCCATATATCACTTGAACTCCTGCGTCTTCAAAACGGCGAGCCATTTCAATATTGTTTGCTTCATCAAAACGCGCACGTAATTCCACCATGACAACAACTTCTTTTCCATTTTCTGCTGCTTCTATTAAAGCATCAACAACCTTCGATGGATTTGCCAAGCGATAAAGTGTCATTTTTATAGAAACCACGGTATCATCTTCAGCTGCTTCTTCTAATAATCGAATAAATGGTTTCATGCTTTCATATGGATAAGATAATAAAATATCTTTTTCTTCAATTTGCGAAATGATACTTCTTTTACGATCTATTGTCTTTGGTTCTTGTGGCACACGTTTCTCGTAAAACAAATTTTTATTTTCATGTAACCGATTTTGAATTTGGAAAACAAAAGACATATCCATTGGTGCCTTGTCTACAATTATGTTTTTCTTATCAAGATGAAGATAATGAGCTAATTCTTTTTTAGCTTGCGGTTCGACATCACGAGATAATTCTGCACGAACCGGAGCCATTTTTGTTCGTTTCTTAATCATTTTTTCCATGATGTCACAATAATCTAGATCCTCATCATATACATCATGCTCATCAATATCTGCATTTCGCGTAATTCGTAAAATTGCTTTTTCATATACAATATGTTTTGGATAAAGTTTATTCACAAAATGAAGAACCAATTCTTCACTCAACATAAAAGTACCTGGGCGAGTCGGAATTTCTATCAATCGTTTAAAGACACGATTACTACAAGCGACCATTCCAAATTTTCGTTTACCGCTTCTAGTTTTCAAAAGAACGATAGCATATAAATTTTTATTTGCTAAAAAAGGAAATGGTTGTTGTTTGCTGATGATTGTTGGTGATAAAAAAGGAGCAATGTGATTATCAAAATACGCTTCTAATAATTTTCCTTCTTCATTTGATAACCTATTAAAATTAATAATTCGAATTCCCTTTGGTTCTAATTCACCCATCAATTGTTCATAGATTATTCCTCTTTTATCTTCTAGTTCTTTTACTTTATCTAATATACAATGAATTTGTTCTTTCGGACTCATTCCTGTTTTATTATCTTTAGCATTTTCATCAGAATGCATTTGCATCATCAAAGTTCCTACACGAACCATAAAAAATTCATCTAAATTCGTTTGATAAATCGATGCAAATGTTAATCGTTCTGCAAGAGGAACTTTATCATTTCCGGCTTCGTCTAATACACGTTCATTAAATTTCAACCATGATAATTCACGGTTCATATAACATTCATTTGGTATCATTTCATCCATATTTTTTACTTCCTTTTCTTTTTTTAATTTCAAAATTTTTTTAATTAAATTGATTATTTTCATATTTCTTTCCCATTCTAATAATCTATTCAATAGTAACGATAAATCGTAAATGAAATTGGCTTTAAAAGTAAAGTCTAAGTAAATTTATATGATTATCTGCATAGACTAACATTTTCAATGATACAAGAGCTAGCAATATTCAACGCAACTACACCTATACCTTTTCTACTAATAAAATTAAAATACATATT
>JAQYFP010000124.1 GCA_028723085.1 Erysipelotrichaceae bacterium | reverse complement strand
CTGTTATGATAAGTCAACGAATAAATGGTTATCGACAATAGGTTTCAATGGCAAAGACTATTATTTATGTCGTTCCAAAGACAAAGAATACGCGATTAAAATGCGCTTAAAAGCGGAACAAGAAATATTGAAACCATATGTAGATCATTTAGAACTAAGCGATGAATCAATTAAACAAATTATTAAAAAAATAAGGAAGGAACTCATTTGATTCCTTCCTTTTTCAGTTATAACTTCATCGCAATTTCATAAGCTTGCCAAATCGCATTCATAATATTTGATGGACTATTGGCATCCCCAATTAAGTAAGTATGATCCCCTTTAATTTCTTCGTATAAAGAATCATTAGGAATGTATCCAACTGAAATCACAACATGATCACATTTCACTTCAACTTGACGATCTTCTCCTTTTGGACCTAAACAATACATACGTAGTGCACGTCCGTTTTTATTTGGATTGTTGAAGTCATGGATATTGATTTTAGCTACGCCATTTTCATAAGAAGAAACAGTGGCTTGTTTAATGACATTAATCTTATAATAATCAATCATTTCCAACAACATATTATAGTTGGCAGCACTTAAATCTTGCGCATTCAAAATTGTTTCTGCCATTTCTACGATAGTAACTTTCTTACCTTGTTTGGCAAAATCAATTGCCATTTCACAACCTGTTAGACCACCACCAATGACTAATACACTATCACCTTTTACTGGTTTGTTTAATAATGTATCGATGGCATATGTGACATTGTCTTGTTCAAATCCAGGTGTACGTAATTTACGTTCAGTAGCTCCTGTGGCAACAAAGACTTCATCGTATCCTTGCGTCATTTCTTTTGTGATAGTTGTGTTCATGTGAACATTGATTGGAAGACGTTTCATTTCACGACGATACCAATCTAATAACTTTTTGTCATCTTCTTTGATTTCAGGAGCGGCTGCAGCAATAAAATCACCACCTAATTCATTTGTTTTTTCGAATAAATCTACTTCATGACCACGAATAGCACAAACTCTAGCAGCTTCCATTCCACCAAGTCCACCACCAATTACTAATACTTTTTTCTTTGTTTCAGCTGGTGTTAAGGCATATGATTTTTCACGACCACATTGTGGATTGACAGCACAACTAATGTCTTGTCCATCGTGGAAGATTCTTGATAAACATCCCATGTGACAACTAATACAAGGACGAATGTCTTCTAGATTTCCTTCTTTGAATTTGTTGGCAAGTTGTGGATCGGCTAATAATGGACGACCCATTCCCATCATGTCAATTTTACCTTCACCAATGACTTTGTTGGCAAGTTCTGGATCATCAAATCGTCCAGCACAACAAACAGGAATATTGACAACTTCTTTAACTTTCATAACATCACTCAAGTTACATGCCTTTGGCATATATACAGGAGGATGTGGCCAGAACCAAGAGTCATAGCTTCCATTGTCGCAGTTTAATAAATCATATCCATAAGATTCTAATAATTTAGCAGCTTCTAATGCTTCTTCTAAATCACGACCCTTTTCTTCAAATTCTTCACCTGGTAAAGCCCCACGGTTAAAGTCTTTAATATAAGAACGAACAGAGAAACGTAAAGAAACAGGGAATTCTTTTCCACAACGTTCTTTAATAGCTTCTACGATTTCTTTGGCAAAGCGTAAACGATTTTCTAAGCTTCCACCATATTCATCTGTTCGATGGTTGAAGAAAGAAATAGAAAATTGATCAAGTAAATATCCTTCATGAACGGCATGAATTTCAACTCCATCTCCACCAGCTTGTTGAACTTCCCAAGCAGCTTGAGCAAAATTATCAACATATTGTTTAATGTCTTCTTTGGTCATTGGAGCATGTTGAATATTAGGATCCCAAACATTTTGAATAGGCGAAGGTGTTTTAAAAACCATCTTAGCCATAAATTCTTGTCCTGGTTCAATGTGAGCTGAACGACCTGTCATCGCTGTTAATTGCACAAAGATTTTAGAACCCGCTTCATGAATTCCATTGATTAAATATTTCATTTCTTCAATGTATTCATTCGGATGATTCACAGGATTGACACGAGGCATAGGAATGATAGGAACTAGACCTGTTATGATTAACCCAGTTCCACCTTTAGCTCGTTCAATGTAGTAATCCGCACCATCTTTTGTGTAGGCTCCTGTTTTTTGATTCATCATACGAGGAGAAAATACACCCATGGGCATCATCGCAATTCGATTGGGAATGGTAGTGCCTCCAATTTTTAATGGTTCAAATAGATTTGGATAATTCATATTACTTACCTCCTTTAATTATCCTTTAGTTAATTTCATTGTAGCACTTCCATTTAAAAAATAGAACAATGTTCGGTGAAATATTTTTTTATATTTTAAATGACTTTTGTATAATAGAACATATGACAACAAGACAAGAACAAGCACGTAAAACTAAGCACCACATTTATCGAACTGCTACTTCATTATTCGCTACTTCTTCTTATGAACAAGTAACCATTCGTGATATTTGTAAGAGTGCCAATATATCAATTGGAGGATTTTATCATTACTTTGATTCAAAAATGGATTTATTAAATGCCGGTTTTGAAATGTTTGATGAACAATGTAGAGAACACTACCAAGAAAAAACATTTGAAAACAATATTCAAGCCATTGAATTTTTAGTTCAAGATCAAAGTAGTTCTATTAATTCTATTGGCTATGGAGCGGCTACGCAAATCTTTAAAAGCCAAGTAACCAGTGATGATAAATACATTTTGAATGAAGAACGATTCTTTTATCAAACTTTATATCAACACGTTCTACAAGCCATTGAACAAAAAGAACTAAAAGGCGACGCAAAAACCATTACCAGTGAAATATTAATGATTACTCGTGGCATTATTTATGATTGGGGCTTACATGAAGGAAGCTATGATTTAGTGGAAAAGTCATTGAAAATGGTAAGAATGGTTTTAAAATATTATCAATAAACAAAAAAAGTGAGCACTGTAGTGCACTGAAAAAGTTGGACTATAAAATTTAACTTCATTTTAAATATGATAAGGACTTTTGTCTATAAGCTAATGGACTAAGTCCTTTTCTTTTTAAGTTAATTCGTTTTGTATTGTAATATTCTATATATTCTTCT
>JAQYFP010000123.1 GCA_028723085.1 Erysipelotrichaceae bacterium | reverse complement strand
TAATCGTTTAAATTCAGATATGATGCTTCAATCAAGTGTAACTGTTTGTTATGCATTATACGATGATTTTAGTGATCCTCAAGATTGTGAAGTTCAAACAGATATTGATTCACCATACAATACATATCTTTATAGTGGACTTCCAGTTGGACCTATATTAAATCCTGGTAAAGAAGCATTTGATGCGGTTTTACATCCAGCACAAACAGATTATTATTACTTTGCAGCGGATATCCATGGCGATGGTAAAGTATATTATTCGAGAACGTATGATGAACATATGCAGATTTGTGAACAATTGAATTTAGGATTATAATTGGATATTTTTATTTTCTATGTTATAATTCCTTAAGCGTAAACAAGGAGTTGAAATCATGGCAATTGAAAAAAATTATGTAACGCAAGAAGGTTATGACGCGTTAGTCAAAGAATATGAACAGTTAGTACACGTTACTCGTAAAGAAGTTATTGTTGAATTACAAGAAGCCAGAGCACAAGGGGACTTAAGTGAAAACGCTGATTATGATGCAGCTCGTGAACACCAAGGTCAAGTTGAAGCTCGTATTCTTGAATTAGATGCATTAATTAAAAATTCTGAAATTATTGATGAATCGACTAAAAAAGGAAAAGCCAATGTTGTTAAGATTGGTTCAACAGTTACTATTTTAGATTTATCAGAAAATGAAGAAAAAACATTTAGTATTGTTGGTTCAGTCGAAGCGGATCCTATGAATGGAAAATTATCTAACATCACTCCATTAGCTGAAGTTATCTTAGATAAAAAGGTAGGAGATGTTTGCACAGTTAAACGTGTTGAAGAACCATATGATGTAAAAATCATTTCTATAAAATAAATTTTTACAAATTTAAATTTTTGTCGAATTATAAAGAAGGGTGATATTTATGAAAAAAGTCCTTCTTTTTTTAATTTGTTTTTTCATTTTCTTATTTACATGGTTTAATCGCTATACTTTTGTCTCTTTGGATTTAGTACAGCCAACAACAAAAGAAGTAGAAATTAAAGGAGAAGTAAATCAACCAGGTATTTATACTGTGAAATGGGATGCCACAATCAATGATTTAATTGAACAAGCTGGTGGTCTGACAGAACAAGGAACGAGTGATGCTTTAAATTTAAATCGAGTAGTACAAGAAAACGAAGTGATTGTTGTTGCCAAACAAGAAAGTAATTTTGTATCAATTAATAGTGCTTCGCAAGAACAATTGGAAACACTACCAGGAATTGGTCCGAGTTTAGCTAAACGTATTATTAAATATCGTAATAATCAATCTTTTCAATCTCTCGAAGATATCAAAAACGTAAAGGGAATTGGTGATAAATTATTTGAGAAGATAAAGGATCGCATTGTATTATGAAATTTATTTTATTAGTTGGTTTCTGGTTTTGTTTGATTTTTGAAGATTCTTTACTTGTCTTCATGTTTTCGATATTGTTTGGCATTTATTTACTGGCTCGTTTTAAAAATAAGTTTATTGTTTATTTATGGATTTTATTGGCTTGTTCTAGTTTATTGCTGCGCGATAACTATATACAAGCGAAAGAAGGCATATATATAATCGAAGAAATAAAAACAAATTACTGTATTGCTGGCAACAAAGAATCAAGAATTATAGTATATGGATTAGAAAATCCTAATTTTGGTGATTCCTATTATTTTGATGAATTCGATGAAATAGTAAGTGTTAAAAATATTCATCAATTTAATTTTGAAGACTATATGCATTCTAAAAATATATATGAATCCACTCAAGCCGGTGATAATCAATTGATTTCTTATTCGAATTCAATTAAGGCTAAACTATACAATAAACTCAAAAACAATGAAGTATTGTGTATGTATTTATATGGCATTAAACCAGATAATGATTCATATTCTGTCCAATCTCGTTTATCTATTCCTTTTCTTGTTTGTTTGTATTACCTGCAAACAATATTATCAATATTCTTATCACAAAATAAAAGTCGTCTTGTTTGTATTCTAAGTGCCATAGTATATGGTGGGCTCTTTTCTTTTAAATCAAGTTTATTACGATATATTCTATATCAATTAATGAAATTCTTGATTGAAGATTCCTTTGATTCTTATGTTACTTCTAGTTTTATTTTTCTATATCTGAATCCTGATCCATTTGATTTTGTTTTTATATTGACAAGTGGAATACAAATTATGAATCACTATATTAAAGATCATAAGCAATTTGCGATTACTTTATATTTGTATTCACTACAATTTATTTATTTCCATGAAATAAATGTTATTTTATTCTTGTTATTTCCTCTTCTGAAAAATCTCAATGCATTATTATTTTGTTTTAGCTTCGTTTCGGATATTCCATCATTTAATATACCTAATCTTGTGATTCATTATGTTCCAGATGTTTTGTTTTATGTATTTTTAATTTGTGTGTTTTACTGTTTATTCAATAACAAAATCAAATTTATACCTACTATTTTACTAATACTATCTCCATTCTTTACAAGTTATGTCGACCCATTCTTTCATGTATACACCATTGATATTGGACAAGGAGATTGTACTCTTATTGTTGAACCATATAAGAAAAGTAGTGTGATGATTGATTGTGGAGCTAATTTATATAAGGATAATGTAAACGATATAATTGTCCCAGTATTAGAAGATCTACAAATCCATTCACTAGATACTTTGATTATTACTCATGATGATTTTGATCATTCAGGAGGGAAAGAAGAATTATTGAAACAAATTGAAGTTAAACAAGTAGTTGATGAGTCTTCTCAAAAAGTGAATGTAGATTATCCTTTTTATTTATTGCTTCCAGAACGTATTTCAAATGACGAAAACGATAATAGTATTGTGTCTTATTTTCAATATGACGATATGGATTATCTTTGGATGGGTGATGCTTCTATAAATATCGAAAAACAACTTCTTAATACTTATGATTTAAAAGTGGATGTTTTAAAATTAGGACATCATGGTTCTAATACAAGCTCTTCTTTTACGTTTTTAGAAAAAATAAATCCCAAATTAGGTATTATATCGGTAGGAGAAAACAATCGATATCATCATCCTTCTAGTGAAGTTGTATCGAATTGTCATTTGTTGGGAATTGATTTATTAATGACCAAAGATGTAGGCATGATTCATATTTTCTCGTGTAAGCAATTTACGTTTTTTGTTACAGCAACAGGATTGTTTGGTTTTATTTAGTATTTGATATATTAATTACATTTGTTCTTTATGATAATATGTAGATAAAGAAAGGGAAATTTTATATGTTGTCACATAAGAAACGAATAATTTTTGTATGTCTATTTGTTTTTTGTATTTCTGGATGTATAAATACAAAAAATAATAATCAAAATCCTTATAATTCAGATAAGGGTATTATTAAAATTGTAGATCATTGTCTTGATGTAAAAGAAAGTACTCAAGAAACAAATTACTACTGTGGGCCTGCCACAATACAAATGGTTTTAAATTATCATGGAATAAATGTCAGTCAAGACCAGTTGGCAAAGGAAGTAAATATCACAACCGATAGAGGAACAGAATATGTAGATCTTTGTAGAGTCGTGAATAAATACGTTCATGGCAAAGAATATCAAGTTCAAACTATGGAAATGAATGATACGAATCCTATTTTGTATCAACAATTTGAACAAAGAGTAAAAAAAGATATTGCAAGTGGAAATCCTGTCTTTCTTGCAGTGAATTTAAATACGTTATATCCAACATTACCAAGTGCAAATCATCTAGTTGTTTGCACTGGATATGCATCTTATGAAAACACTGATGAAATTGTTTATTATTACATTTTAGATCCGTATTACGTTGTTCAAGAAAAATTTGATGGAGCCTTACAAAAAGTTCCTAAAGAAACTTTATTTAAATCTATTTATTCTAATGTAGAACCAGCGTATATATGGTAGAACAGTTTTTATTACTTATTGATGGAGTTTATTTAAAATTAATAATTAATTAAGAATTAAAATAAATAAATTCGCTATACTTAATTAAAAGAGAAGGGGTTTATTTCGCATATGAAAAGATTGTTTAGTGTTGTGATATTGATTTTTTTAATGAATTTGTTTGCTGGATGCATTCGTGTAAAAGATTATGAACAAGTAACAGTGAACAAAACGGAAGAACCAAAACAAGAAGAAATATTAAATACAAATAAAATAGATAATAAAATTGAATCACAATCACGTATGATAGATTATCGATTAAATGTTCCAGTGCGTACACAAGAAAATAATTATTATTGTGGCCCTGCATGTCTTGAAATGGTATTGAATTATCATGAAATTTTTATGAGCCAAAGTCAGTTGGCAAATGAATTAAAAACATCGGATGTTACAGGAACAGAATATTTGGATGTTGCTCGAGTTATGAATAAATATTTATTTGGCAAAGAAGATGAAAATCCACAGGGAGCGGGTTATCATGTACAATTCATAAGACAAGGCGATTCTAGTCAAAGTGTATATAAAGAATTTGAACAAAGGGTAATACAAGATATTTCAACTAATGATCCTATTTTTGTTGCGATTAATTTAAATGAGATTTATCCAACTTTACCAAAGGCAAATCACTTAGTTGTATGTACTGGGTATTCTGTTTTTGAAGGAAGTCATGAAATTGAATATTTTTATATTTTAGATCCGTATTATGTTGTTCAAAATGAATATGGCTCTTCTTTACAAAGAATTTCAAAAGATGTGTTATTCAAAGCAATTTATTCTAATGATGAGCCTGCCTATATATGGTGAATTAATAAATAGTTTTGTTGAATTTTAGTTTGGAATAAAAATATGATACAATCTAAACATGAATATTATTTTATATGGATCTGATGTATCAAGACGAAAACAAAAAATTAGTGCTCTTAAAAAGAAGTATCAAGTAATGAATACGGTAGAAATTAATGCCCAAGAACAACCTTTAGAAGAGTTGTTATGGGAAATTGACAATGTATCTATTTTTGATGATGTGAAGATGGTCATCGTGAATCAGTGTTCTTTTTTAATGGGTAAAGATACAACGCATTATGATGTAAAAGAATTAATTAAGAGAAGTGACGATTCTGAGCAGTGTATCATTGTATATTGTTGTGATTCGGATAAATTTAATAAAAAGAAAAATGATGTAAAAGAACTTTTGTCTACGGTTGATAAAAATAATTTTATTCCTTGCATTGGTTTAGATGACAAAAACAAGAAAATGTATATACGAGAGTATTGTCAAAAAATAGGATTAGAAATGGATTATGATGCCTTGGATTATTTTACAAGTCGTGTAAGTCTAGATACATTACGAATTGAAAATGAATTAGATAAATTAAGAATATATGCATCTCGTATTCATCTAGAAGATGTACAAGCATTAATGAGTGTTGAGCCATTACAAAATATTTTTAAGATGGTAGATGCCTTGAAAGATCGAAATGCATTATTATTTATTGCGTATTATCGTAATTTTAGGAAATTAGGAAGTGAGCCTGTTGCGATTAATGCTTTATTAGCAAGTCAAATGCGTTTTATGTTCCAAGTTCGTGTTTATATGGATGTTTATGGGTCAAAAGATGTTATTGCTGAACATTTAAAAGCACATCCATATCGTGTACAAATGACAATGAAACAAGCAAGTAAGTTTGGTGCTGAAGAATTATTGGATATATTAGCACAGTTATCCCGATTAGATCAGGGAATTAAGACAGGAAAGATTGCAGACATGGATCAGGCATTTGAACAGTTTGCATTTGATTTATTAATAGATAATAAAAAAGAAGGCCAATATGTAGTGCACTGAAAAAGTTGGACTATAAAATTTAACTTCATTTTAAATATGATAAGGACTTTTGTCTATAAGCTAATGGACTAAGTCCTTTTCTTTTTAAGTTAATTCGTTTTGTATTGTAATATTCTATATATTCTTCT
>JAQYFP010000122.1 GCA_028723085.1 Erysipelotrichaceae bacterium | reverse complement strand
TTTAGATAACTTCGATGATTATGACGATGATGAACATGAAGAATCAGAAGAAGATTTATATGAAGAAAAAATTTCGGAAATGGAACAAGAATACGCTGCTTCTTTTAAAGGATCAGTACAAGATTCTGTAAAACTATACTTGAAAAGTATTGGTGAATCAAAACTTTTAAAAGCTGATGAAGAAACAATTGTTGCTAACCATATTAAAGAAGGAAGAGAAGCCAAAGCTTTACTTGAAACAGAAACAGATCCTGAAAAAAGAAAAGAATTGGCGCAAATTGTTTTACAAGGAGAAGATGCAGAAAAAGAATTAATCGAAAAGAATCTTCGTTTAGTTGTTTCTATTGCGAAAAAATATTCAGGACGTGGATTGGATTTCCAAGATTTAAATAAAGAAGGAAATATTTGGGTAATTAAAGCTGTAGAAAAATTTGATCCAACGAAAGGATTCAAATTCTCAACTTATGCGACTTGGTGGATTCGTCAAAGCATTACACGTGCGATTGCCGATCAAGCTCGTACAATTCGTATTCCTGTTCACATGGTAGAAACAATGAATAAGTTAACTCGTATTCAAAGAGAAATGGTTCAAATTTTAGGACGTGATCCAGTTGCAGAAGAAATTGCGGAACGTATGGGTGATATTTCTGCTGAAAAGGTACGAGAAATTCAATTGATGTCATTTGATACAACTTCTTTAGAAACACAAATTGGAGATGAAGGAGATACTACGCTAGGAGATTTCGTAGAAGATAAAAATGCGATTTCACCAGAACAATATGCATATCGTGAACAATTAAAAGAAAGTTTACGTGAAGTTTTATCGACTTTAACAGAACGTGAAGAAAATGTAATTCGTATGCGTTTTGGACTAGATAATGGACAACCAATGACATTGGAAGAAGTAGGACAAAAATTTGGTGTTACGCGTGAACGTATTCGTCAAATTGAAGCAAAAGCCATTCGTAAATTAAAACATCCGACTCGTTTAAATAAATTGGCTTCTTATAATCAAAATTAGGGATTCAAACGAATCCCTTTTCTTTTATTTAATTAATTTTTCTAGAATTTGTACGGCATTTGTAGCTGCCCCTTTGCGAATTTGATCTCCACAACAGAATAAAGCCATAGAATGACCAGTAGGATCTGTTAAATCTTTACGAATACGACCGACATAAACTAAATCTTGATCCGTTGTATCTAAAGGCATTGGATATACTTTGTTTTGTGGATCATCTTTTAATACTGTACCCTGTCCTTTGGCAATTAATTCTCTTGCTTCATTCACATCAACTTCTTTTTCACATTCAATGAAAATAGACTCAGAATGAGAGCGAAGAATTGGAACACGAACACAAGTACAGTTAACTAGTAAATCAGGATGGTGCCACATTTTACGTGCTTCATTTTGCATCTTCCATTCTTCTTTAGAAATACCATTTTCATCAAAATCACCAATTTGTGGAATTAAGTTATACGCAATTTGGTATGGAAAAGCAGTGCAAGGTGCATTTGGATCTTTTAATTGAGCCTCTAAATCTTGAATTCCTTTCACACCAGCTCCACTAACCGCTTGATAAGTAGAAACAATCATACGCTTAATATGATATTTTTTATGAATTTCATTTAAAGCAACCATGGCAATAATTGTTGCACAGTTTGGATTGGCGATAATTCCATGATTTTTTTCAATATCCTCAGGATTGATTTCAGGAATAACTAGAGGAACATCTTCATCTAATCGATAAGCCGATGAATTATCAACGACAACAACTCCTTTTTCATTTGCCCATGGAATCCATTTTTTAGCTAAATCATTTTCAGTTGCTCCTAAAGCATAATCAACATTATCAAAACTATTTTGTGTTAATTCTTCAACTACAACATCTTGGTTTTTAAATTTAAATACTTTTCCAGCTGAACGACTAGAAGCCAATAATTTTACATTGACATCAAAATCTCTTTCTTCTAAACATTGAAGCATTTGTTGTCCTACAGCACCTGTAGCACCAACAATGGCGATTGTTAATTTGTTTTCCATATTTACTCCTCACTGACAAAGGCATTGTAGATTGCCCTAACTGTTCTTTCAAAATCTTGTTTCTTGACACCAACTGTAATATTAATTTCGCTACTAGATTGTGCAATCATACGAATGTTGATGTTTTCTTTTCCTAATGCACTAAACAAACGACCAGAAGTACCTGGTTTATCACTCATATTTTGTCCAACGGTTGAAATTAAAGCTAAATCATCTTGGATTGACAAATCATCTGGTTTTAATTCAGATTTAATACGAGCAAGAATTTCATATAAACTATTTTCTACTTCTTTCTTTTCAACAACGATTGTGAATGAATCAATTCCACTAGGAATGTGTTCAATACTTACATTATAAGACTCTAAAATAGATAACGTTTTACGAATGAAACCAACTTCGTTGGACATATGTTTTTTATAAATATAAATTGAAATGAAATCTTTTTTACCGGCAATACCTGTTATAGGAAAATGATTTTTCGTTTTTGTTTCTAAAATGTATGTTCCAAAATCTTGAGGGCGATTCGTATTTAAAATATGAATCGGAATATTTTTTTCTTTAACAGGGAAAATAGCTTCTTCATGAAGAACACTTGCTCCCATATAAGACAATTCACGTAATTCTGTATATGTGATGTATTTAATTTGTTCAGGATTTTCAACGATTCTCGGATCGGCCATTAAGAATCCAGATACATCTGTCCAGTTTTCATATTCATCTGCTTCTAAGCACTTAGCTAAAATAGAACCTGTAATATCGCCACCACCGCGAGAGAAAACTTGAAGTTGTCCACTTGAATTGGAACCATAAAAACCTGGGAATACAAAGCGTTCATATTGAGCGCATTTGGCATTTAAATTTTGAGTTGTCACTTCCCAGTTAATTGTTTTGTCTAAATGAAAACGAATAACGTCTTTGGCATCGACAAAAGCATATCCAAGATATTCGGCCATTAACTTAGCACAGAAATATTCACCACGAGATACAATTTCATCTTGTGTCATTTGATTTAAATTGGTATACATGGCATCTAATTCTTTTTCAATTGGTTGTTTAAGACCTAATTCATTTTTGATGTCCACAAAACGTTGTTTAATTAGTTTATAGACATTACTTGCATCGACATGATATTGACGATGGGCATCTAATAAATAAAGTAAGTCGGTAATTTTACTATCTGATGAATCTCTTCTTCCTGGTGCTGAAACAACAACAAAACGACGAGATGGATCGGATAATACGATGTCTTTTACTTTTTTGAATTGTTCAGCGTTGGCAACGCTACTTCCTCCGAATTTTGTGATTTTTAACATATCGATTCTTCCTTTTACATATATTTAGCTATCATAGCTTTTTCATCCTTTTCAAGGACGGTTCTACTTAATTCTTTAAATTCTTTAGTAGTGATGGCTTTGGTGGTGATATAGAAATTGGCTCCTAAGTTTTCTATATGATCAATGCATGCACTATTAATGATAGAATTTGTGCGAATTAAATAGCGTTCTTGTAGTAGTGTATCACTGTAAACCAATTCGTTATCTAATGATACTGAACCATAATACATATTATTTTTAATATCTAAAATATCTTGAACAATGGCATTTGCGGTTGGTAATTTACCAGCACCTTGTCCATAGAATTTAAGTTCACCAATTGTGTTTCCATTTAAAGTTATAATATTGAAATTAGATGGAATGTTGGCTTCTAAGGAATGTTCATCAAATACCATAGGCATTACAAATGCTTCATATTGATGATTTGATTGAATAGCTTGTCCAATGTATTTAATCATTTGATGATGATTCTTTAAGTATTCAATGTCTTTGTGAGTAATAGAAGCCATTGAAAATACTGGGAATTCATTCATATCAATTTTGGCATCAAAGGCAAGAGCTGCAGAGATTGTTACTTTATTTTGGACATCATATCCATCAATATCAGCACTTGGATTAGCTTCGGCATATCCTAATTCTTGCGCATTTTTTAAAGCTACATCAAATTCTTCATTTTTTAAATTCATAGAATCAAGAATGTAGTTGGTTGTTCCATTGAAAATACCATAGAAAGAAGAAATCTCATCCACTCGTCTAGCTTTTTGAACACTAGCCAACCAAGGAATTCCTCCTCCTGTACTCGCTTCGAATCGAAATTCAACTTCATATTCTTTAGCCGCTTGTAAAAAGTCAGTCATATGGGCTGCTACTACGGCTTTATTTGCGGTAACGACATGTTTTTTATGGTGTAGACATTCCATAATAAATTCATAAGCAGGATGAATACCACCCATTGTTTCAACGACTAAATCAATAGAGTCATCTTCACTGATTTCTTTAATATCACATACAATCAAATTTGATTTATCTTTATTTTTAGGAAGATCTAATATTTTCACAACTTCACAGTCCATTAAATCCTTAGATTTAATTTCATTGACGATTTGTTCTACGCCACTTCCAATTGTTCCAAATCCTAAAATCGCAATTTTCATAACATTCCTCCTTTGTAGACTTATAAAAAACACTTGTATTTAAAACGTGAACATTGTATCATATGGTATGTAGTTTTTCAAGGAGGACTTTTATGAATCAAATGTACGTCTCAACACGTGACGCAAACAAAAAAGTAAGTAGTAAACAAGCAATTTTAGAAGGAATCTCAAATGATGGGGGATTGTATGTCTGGCCTGAACTTGATTCTGTCAAAATTGATTTAAATAAAGTATGTAAACAAAGCTATCAAGAAAATGCGTATATGATTTTAAAGGAATTATTACCTGATTATAGTGAAGAAGAATTAAAAGAATGTATTCACGACGCATACACAAATTCTTTTAGTGTCCCTGAAATTACGCCTGTAAAAAAAGTAGATAATATATATGTATTGGAATTATTTCATGGACCTACAAGTGCATTTAAAGACGTTGCTTTAACGCTTCTTCCTCAATTAATGTCAAAGGCATTAAAAACAACAAATCAAAAGGCATTAATTCTAACAGCTACTTCTGGAGATACAGGAAAAGCTGCTTTATGTGGGTTTCAAGATGTCGAAAATATTGGAATTGCGGTATTCTATCCACATCAAAAAGTAAGTCAAATTCAATATCGTCAAATGGCTACACAAAAAGGAAAAAATACGAAAGTATATGCGGTAAAAGGAAATTTTGATGATGCTCAAAGTCAAGTAAAAAAATTATTCCTTGATGAACAAATGAATGAACAAGCCAAAGCACATAATATCTTGTTGACAAGTGCCAATTCAATTAATATTGGACGTTTAGTACCACAAATTGTATATTACTTTGAAAGTTATAAATACTTAGTAAATCAAGGATTAATTCAAATTGGGGATAAAGTATCATTCAGTGTTCCAACAGGTAACTTTGGTGATGTATTAGCTGGTTTCTATGGATATTTAATGGGTTTACCAGTTGAAAGATTCTATGTCGCATCCAATGCGAATCATGTTTTAACGGATTTCTTATCAACGGGAACATATAGTCGTAACCGTGATTTTATTCAAACAATTTCTCCAAGCATGGATATATTGATTTCTTCTAACTTAGAAAGACTTCTATATTATATGTCAGGAAAAGATACAGCTTTTGTGAAGAAATGTATGGATGATCTAAAAGAAAAAGGGGAATATACAATTCCTAGAGAAATGTTAGATAAGATTCAAGATTTATTTGGATGTGGTTATGTAAATGATTACGAAACAAAAGAAGTTATTAAAGATGTATATGAACAAACAAAAGAAGTATTGGATCCACATACAGCCATTGGATATAGTGTTGCTCAAAACAGTGATGAAGACATGATTGTATCATTGGCTACAGCATCTCCTTATAAGTTTAGTGTTGATGTCTTATCGGCTTTAGGACAAAGCTGCGAAAATGAATTTGAGGCTATGAAACAGCTATCAAAAATTTGTTCAGATCCAATTCCACAAGGATTAAAAGAATTAGAATCATTACCAATTCTTCATAAAGATATTATTGAAATTGAAGAAATGAAAGATGTCGTATTAAAAGCTATGGAGGAATGCTTTAATGATTAAAGTCTGTGTTCCTGCAACAAGTGCAAATTTATGCATTGGCTATGATTGTTTAGGATTAGCAGTTGACCTGTATAATTACTTTACCTTTGAAACTGCCAATCATTTAATCATTACAGGATGCGAACCACAATTTCAAAATGAAGACAATCTAGTCGTTGTCGCATTTAAACATGTGTGTAAATACCTAAATAAAGAAATGCCAACGTTTCATTTGCACATAGATGCCAATATTCCTGTTTCAAGTGGTTTAGGAAGCTCAGCAAGCTGTTTAGTTGCAGGGATCATGGGGGCTAATGCTTGGTTTCATGCAAATTTAGATCAACAAACACTAGTGACATTAGCAACCCAATTAGAAGGACATCCTGATAATGTTGCCCCAGCTATTTTAGGACAAGCTAGTGTTTCGTTTATGAATGAAGATAAAGTTGTATCAACTATTATTTCATGTGCCAATTGGTATGGATTAGTTATGATGCCAAATTATCAAGTAAATACTAAACAAGCTCGTAAAGTGCTTCCAGACAATATTTCACATAAACAAGCCGCGAGTCAAATTGCGCATGCCTTATCGTTTGTACAAGCACTTCAACAAGGAAATGAACAAATGATGTTGGTAAGTTGTCAAGATTATTTACACGAACCATATCGCAAAAAATTAATTAAAGAATTTGATGAAATTCATTCGTATTGTTTTGATCGACAATTTCCAATGTGGATTTCAGGTTCTGGGCCAACTATGATGGCTATGAGTATAAAAAAAGAAAATATAGAATCTTTGAATCAATGGATGCAGCATAGATATCCTTATATTTCATGTCATGTTGTTTGCATTGATCAGAAAGGGGCAAGGGTAGATTATGAGTAAATTTTATGTTGTTTCTTCGGAAATTTTACCAGAAGTATTAGAAAAGGTATTAGAAGCACAATCTTTACTTCAAAAAGGTAAGGTAAAACGTATTTCTGAAGCTGTTAAAATGGTAGGGATATCAAGGGGGACATATTATAAATATAAAGACACTGTCTTTTCATTTGATCAAGAACAATCCCGAAGAAAAGCTGTTGTTTCTATGATTTTACGATCTGAAACAGGTTCTCTTTCTAAAGTAATTAGTTTATTATCTGAAAATCAAATTAATATTTTAGCGATTAATCAAACAATTCCAATTAATGGAATTCATAATGTTTCTTTTACTTTAGATGTAGCCGATATGGAAATATCTATTCAAACAATGATTAAATTATTAGAAGAACTTCCAATGGTTGAAAAAGCTGATCTAGTGGCGGTTGAATAAATATGAAATCATATTTAGCTTATATATTTAATTGGTGTTTAATCATTTGTTGTGTGGTATTTGGAATACGAGCCATTGCCTTGGAACCCGATTTTTTTGTGAAACGATATGATCGATATCAATTTGATAAGATATTAGACGTATCACAAGATAATTTAGATGATTGTATCACCGTATTATTAGATTACATTAAAGATGAACGCGATGATATTGTCGTTTATATTGATGGACAAGAAGCGTTTAATGAAGTCGAAAAGAAACACATGATTGATGTTAAGAATTTATATCAAAATGCTGTAAAAGTTGCACTTGTGTGCGGTGTTTTGGCAATGGGTATCTTGATTTATTTCTTAGCCAAAGAAAAGAGATTTATGTCCTTTTTAACAATGGGATTTATTCGCGTAACAGGAACTATTTTTGTGATGCTGGTGTTCTTTGGTATATGGTTTGTCACTGATTTTACTAGCCTATGGAATTGGCTTCATACTTTATTGTTTAGTAATCAATTATGGTTATTGGATCCTAAAACAAGTTTTATGATTCGTATGTTGCCTGAAGTTATTTTTAATCAAATGGTATTAGCTATTGCGTTGTATTTAGTTATTTGTATTGAGCCTTTATTTGTGTTTAGCTGCTACTATCAAATAAAGAAAGCACCCATAGGATTTGAAAGAAAATGATTGTTTTAGCGTCAAAGTCACCAAGAAGAAAGGAAATACTTTCTTCTTTAGGGTATTCCTTTGTGGTTTGTCCTGCTGTAGGAGAAGAAGTATTTGATTTAAATATAGGAATTGATTCTGCCATTAAAGAAGTTGCGTATCATAAGGCAAAGGAAGTACAGAAACAATATCCTGATGATTGTATTTTAGCAGCTGATACAATTGTATATTATGAAGGAAAAAATTTAGGTAAGCCTAAATCAAGACAAGAAGCAATTGATTGTCTTTGTTCTTTGTCTAATCATGTTCATGAAGTAAAAACAGGGATGTGTGTTCTTTATGGAGAACAGAAAAAATGTGTTGTTTCGACAACAAAAGTTTATTTTAAAGATTTGTCATTAAAACAGATTATTGACTATGTTGATTTAAATACTTGTTATGATAAAGCAGGAAGTTATGGAATTCAAGAATGTGATTTTGTAGATCATATTGAAGGAAGTTATTCCAATGTTATGGGATTAGATTCACAGGTGGTTCAAAATCTACTTATTGCATTAAAGAGATAGGAATGCTATCATAAATCGGTATTAAATTTAGGAGGATGTTTATGGCAGTAATTAAAAAAGATGATATTGTCAATGCACTATCACAAAAACAAGAAAAACTTTCTAAAGCACAAGCTAAAGAAATTGTAAATGAAGTATTTGATTTCATTTCACAAGCTGTTTGTCAAGGTGATACTGTAGATGTTTACGGTTTCGGTAAATTCTATAGTTCAGATGTAGCTGCTCGTAAAGGAATTAACCCAGCTACAAAAGAAGAAATTGAAATTCCAGCATCAAAATCTGTTCGTTTTAAAGCATCTAAAGCTTTTAAAGACGCCGTTAAAGAAAGCATCTAACGATGCTTTTTTATGTTATAATGGATGCATAAATTGGAGGCTATAAATATGAGTTTACCTATATACATCATAGGACATAAAAACCCTGATTCTGATTCAATTTGTTCGGCTATGGCTCTTGCGGAATTAAAACAAAAACAAGGAATAAATGCTGTTGCGGCAAGACTTGGAATCATCAATCCTGAAACAACTTTTATTTTAAATAAGTTAAACCTTGAATCGCCTGAATATCTTTCAACTGCCAAGTTAAAGTTATCGGAAATTGATATTGATGCGGCTCGTATTGTTTCACAAGATACGATTATTCGTAAAAGTTGGGATTATTCACAAGAAATGAATGTGAAAACAGTGTATGTGAACGATGAAAATGATAATTATATCGGCCTTGCTACGGTATGGGAAATGGCTCGTATCCAAATGCAAGATTTACATGCTACAGCGAGTCTTCTTCAACATGCTACTATTCAAAATTTAGCGGATTCCGTTCGTGGAGAAGTTTTATTTGAAGGAAACCGTGATCGAACTGGATATGTTCGCATTGCGGATAAAAAGATGATGGACCGCGATTTAACAGGCGCTATTATGGTTTTAGGAGATAGTGAAGATGCGATGTTTAAATGCATTGCCAAAGGGTGTGCTGTTATTGTCATTGCGGAAAACTATGTTCCCGATGAATTAATCATGTCCATTGCCAAAGATAAAGGCGTAACGATGATCACAACACCATATAATATTATGAAAATCATTCAAATGATTTATCGCGCCATTCCGATTCGTGCCATTATGACATCAAGCAAGGATGTTATTTCATTCAATCGAAATGAGTATTTGGAAGATGTCGAAAGAGAAATGTTAAAGACACGACATTCTTCTTATCCTGTAACGAATCAAGGTAAATTAGTGGGATCGGTATCACGTTATCATTTATTGAAATCAGAAAAGAAAAAATTTATCTTAGTAGATCACAATGAAAAGAAACAAAGTATTTCTGATATTGAACAAGGAGAAATCGTAGAAATTGTCGATCATCATCGTATTGGTGACATTGAAACGAGCACACCGATTTCATTTCGTAATATGATTGTAGGTTCAACTTGTACAATCGTTGCATTAATGTATAAAGAAGCAGAAATAAAGATGTCAGAAACAGCTGCAAAACTATTGTTGTATGGAATGATTTCGGATACTTTGAATTTCAACTCGCCAACGTGTACACCTGTTGATACGATGGTTGCTAAAGAAATTTGTACTGAATATAATTTGGATTCTGCAAGTATGGCCAATGAATTGTTCTCACAAACAGCTACGATTAAAGGAAAAGAATTCAAAGATATTTTATATAATGACATAAAAGAATATATGTTGGCTGGTCAACACATTGCGGTCTCTCAAGTGTTTACTTATGATTTGGCAGATGTGAATGAAATTGAACATGATTTTATTCAATATATGGAAGAAGAAAATAAAAAATATAAATATAATTTTTTATTGATGGTATTCACGAACATTGAAGGAAAAGGATCTAAATTCTTATATGTAGGTGATTTATCATCGAAAATGGCAACGGCAATTGAACGATTTACCCAAAGAGGATATGTATCTCGTAAGAAACAAATTGTTCCTTGCATTGCCAGTGAACTAGAATAGAGGAAAAAAGATGAGTGTAACAGAACGTTTATTAAAATATGTATCATTTGATACGCAAGCTGATGAAGAATCTAGTAGTGTTCCTTCAACAGCTAAACAACTTGAATTAGCTAAATATTTGACAGAAGAATGTAAGAAAATGGGAGTGGATCATGTAGTAATGGATCCATCAGGAAGTGTATACGCTACAATTAATGCGACTTGCGATAATAAGCATGCCATTGGGTTTGTGGCACATATGGATACAGCTACTGAATTACCTGGAAAAGATGTAAAACCACAATTTGTTAAAAACTACCAAGGAGAAACAATCAGGTTAAATGATGAATATGCAATGAATCCAGATGAATTTGAAAATTTAAAGAAAGTAATTGGAACGGATTTAATTGTTACGGATGGAACAACTTTATTAGGAGCAGATGATAAAGCTGGTATTGCTATTATAATGCAAGCAATGGATGAAATCATTCATAGTGAACAACCACATGGTAAAGTAATGTTTGCCTTTACTTGTGATGAAGAAGTGGGACGTGGAACTGAAAATTTTGATTTGAAACAATTTCCAGTTGATTTTGCGTATACAGTAGATGGAGCGGATATTCAAAATATCGATTATGAAACATTTAATGCGGCTTATGCTCATGTAACTGTTCATGGAACAAGTATTCATCCAGGAGAAGCAAAAGGAAAAATGGTTAATGCCTCTTTATTGGCAAGTGAGTTTATGATGGCTATGCCTTGTATTGAAACACCACAATGTACAGAACAAAGAGAAGGATTCTATCATGTTATTAAGGTAGAATCGAATTGTGATGAGGCTAAGCTTGATTATATTATTCGCGATCATGATAGTGATAAATTTGCGCAAAGAAAAGAATACATGAAAAAGATGGTTGAAACGTTCAATGAAAAATATGATGATCGATTTGAAATTGAAATGGGAGACCAATATTATAATATGGCCCAATATATTACAGACCGTACATGCATTGACTTAGCTTGTAAAGCTATCGCCAAAGAAGGACTACAACCACAATCAGATCCTGTTCGTGGTGGAACAGATGGAGCTAATTTAACTAAAATGGGATTGGCTTGTCCAAACTTAGGAACGGGTTCATATAATCATCATGGACGTTTTGAATTTGCGAGTATCCAACAAATGGAAACAATGGTTCGTATTGTTAAGAATATCATTTTTGAATAAAACGAGGTAACGAGTATGGATTACGCGAGAATAGCTTTAGAAAAACATAAAGAATGGAAAGGTAAGCTTGATATTCAAGCAAAAATGGAAATCAAAGACAAAGACGATTTGTCGACTTGTTATACACCTGGAGTGGCTGCTCCTTGTCTAGAAATTAAAAAAGATCCTAAAAATAGTTATGTTTATACAGGAAGACAAAATCTAGTGGCTGTTATTACGGATGGCTCTGCTGTTTTAGGATTAGGAAATATTGGACCTGAAGCTGGAATGCCAGTAATGGAAGGAAAATGTGCTTTATTTAAGGCATTGGCAGGTGTAGATGCTTTTCCTATTTGTTTAAATACCCAAGATACAGATGAATTAGTACAAATCATTTCGGCACTTGAACCAACTTTTGGTGGCATTAATTTGGAAGATATTGCGGCACCTCGTTGTTTTGAAGTAGAAAAACGTCTTCAAGAAAAGATGAATATTCCTGTTTTTCATGACGATCAACATGGAACAGCGATTGTTGTTTGTGCTGCTTTAATTAATGCTTTGAAATTAGTAAAAAAAGAGAATCCGACAATCGTAATTAATGGAGCCGGTTCAGCGGGGTGTGCCATTGCGAATTTGATTTTAAAAATGAAATTAGGAAATGTTATTTTATGTGATCGTGATGGTATTTTAGATCCAAATGGAGAATTAAATTCCGGATGGAAAGCTTTAATTGATCGTGTTAATCTTGAACATAAAAAAGGTGATTTGAAAGAAGCTATGAAAGGAGCAGATGTTTTTATTGGTGTTAGTGCTGCTCATGTCGTAACCAAAGAAATGGTACAATCCATGAATGAAAAACCAATTATTTTCCCGATGGCTAATCCAACTCCAGAAATAGAACCAGATCTTGCTTTAGAAGCAGGTGCGTACATTGTTGGAACAGGTCGTTCAGATCATCCTAATCAAATCAATAACGTTTTAGCGTTCCCAGGTATTTTTAAAGGTGCTTTAAGCGTGCAAGCTACTTGTATTAATGATAAAATGAAAGAAGCGGCTGTACGAGCTATTGCTTCTTTGATTCCGGATGATCAATTAACACCTGAAAACATTATTGTATCGCCTTTACAAGAAGGTGTAGCGGATGTCGTAAGCAAAGCTGTTAGCCAAGCTGCAATTGAATCAGGAGTTATTCGTAAATGGTAGATTTTGGATTAGTAATTGAAGGAGGAGGCACTAAAACTGCTTATAGTGGTGGTGTTTTAAAATGTCTTCTAGATAATGGAATTTATGCTCCTTATGGAGTAGGAATATCAGCAGGAGCCGAGTTTTTACAAGCCTATGCATCACAACAAGCTGATCGTTTAAAAAAGATTGGAATTGATTGTATTGCCAATAAAGAGTGTGTTGGTATCCGTCCTATGTTGAAAGAAAAAAGTGTATTTGGTTTAAACGCAACTAATGATTGTATTGAAAAACTTGCACCACTTGATAAAGAAAAACTAATGAATTCACCAACTTTAATGGAAGATGGTGTTTATAATTTAGAAACACATGAAATTGAATATTTTGATCAAAGTTATATTGATGAAGATAATTCATTAACGAAAGCGAGTTGTTCATTATTATTGTTGTGTCCGCCATATACATTTAATGGAAAAAAATATATGGATGCAGGCCTTCGTGTCATGATTCCTATTGAAAGAAGTATTGAAAAGGGTTATAAAAAACATTTAGTTATTTCTTGTAAAGAATTAGGATATGTACGTAAACCAGCTCCAAGTTATCAGCTATGGTTGGCAAATCGTGTATACAAAGATCCAGTTGTGACTGAAGATTTAAAAAATCGTCATATTCGTTTTAAAGAACAATGGGACTTAATTCATGATTTAGAACAAAAAGGACAAGCACTTGTTCTTCGTCCATCAAAGGATATGGGTGTATCACGTTATACAACAGATCGTTCTAAACTTGAACCTTGGTTTAATCTTGGTTACCAAGAAACATTGGATCGTATGGACGAAATTAAAAAATTCTTAGAAATTGAGTAAGGCAAGAGAACTTGCTTTTTTAGATAAAAAACGGTTCACATATGAGATATGAACCGTTTCATTTTTTATAATTGGAAAATAATTCCTAAACAAGCACAAAGACAAATAAGAACAATGGGATGCACTTTGTTGAATTTCTTATAGAATAAGAATACTAAAACAAGAAGAATGATATTTAGAAAATTAATATCCATTGAAATTGTCCCGTTATTAAATATTGCTATTACTAAGATTCCTAGTCCAGCTGAGGCAATCATAGCACATACAGCGGGTCTTAAACCATAAAACGCATCTTGAACCCAATGACTGTTTTTGAATTTTTGAAGGAAGTGAGCCACAATACAAATCACAATGATGCTAGGCGCAATAAGAGAAAGAGTAGTGATGATTCCACCTAGGATTGAATTAGTGGTATGGAAACCAACATAAGTTGCCATATTAACTCCCATAGGGCCTGGTGTGGATTCCGATACTGCAATCATATTCATCAACATTTCTTTGGTAAACCATCCGTATTTATCAATCATTTCATAAAGGAAAGGAATTGTTGCTAATCCTCCTCCCAACGAAAATAATCCCGTTTTAAAGAATTCTATTATTAATTGAAGAACTAGTTTAAGACTCATGGCTTTGCTCCTTTCTCATTTTTAAATAAGAAATTAAAATTCCTGCCGAGGCACTTACAATCACAATCACAATAGTAGGAACAAGCGAAGCGTATGTTAAGACTAAGGCAATGGCAAAAATAATAATACCAGTATAGTCTTTAACACCTGTTTTAAATAATTTCACAATGGCACTAAAAATTAGAACACAAACGGCAATTCGAATACCATGTAAGGCATGTTGGACAATTTCAATGTCCATAAAGTTTTGAAGTAAAGCCGCAATAAATGAAATGATAATAATACTAGGAGCAACAACACCAAGTGTTGCGACAATGCCTCCTAAAATTCCTTTTTGATAATATCCTACAAAAGTTGCGGTATTGACAAATATAACACCTGGTGTACATTGACCCACCGCAAAATAATCCATAATTTCTTCATCGGTTGCCCAATGTTTCTTTTCTACGACTTCTTTTTGAAGCATAGGTAACATCGCATATCCTCCTCCAAATGTGAAGGCACCTATTTTAGCGAATGTTAAGAATAATTCTATATAAATTTTCATATGATTCCTTCTTTCCTTTACATATTGTACATGAATTGATTTTTTTGTATATTAAAATAAATAAAAAAGCTAACTATATAAAAATCAATAGAATTTATGAAAAAGTTTGAAAATATATTTTTATTGATTATACGTTAACTTTATCAAATTTGATCTTTGAAATTGTGAATAAATGGCATGACGAAAACAACCTTTATCAGG
>JAQYFP010000121.1 GCA_028723085.1 Erysipelotrichaceae bacterium | reverse complement strand
TCTAACTGTTGATTTCACGCCTAAGGCTCCTCTCCTTTATAAGTTACCTTCTATTGATTTGTTTGCTCCAGATAAGCCTAAGAATCAATCTAAGGAAAAGAATCTTGTTCGTCGAAATATCAAGGTTTTGGAAGATACCTTTGCCAGCTTTGGCATAAAAGTAGTGGTGGAACGAGCAGAAATTGGTCCATCTGTGACCCGGTATGAGCTAAAACCGGCAGTCGGTGTGCGGGTCAATCGGATTTCCAATCTGGCTGATGACTTGGCTTTGGCTCTGGCTGCTAAGGATGTTCGTATTGAAGCACCGATTCCAGGTAAAAGTGCAGTCGGAATAGAAATTCCTAATGAAGTAAAATCAGCTGTACAAATGATGGAACTTATGGTTTCTATTCCAAGTGATAAACAAGCACAGTCTTTATTGTTTTGTCTTGGTAAAGATTTATCAGGAGGAAATGTATATGGACAATTGGATAAAATGCCGCATTTATTGATTGCTGGAGCAACGGGTTCTGGTAAATCGGTTTGTGTGAATTCCATTATTTGTTCACTACTTCTTCGAACTAAACCCGATGAAGTAAAATTGATTTTAATTGATCCAAAAAAAGTAGAATTTACTCCATATAATGATGTCCCTCATTTATTGGCTCCTGTTATTACCGATGGTGATTTAGCCAATAAAGCACTAAAAGTTGTTGTAAAAATGATGGATGATCGTTATGAGTTATTTGGAAGAATTGGGGTTAGAAATATTCAAGCTTATAATTCGTATATCCAACAAAATCCTCAAGATTCTTTAAAACCACTTCCATGGATTGTGGTAGTCATTGATGAATTAGCAGATTTGATGTTGGTAGCAGCTAAAGAAGTAGAAGCAAGTATTCAACGTATTACCCAATTGGCTCGTGCAGCTGGAATTCATTTAATTGTCGCAACCCAAAGACCAAGTGTCGATGTCATTACAGGTGTTATTAAAGCCAATATTCCATCGCGTATTGCCTTTGCGGTCAGTTCATCTGTGGATTCACGTACAATTTTGGATCAAATAGGAGCTGAAAAACTATTGGGAAATGGAGATATGCTCTATCTTCCAAATGGACAAACCACACCAATTCGTGTGCAAGGGGTCTTTATTAAAGATGAAGAAGTGAATAAGATTACCGAAGCTATCAAAGCTCAGGCAAAACCACATTACGATGATACGTTTATTGGTTTAAAAGACCTTCAGATGCAAGGACAAGAAGTTGTTGGTGAATGTGCGGATCCTTTATATAATGATGTGAAAAGTTTTGTGATTCAATCTCAAAAGGCAAGTACATCCTTAATTCAAAGACGTTTCTCAATTGGATATTCTAGAGCAGCTCGTCTAATGGATATCTTAGAAGATAATGGAATCATTGGACCGAGTCGTGGATCTAAACCAAGAGAAATATTAGTAAAAAATAATTTAGAAGATGTTATGGTTGAACCATAGTTAAGTAGCGTTTAATGTGCTGTATGATGGTTTCAATTCGTTTCGGATTTTGACAGACTAGACATGTATGATCTTTAAAATAGATTGTACATGTTTTTTTATTGGATTCATAATGATCTATTTCAAAGTAATTGACATAAATACATGTAGAATTAGAAGTTGCTTCAATTGGAAAATAAATTTCATTGTTTGATACATGAATGGGAATGAATTTATTTTGATGGATAAGATATTGAAAAGATTGTTTTCTTCCTTGAAGGTTACTACCATGTTTTAAACATTCATTGTTAAGATAAGAATGGATGGAACGAGAAGGAATGTATTGTGCTTCTTGTTCTTTAATTTTACAAACTTTACTTTTAGCGTAATCATAATATAAATAATTTGACATAAAAAAACTCCTACTTTCATTATAGAAAATAGAAGTTATTTTTATCTTACATCCAAGAAATTTTATTTTCGCATCCATCTTTAATTCTTTGAATATTAGCACTGTGACGATAAATGACTAAGATTGTCATTAACCATGAACATACAATAATAATGATGTTTTCAACGTTCAGGCTAAATAATTCACATGTGATAAAGATAGAAGAAAATAAAGCAGCACATATACTTGCCAAAGAAACATACTTAAACAAGTATAAAATAATAAAGAACATAAGGAATGGTGCAACAAAGTACCATGCATCTTGGAAAATAAAAATCGCAAGACTTAAAAGAAAACCGAAAATGGTACTTACGGCTTTTCCTCCTTTGAAGTGGGCAAAGATTGGATAACAGTGTCCAATACAACAAGCCAATGAAGTTAAAATCGCAGCGCTTTCTGAGACCAATGAAGCAAGTCCGGCAGCTAATACAACTTTTAATACATCACAGACAATAACAGCTGCCCCGGCTTTTTTTCCTAAAACACGACCAGCATTGGTTCCTCCTAAATTTCCTGAACCAGCTTGGCGGATATCGGTTTTATAAAATACTTTTCCAATGACCAAGGCAAAGGGAATAGATCCTAAAAGGTATCCAAGTACTATACATAATATTGTTTGAATCATAAATTTATCACCGTGTATATTTTAACAGATTTTCAAAAAAAAGGATATGAATATGATAAAATAAGAATGCGTATGAAAAGAAATAGACAACAAGAAATTGAAGAACTTCAAAAAAGAGTGATGAACAAAGATCGTTCTTTATCTTCGTGTATGAAAGATATGAACATTGTGAGTGATTTAGAAACACAATTAAAAAAAGATTTTAATCTTGAAACAGAAAAGAAGTCTGTTTTATTTGGTTTGTGTGATCAACAAGAAAAAATGAAACAATTTCTTTCTTTTAATCGTTCTCAATTCAATTCCCTTTTAGTTATAGGTCCTAAGGGAAGTGGAAAGCATTCGTTATTAAATGAAATGTGTACATGTGCCTGGATTGATTTATCTAGATATGGGGGAAATGATGAAAAGAATTTGATTCAAGATTTGTATCAGGCAATTGAAAGTAGAAATGAAATGATTTGTTTTGAAAACATTGAGGCTTGTCATCCGACTTTTCTTAATTTGATTAAGGATTTATTTTATAATGGGGAAATTAAATTAAATAAGCGTTATGTTCAAAATAAAAATCAGCTACAGGATATTAATAATAATATTGTATCCAATGCAATTTCTTCGCTTAAAATCAAACAGGCTTTTATTTCTTTAGTATATGATCATTCTACTTCTCATTTATTGTCTTTGATGGGAACTCAATTTATTGATTGTTTTAAAGAAATTATTGAATTAAATACAATGTCAAAAGATGTGATAGATGCGATTATTGAAAGAGAGTGTTTGTCTTTAAAAGAAAAATATAATTGTGAATTAGATGTAGCTGATTATTATCGTTCTTGTTTTGATTCAAAGGAAAATGGCTATAGTTTATTAAATTGTACGAAAACATTAGATAAATTGATTTCTTCTTATCGTAGTCAACATCAAGATGAGATAATAAAAGTAAGTTATGATGGAAATATTTTAATCAATGGAATTGAAGTACAAAATAAAATTAATACGCTTGATGAAATTAAAGAAGAATTAAATCAGATTGTTGGTTTAGAAGAAGTGAAGGATTATATTTTATCACTTGAGAATTTATTAAAAGTCCAACAAATGCGGGAACAAAAAGGTTTAAAAACCAATACGATTAGTAAACATATGATTTTTCTTGGAAATCCAGGAACTGGGAAAACAACGATTGCTCGTATATTAGCTAAATATCTACAAGCTTTAAAAGTATTGTCTTCCGGACAATTAATTGAAGTTTCTAGACAAGATTTAGTGGGTAAATATGTTGGTCATACAGCTCCTTTAACGAATTCAGTTATTGAAAGTGCTTTGGGTGGTATTTTATTTATAGATGAAGCGTATTCTTTATATCGAGGAAAAGATGATTCGTTTGGTTTAGAGTGTATTGATACGTTAGTAAAAGGAATGGAAGATCATCGTGATAATTTAGTTGTGATATTAGCTGGGTATGAAAAGGAAATGAATGATTTTCTTGACAGTAATTCGGGTTTAAAATCAAGGTTTCCTAATGTGATTCATTTTAAAGATTATACCAGTGATCAACTTGTCATGATTTGTCATAAGATATGTAAAGAAAATGATTATCATATGACGGATTGTGACGATGCTTTAAAAGCGTATTTTGACTTACATGGAACAGCAGGAAATGGAAGATTAGCTCGTAATATGGTAGAAGAAGCTATGTTAAGACAAGCAAATCGTATTATGAATGATTTAAATTGTGATTTAACTGAATTAAGAGTATGTGACTTTAAATTAGAATAGGTGAAGAAATGGCAAATGTGATTAAAAAGAAAAAAAGAATTCCAAGCAAGATTCCTTATGTGATTGCAGGTATATCTTGTTTAGCTTTTATTTTAGAAGCGGATTTTCATAGTCTATGGAGTTTAATTTCCATAGTATTATGGCCCTATATTTTTTATAAAGTTTCAAAGTGTATTTTCCGTGGAAGAGTTGTGGAATATGAAGAAAAAATAGAATATGAAGATATGAGTGTAGATGAAATTGTCAAAACAGGAAATTTATATTTAGATTCTTTTGAAAAGAAACGTCGTAAAATTCAAAATTATGATGTTCGTGTAGATGTTCGTAATATTGTTCATACTTCCAATCAAATTCTAGAAGAAGTTAGAAAAGATCCAAGTGATGTGAATAAAATTCGTAAGTTTATTACGTATTATTTGCCAACAATTGATCGTGTCTTAGATAGTTATATTGAAATGGAAAATGTAAAGGAAACGGATCAAATTGTTGAATCTAAGAAAAAAATAGAAGAATTAATGAAAACAGTAAATGAAGCTTTTGTGTCGTTGTATGATTCTTTATATGAAAATGATACATTGGATTTAATGAGTGAAATGGCTGTTTTAGAAAAGGTCATTGCCCAAGAGGGTTTAGTTGATAAAAGATAATTAGAGGGAGAATCATATGGAAGAAGAAAAAATTGTCTTAACATTGGATGCACAACCAGAAGAAGAAAAAGTAGAGGAAGAAGTGATTCCTGAAATTCCTAAAGACCAAGATATTTTGACACCAGAACAGCGTCAACAAGTAAATGAATTTGCCAAACAAATTGACTTAACACAATCGAATGTCATTCTACAATATGGTAGTGCAGCACAAAAGAAAATTGCGAATTTTTCCGATGCGACACTAGAATCCATTAAAACAAAAGACCTAGGGGAAACGGGTCAAATGTTGACGGATTTAATTGTGGAGTTAAAAGGATTTGATGCCACAGAAGAACAAAAAGGGTTTGCGGGTTTCTTTAAGAAACAGGCCAATAAAACGCAGGCTTTAAAGTCTAAATATGATTCGGTTGAAAAGAATGTGGATAAGATTGTTCATAATTTAGAGGATCATCAAATTCAATTGATGAAGGACATTGAAATTCTTGATCATTTATATGAAAAAAATATGACGAATTATAAAGAATTGACAATGTATATTCTAGCTGGAAAACAAAAATTAGAAGACGTTCGTAATAATGAATTACCAGCTTTAATTGAAAAAGCAAAGCGTACAGGCTTAGCGGAGGATTCACAAGCAGCCAACGATTTAGCAAATTTATGTGAGCGTTTTGAAAAGAAAATTTATGATCTTGAATTAACGCGTAATGTTTCGTTACAAATGGGTCCACAGATTCGTTTAGTACAAAATAATGATACATTAATGACTGAAAAAATTCAGTCAACGATTATGAATACAATTCCTTTGTGGAAGTCACAAATGGTCATTGCCTTAGGCTTAAATCATTCTCAACAAGCAATTAAAGCTCAACAATCTGTTGATGAAATGACGAATTCTTTACTTAGAAAGAATGCGGATGCTTTGAAACAAGCAACCATTGAAGTGGCTAGAGAATCGGAAAAAGGAATTGTAGATATTGAGACTTTGAAGCATACTAATGAACAATTGATTTCGACTTTAGATGAGGTTGTGAAGATTCAAGATGAGGGTCGTCAAAAACGAGCAGAGGCGCAACTTGAATTGACTCGCATTGAAGCGCAATTAAAAGATAAGTTATTAGAGATTCATAAGTAAAATATTGACAAAAATTAAATTTTTGTTTACGATACTAGAGCAAAGGCAAAGAAGAGGACGAGTAGCTTGATTTTGATGCATAGAGAGATTCTGGTGGGTGTAAAGAATCGTGATGGTCTTGTGAATAAAACCTTGGAGCTGCATGTAATTCCTGCATTAAAGGAAGCACTGTTAATAGACAGTGTTCGAGGTCTTTTAAAGTGATTTAAAAGATGAATTAGGGTGGTAACACGGCATTCGTCCCTATGGATGGGTGCCTTTTTTATTTAGACAAAAAGGAGAAAAAAATGGCTGAAGTAAAACTAACGGAACAAGAAAAAGTTCGTCGTAAAAAGATGCAAGATTTAGAAGAAATGGGTATTGATCCATTTGGTCAAAGATACGATCGTACTTCTACATCAGGAAAAATTGAACAAGAATATGGTTCTTATACAAAAGAAGAATTACATGAAATGGAAACAAATGTAAAGATTGCCGGTCGAATTATGACAAAACGTCGTCAAGGTAAAGCGGGTTTCATGCATATTCAAGATAAAGATGGTCAAATCCAAATTTATGTTCGTAAAGATGAAATTGGTGAAGAACAATATGAAATTTTCAAGAAAAATGATATTGGGGATATTGTAGGAATTGAAGGAAGTATCATGAAAACAGATCATGGTCAATTATCTGTTCGTGCTAAAAATTATACACATTTATCAAAAGCGCTACGTCCTTTACCTGAAAAATTCCATGGTTTAACAGATGTTGAAGAACGTTATCGTCGTCGCTATGTTGATTTAATTATGAACCAAGACGCAAAACAAATTGCGTTCACTCGTCCTAAAATCATTCGCGCCATTCAACATTATTTAGATGGTCAAGGATTAGTGGAAGTTGAAACTCCAATTCTTCAACCTATTTTAGGAGGAGCTAATGCTCGTCCATTCGTAACACATCACAATGCCTTAGATATGGATTTCTATATGCGTATTGCCACTGAATTACCTTTAAAGAGATTAATCGTTGGTGGTATGGAAGGTGTTTATGAAATTGGTCGTTTATTCCGTAACGAAGGAATGGATGCGATGCATAACCCTGAATTCACTACGGTAGAAGCTTATGTTGCGTATAGTGATTTACAAGGAATGATGGATTTAATTGAAGGTTTATTTGAATCGGTTTCTAAAGAAGTATTAGGAACAACTGAAATTGAATACCAAGGAACACCTTTATCATTAAAAGCACCTTTCAGACGTCTTCATATGGTTGATGCGATTAAAGAAGCTTGTGGTGTAGACTTCTGGCAAGAAATGTCTTTTGAAGAAGCAAAAGCCATTGCCGAAGAACATGGAATTGAAGTTGAAAAGATTCATAACTCAGTTGGACATATCATCAATTTATTCTTTGAAAAATATGTTGAAGAAACAATTGTACAACCTACATTTATCTATGGACATCCAACTTCTATTAGTCCATTAGCTAAAAAGAATAGACAAGATCCTCGTTTTGCCGATCGTTATGAATTATTCATTTGTGGACATGAATATGCCAATGCTTTCTCTGAATTAAATGATCCAATTGATCAAAGAGAACGTTTCGAAAAACAATTAGAATTACGTAACTTAGGTGATGATGAAGCTAACGAAGTGGATGTTGATTATGTTGAAGCATTAGAATATGGTATGCCTCATACTGGTTGGGTTTGATTAGGAATCGATAGATTCGTAATGTTGTTGACTAACCAAAGAACAATTCGTGAAGTATTATTATTCCCTCACATGAAGAATAAGTAAGAAAAATAGACATTATTTAAGTTTATTAAAAGTCGTTATATGCCCATTGGAATGGGAATATTTCGACTTTTTTATTTTTTGACTTTTTGTGATTTAATCTAAAAAAGTGTCAAAAAAGTGTCAAATTTGACATTAAAAAAATGTCAAAAAATTGTTTATATTTTCTTTTAGTAAACACAAAAGAACAACGTTAAAAAAAACGCAGGTTCAAGTTGACATGCGTTTTACTGTTTATACATAATTCCCAAGATTCTTAGTCAAAAAAACTAATACCTTATACAATCAGTATATCAAATATAGTGATTTAATATAAGACTTATATTTTTACTTTACTCTTGTATAATAAAAATAAAGATAGAGACATATCATTAGTAAAAAGAAAGAATATGGTCACTATGGGAAACAATAAGGTGGTGTTAATATGAAAAAAAATTTATCCATTTTTCTTTCAATATGTATGAGTCTTGGAGTAATAATGATATTTCCTTCGGAATTACAGGCGAAAGAAATAGAAATTCCTGTTAGTCTTGCCTATTCAAATCCATATCCAGAACACGATTGGATAAATTTAGGCACTATAAAGTTGGATCCAGTTCAGGTGAATTCTGCTGTAGGTGTCAGAGATGCTGTGTACGAAGTTCTTTCTAAATTTGTTGGAGCATTTGGAGGTATCATCAATCAAATGATTATAGATGCCATAAAAAGGACTTTTGGAGGTAAACAAACATACACTTTTTATATTAAATTGACTCAGTATGTTTCTACTGATTACATGTGGCACTACTATACTTATACGTGTTATTAAGATTCAGCATGTACTAAACCTATCGCTACTTATACGTCAACTAAATGGCAAGATAGATATACTAAACGACAAGTTGAAAAACTTCAGGAATTTTTAAAGAATAGGATGTTATATGAAAAATATTAACCCTGAATTTAAAAAGAAAATGATGCTTATAGGTCTATCTTGGATGGCTTGGATAGGTGTTAATATAATTGGAGATATCATACTTGAAACAAAAACTTGGACTAAGCCATCTGCATCGATATGCGCGACTATCGTAATACTTTTGCCTGATTTCATTAGGACTTTACGAAAAAAGATTGATAAAAGGAAAGGAAATTCAATTACTAATGAAGATATATCGGAATAATTAGAGATTATTAATAAAATATTTCAAGGCTATTTCTAGGAAATTTAAAATAATCTAAATAGATAGTTGAGGCATAAAATAACTTAATTAGTAAAATCATAAGTGAATCATTAAATTTTGGTATTGAATTTAGATGATTCACTTTTATTCATAAATGTTGGATGTAATTGTGATTCATTGCTGTTTGTCTAAAAATAGCAAAACATGTATAATGTTCTTAATGATAGTATTATCAAAAATATTTATGTAAAAAGGAGATGACCCATGAAAAAAATATTTATATCACTGCTTTTATTGTTCAATGCCTTGGTTCTATGTTCTTGTTCTAAGTCTATTTCTTTAAAAGAAAATGATATGGTTATTGTTGATCAAAATAAGATATATGGAATGAATATAATTGATGATCATCTTGAAATAAACGAGTCTATGAATCGTAAAAAAGGAGATGTTGGTTTATGGTATTACAATAATCTCTTTTTTGAAAATGAAGATGCATACTTCACTAAAACAAGTACTGATAAAAATTTAAATGTATGGATTGAAAAAATTGATAAAGATAAT
Organism: Erysipelotrichaceae bacterium; assembly: GCA_028723085.1. GTDB lineage: Bacteria > Bacillota_I > Bacilli_A > Erysipelotrichales > Erysipelotrichaceae > Floccifex. The sequence continues at coordinate 10,555 of JAQYFP010000121.1, read as the reverse complement.
TTTAAAGTCACTAGACAAAAACATACTTCTATTGATACAAACTGTGCTTTATTAACCGAGAACTATTATTATGTTGTGAATAATTTTATTACGAATTTAAAAATCGATGTCTATGATCTAGATTTAGACTTAGTGAAGACAATTGAATTCAAGTACGATGATTCTTCAAGTATGTATCCTACGGATTTAATAGAAGTAAATGGAGATATCTATATGCTTTGTGGAATAATCCCTAAATCAAGTGAATATGGATATACACAAAACTACATTCTAAAATTAGATAAAGATTTCAATTTGTTGAATCAATTTGATTTAGGGGAATACCAAGGATCATTTTTCTCTTTTGTTTATGGAAATGATCGTATTTATTTAACACATACGACAAGTAATTTAAATAATGAAGGTATGGCATTGGGAAATAATGAGATTTGGGTGTTTGATTTAAATGAGAATAGAGTATTAGATGAAAAAATAATATTAAGTCATTCTTTTCCTTTTGATATGCACTATGATAAACAAAATAATAATTTAATTATTTCACATGGAGAGAATGGACCAACACCTAATCATGTTTGGACGATTTATGATTTAGACACGTATCAAGAAATAATATTTCCTATTGACTATGCATCTTTTGATGACATGCCTGTACGTAATGCGTCTTTGGCATATAAAGATAATCAATATTATTTATTGTTTCCAGATCAGTTATGGACATTTGATTTAACGGATTATTCGTCAAGGGTATATAAATTAGATGAACTTGGTATAGAAGAGGCTGTATTGATTACAGTAAATTAAAGGGAGTTAATTTTGATAAATCTTTAGAAAATAAAATTTGTATTCTATAAATATGGTTGATTTTGATTGTAAATATTGTGTTTTACAATTAATACATGTCAAAAAAGTGGGGCCTTAAATAATCCTGTGGTTAAGCTTTAACACAAAGTGTGGTCATACTTTAACATTTATGGTAGTTTAGAGTTATCAAACGGCAATGGATTCCATTGCTGTTTTTTCCTTATATCATTTTTATTTATACAATCTAATGTGGTTTTGAATATAGTTTCTGTTGTTTTTGACTACGATAGTTTTCTTTTCTATATATTCTTTATTTCATACCAGTTATTTTTAAATCCCATTTCATTCAAAATAGCTTCTGCAGAAATTGATTTAATCTTGGTTCTTAAACTTTCAATTCTTCCGTTAATACGATTAAAAGCAGTGTTAAAGTCTTCAGAAGGTAACATAATTTTAAAAATAATAATTAAAGAAAATAAATCTTGTTTTCCAAATTCATAGTTTCCATCTGCTCCTCTTGGTATTCCTAATTGATTATGGATTGTATTATCAGAGATATAAGAAGAACTTTTTGAGCAATATAGTCTTTCGTCGTGGGCACATAAATTTCTGTAGAACGCTAAAGTATCCAAGTATGTTTTAAGATCCTTTTCCAAGATACCCCAATATTTAGATACTTCAACACGTTCATTCTGCTTCATTATTTTGTAAAAAGAGCTTAATCTATTTAGAGGAAATACATTTACTAACACCCATAAAGGAATGTATCCATGTTCTACAACATAATGTTTAATGTAATCTTTATGTTTCAATGAAACTTTTATATCATTTTGAATTTTTCCAATCAATTCATAAATTTTTGAAGCTTGTTTTGTTATTGTATTTTTATTACTTGAACCACTTAAAGTTTCAAAATTTTCATACTTTAGGTAATTGTCATGACCATGATATTTTGAAAATGTGTATGATATTTGAGATCTTAGTGCATTTTCAATTTTTAAAATATACTTAAATACTATTTCTCTTATTTCTCGATCAAATTTATAAAGTTCATAAATTTCATCGATTGTACAAGTACCGTTATACTCATCATTTGGAACAGAAGTTTTCAAAAAAGGATTTTTATATCCATTGATTAAATTATAATAATTTTCTCTCATTAAAATTTCTTTAGCTTCTTGTTCATCGTTAATTATAAGGTTTCTTGATTTGAGTATTTCTATTTGATTATCTATTGTTTTGAAGTTATGCATAATTTTCTCCATTAAAATAAAAAAACCCTGGCCCACACGGGAAACCAGAGCTTTAACATACTTAAATTGTATTCATAATTTCCACGAAAGTCAATATAATTATACATTTCAGTTATATTTATTTTTACTTTAAGTTATGATTTATCATCACCTATAATATATCATGTTTTTGATTTGGTGTCTGAATTAACTTTTAAATCTTTTGGTTTGATTGTGTGTTTAATGCACTAACTTGATGTAAAGATGCTTTATTATAGTTTCTTATCCATTCGAAATTAAATACCTGTAACATCAGTTTCAAAAAACTATCCAATCATATATAGAAATGAATCGATTATGTTAAAGCTGACTTAGATTGTTAGTGTGTAAAATAAACAAGTGCAGAATGGCTTAAAACCACTCTGCACTTAAATTTTATAGATTTCTAATTATAGGGAGATTACTAAATCATCTGCACCCCAAATAACAGTTCTTAAATTTCCAACGGCTTTGGCATCACCAATAACATGAATATGGGTATTATTTTCATCTACTAAAGAACTATCTGAAACATATCCAATAGAAGTAATAATATCATCTGCCTTGATTGTTTTTTCTCCTTCTTTTGTTGTGATTAAAACTTAATTATCATTTACTTGAGTATTAAATAACATTAAGAAAAGGTAAAATTATTTTAATGTGATAATTTCCTGTGAAATTACTAAATGATATGGAAATTCAAATTCAGATTGTTTTTCTTTGAAATCCATGTTATCAAATTTTTGACGTAAGTTGTTTCCTCGATTGATAATAATTTGCTCTGAAAATTCAAAGTCATCCTTTTCAAAACAATACTCACGTGTTTTTGTTTTAAAAATTATTGCTCTTGTAAAATATACATCGTATTCTAATAATCTTTCACGAAATAGTTGTTGATGTTCTTCTATAACATCGATTGATTCAATTTTTTCATTCACAATTGTTTCAATTTGTGTAGTATCAGCTAATGAGGATTTGATGCTCTCGTCATCAGATTCAGAAATGCTAAAGATTCCAACATCTTCATTTGTGCCAAAATAATCAATTGATTGGATTTTGTTTGTAATACAATAAGTATTAACATCAGTGTAAATTCCAACAATAGAATAAACTGAATTAGTGAATACAAATGGATCACATTTATATTTCACAAAATTATTTCCAACGATATTTTTTAATATTTCTTTATCAATTCTATAATCTTCTGTGATCATAAATTATCCTTTCTTCTTAATAAAATGTATTTTTTGAGATTTCACGCCAGATGGATTAGTACTTTTTTTGATATTAATATCAACAGCAGGTGAACCATCAGAACTTGAAACTTCTCTATATGTTATAATAGTACCATCACTCATTTGGGTGATTTTGCTTTTTCCTCCATTAATTTTAGATTCAATTCCACCATTTGTAAATTTGGTTTGAGTGCTCTTCCTTTCTTTATTTCTGATCGTATGATAATAAAATCGCAAAAACTTGAATTTCTAGGAAAAATTTTACCATCTATTATAATGGATGTTTTACTTCTGTATTGCGTAAAAGAAATTTCAAGTGATTTTATAGGAATTGGAATACCATTAATTTAAATAATAAAGTTGAATAAAAGTAAAAATAAGTCGTGAGTAGATTGTTTAAGTACTTCCTATTTTTGCTCTTTCTTGTAGTGAATGAAGAATAAGTAAGAAAACTATGTATTATTAAATAAATATTGTATTTAAAATATTTGTATTTTCCTTTACAGTAAAAAAATTAATTCCTATTGACATGGTAGGTGATGGTTGATATTATATCAACAACTTTTTAGTATTTTTTTTTGGAGAATGAGATATGAAATCAATTACGAAGTATGCCCTTAAACAAGCTCTTCCTATTACTTGTAGTTATTTATTTGTAAGCTTTGCCTATGGAATCATGATGCAAGAAGCGGGATTAAATGCAGGATGGTCACTATTAACGAGTTTGAGTGTTTATACAGGAGCGTTTCAATTTGTATTGGTTGCGCTATTAAGTAGTGGCGCTTCTTTTTTTACTATTGCCCTAACGGCTTTATTCATGAATAGTCGCCAAGTATTTTATGGTTTATCGTTTACTAAGGATTTCCCACACATGGGCAAAAAATATTGGTATATGGTTCATACATTGACGGATGAAACATATGCCGTAAATTGTGCTTTAGAACAAAAGAAAGAAACAGAAGAATTACTACAAGACGATGAAAATCGTAGAAATATTATGTTTCTAGTAGCTATATTTTCTCGAATTTCATGGATGATAGGAGCTGTACTAGGTGGAATATTAGGACAGTTGATTCCTTTTGAATTAGAAGGAATTGATTTTTGTATGACGGCTTTATTTGTGGTGATTTTTATTGATCAATGGAAAGCATGTAAAGACCATGTACCAGCTTTATTAGGAATTGGAATTGGTATTCTTTTATTGTTGTGTTTAGGACAAGATGTATTCATGCTTCCAACTTTAATATTAGTAAGTGGAATTCTTATTGTTTTAAAGGAGGGAAAAGAACGTGAATAATTGGTATGTGTTTATTGCGATTGTTATTTCAGCTATTTGTACATTTGGTATGAGAGCTCTTCCTTTCTTGATTTCAGATCGCATGAAAATAAAATCTCAGAAACTTGAATTTCTAGGAAGAATTTTACCACCTGCTATAATGGCTGTTTTACTTGTGTATTGTTTAAAAGATGTTCCAAGTGATTTTATAGGAATTGGAATAGCAAAATTAGCGGGTGTTTTAGTAACAGGGATTAGTTATATTTGGAAAAACAATTCTTTTTTAAGTATCATACTAGGAACACTTTGTTACATGTTATTGATTTAAATAATAAAGTTGAATAAAAATTCGAATAAAAGTAAAATTAAGTCGTGAGTTAAGTCGTGAGTTAAGTCGTGAGTAGATTGTTTATTTAGCAGAAAAGCGAGGAATTTATTATGGCAATACCTGTATCAATAACAAAATTACTAGATGAAAATGTAGTGGAGTGGGCACGAATTGAATTTAACGAAGGATGGAATCCAGATACAACTCTTAAGACAATTAGTGCATTTGCCAATGATATTGATAATTGGGGTGGAGGTTATATTGTCATAGGAGCAAAGGAAGAAAATGGAAAGTTAGTGAACCCTATTCAAGGGTTAAATGAAGAATCGGTAGATCATATTCAAAAAGAAATATTACGTTATTGTAAATTTCTTAAACCTACATATATACCACAAAGTGAACCTGTATATTACGAAGGAAAATTGCTTTTACTTGTTTGGTGTCCAGGTGGATATGAGAGACCTTATCAATGTCCTAAAAAACCAACCATTAAAAATTCTGAGAAAATTTACTATATTCGTAAATTAGCGAGTACAATTGAGGCCACGGATTTAGATGTGAAAGAATTAATATCATTAACACATAATATTCCTTTTGATGATAGAGTAAATATACGCGCTGAACTTTCTGATTTAAAGTATCCGTTGATTCGAAATTATCTTGAATCTGTTAATAGTAACTTGTTGGCAACGATTGAAAATAAAAAAATAGAAGATTTGGCTAGAGATTTAAGAATTGCGGATGGTCCTAAAGAATATTTTAAACCATTGAATGTTGGTTTATTATTTTTTAATGACAATCCAGAAAAGTTCTTTCCTTATAGTCGTATTGAATTAGTAAATATACCAGATCCAACGGGACAAGGAATGGAAGAACGTATTTTTAGAGGGCCTATTGATCAACAATTAAAAGATGTTCTAAATTACATAAAAAATAATGTTATAGCTGAAAAAGTATTTAAAATTGATGGACAAGCTGAGGCTAAGAGAATAAAAAACTATAGCTATGAAGCATTAGAGGAATTTATTTCGAATGCGGTATATCATAAATCGTATCAAGAATACGAGCCAATAACAATTCGAATTGAAAAAGAACAAATTGAAATTACCAGTGTACCAGGTCCAGATAGATCAATTAGCGACGAAGACATAAAATCATATAATATGAGAACGAGACGTTATCGTAATCGAAGAATCGGAGATTTTTTGAAAGAGCTACATTTAGTAGAAGGAAGAAATACAGGAATTCCTACAGCTATTAAGAGTATAAAAGATAATGGTTCTCCTCTCCCTAAATTATTAACTGATGAAAATCGTACGTTTTTTTCCGTTATTGTTCCTATTCATGATGCTTTTAAAGAAAATAAAAAAACTAAAGAAGGTGTCAAGAAAAGACGGACGAAATCAGAAATTAAGGACTTGATTTTAAGTGTTTTAAGTGATGGAGATTATTCGGCATCCGTGATTTATAAAAAAATTGGTTATTCTGGTAATATTTCAAAAACATTCAAAAATTGTATAAATGAATTAATAGTGGATGGGAAAATCACAAATAATGGAGAAAATATCACAAGTCCTAAGAGTGTTTTTAAAATAGTTAAGTAATAGATAAAAGTGATTCATGTGGATAATGTGAATCATTTTTTTTATTGACTATAATTTTTATTTATAATATAACAGTGTTATCAAACGGTGTTATTTAAAGGAGGAACTATGCCACCAAAGCCAAAATATACAAAAGAACAAATTGCCAATACAGCATTAAATATAGTTAAAGAACAAGGAGTTGCTTCTTTAAGTGCTAGAGAAGTAGCTAAGCGTTTAGGATGTACTGTGAGTCCAATTTTTACTATGTTTGAGAATATGGAAGATTTAAAATGGGCTGCTAGAGAAATCGCATTAAAAGAATTTGAAGACTATATTAGTGATTTTAAAGAATATAATCCTAGCTTTAAGAGAATTGGAATGAGAATGATTTCCTTAGCTATTCATGAACCTGAGGTATATAAGCTTTTATTTATGCAAGAAAGACCAAAGGGACATCATTTTAATGACACGATAGATGAATTAGGTGAAATGACGAATACGTGTATATCTTTAATTGAAAAAGATTATGAACTAACAAATGCTCAAGCAAAAATGTTGTTTGAAGCTATGTGGGTCTATGCCTATGGAATTGGTTCTTTATGTGCTATGAAAGTTTGTGATTTTACAGAAGAAGAAATCGCAAATCGTTTGGGACAAATATTTACTGGCCAGATGTTGTTGATTAAAGAAGGAAAAACAGATTTGATTATAGGATTACCTGAAAAGAAAGAAGGGAAATTATGAAAAAACCAATAGAAACACTAAAAACAATAGCCAAAGTAGGTAAAATTATAAGTCAGATTATCTTTATTTGTTGCATCATTGGAATAATTGGATGCCTTGTCGGATTGGTTATTTTACTTGGAGTAAATCTATTTGGAACGAATTTCACTGTATTATTCATTTCGAATACAGACATAGCCATAGAAACCATTGTATTTGCTTGTATTTCAGGATTAATTACTTGTATTTGTGAAGGAATACTGGCTAAATATGCGAATAACTACTTTAAAATGGCATTGGCACAACAAACTCCATTCACATTAACAGGAAGCCAAGAAATGTTTCGTTTAGGTGTATTAACGATTGCTTTACCGCTTGGTGCTGTTTTAATACAAGATATCGGTTATGGTATTTTCCATGCGTATTATCCAGCTTGTCAACAATTCAATATAAATGGAATAGAAGAAATTGGATTGGGTGTTATGTTTATTATTTTATCGGTTATTTTTAAATATGGAGCAGAATTGGAGGAAAAATAATATGAAGTCAATTTGTGGAGCGGATTGTGCTAAATGCAATCAAAATATGATTTGTAAAGGGTGTGCGAATACCAATGGATGTCCTTTTTCATATCCTTGTTTTATTGCCAAAATGATTAATGAAAAAGGAATGGAATATTTTGAAGAATTTAAAGTTCAATCAATAAATGAAATTAATTCTTTAAATATTCCTCATATAAAACTAAATCAATTGTATCCTTTAAATGGATCATTTGTGAATTTAGAATATACGCTACCTAATGGAAATTCCATTAAATTATTAAATGACAATGCGATTTATTTAGGAAATCAAGTAACTTGCCAAGATATTTGTTTTGGAATTGTTTGTAATGAACAATTTATTTTAATTAGTCAATACGAGCAACAAGGAATCAATCCTAAAGTAATTTTATATAAAGAAAGATAAGAATTATGAATCCAAGTGCAATTGTATATACATCTAATACCGGTACAACGGCTCAATATGCACAAATGCTATCAAAACAAACAGGATTACCTGTTTATGATCTAGAAAGTGCTACAAAACAATTAGAAAGAAATACTTCTATTGTTTATTTGGGATGGTTGATGGCTGGTACTATAAAAGGATATAAAAAAGCCAATAAATTATTTTCTATTTGTCTTGTATGTGGAGTAGGAATGTCTTTAGCTGGATCACAAATAGAAGAAATTAGAAAAACAAATAATATTTCAAATACGATTCCTTTGTTTACTCTACAAGGTGGTTTTTATCTTGAACAGTTACATGGTATGAATAAATTATTAATGACGATAATGAAAAAGACAGCTGGGAAAGGACTACAAGAAAAAGAAAATCGTACAAAAGAAGAAGAGGCTTTACTTGAAATCTTATTAAATGGTGGTTCACGAGTAAGTGAAGATCAAGTAAAAGATGTAGTGAATACACTGTTGTATTGACAATTATTGGAATTGGTCACATAATGAAGGTGTAGATTTTGTATTTGTTATCATTTTTACCTCTTGCCTCTAAAAAGGAAAGAGAAAGCTCGTTTAGCACCTCCTGCACGAGCTTTTTCTTTTTTTTAATATTCACCACCAGCAACACCTAAATATTCTTCTAGTGTTAAACCCGATTGATAGATATCTGTGGCAATAGAACCAACATAGCGAATATGCCAAGGCTCTGCTTGATATCCTGTAATGGCTTCTTTACCAGCTTGATATCGAACAATGAAGCCATAGCGATGAGCGTTTTGAGCAATCCAGTTAGCTTCTGGTGTATTTTCTACTAAAGAACCATCTTGGTGTAATAAATCAAAGGCTAAACCTGTTTGGTGCTCTGAATACCCTGGACGAGCTGAGAATGTATCAGCAGCCACTTGTCCATAATTATTGACATAGTTTTGATAAAGATTAGCCTGATAATTATAGCTACGATATCCACTGTAACTATTACTGATATTTAAACCAGCACGCTGCATATCTTGAATCAATAATCGAAGTTGATTAACGGCTTGTGCGTCTTCACCAGGAGCATAGTTAGAAGGAACGGGATTCTTTTTATTCACAATTAAAATTCCTTTTACGTATCTTGGACCATTGGTAGTTGGAGTTTGTACTACATTATTAGACACAACTTCTTGTTTAGGTTTTACAATAACTTTAACGGTTTGAGATGTGGTGTTTTTATAAGAATCAATGGCATTGACTGTTATTTCATATTCTCCAGGAACATTAACATCTAATTGATTTGTATCAATTTTAATATCAAAAGAACTTAAATCCTTAGCCTCAAAATTAGAAACCAAAGAAGAATCGTCTCCTTGTTCAATCGTAATGGATTCAGGTATTTTTGTGAATTTAGGAGGTGTACTATCTTTTATGTTAACTTTGATCACATCGCTTATCTCTTTATTTCTTTTAGTATAAGAAACAATACAATCATATTGACCTACTTCAGGGTAATCATGATTTTTATAGATAAATTTAGAGGTATCAACTTCAAATGAATTTAATATCTTTTCATTATCCGTGTCTAGAACATCACTGGCTCTTAAAAAGACTGGTACACCATATTCAAATTGAAATGAATCTTTTTTTAAGGAAATAGATGGACTAGTTGTTCCATAAAAAATAAATGTAGCACAACCAATAATTATGATAATTAATAAAACAATAGTAATTATTTTCTTCATAGTCTTTTCTCTTTCTTAAAATAGTAATTGTATAGATAAATTATATCTCTATTTTAAAAATAAAATCTTAAATATTTCTTATTTATTTTAAAAAAGAAAAGACAAGGAATAATTTTACTTCATTCCTTGTCTTATTTTTTATTAACTACAAATTAATTGACGATATAGTTCTTTTTCACTTTTATCGTAATTCAATAAGTCATAAGCTTCATCAAAAGTTTTTTCAAAAGAAGACATTACATTTTTGATTGTTTCATTACGTTCGGCTCTACGACCAATATCAATACCTTCACTACGTCCGATATCGATTCCTTCACTTAGACCGATATTGATTCCTTCATTACGACCAATATCAATTCCCTGACTAATTCCTTGAGTGATTCCTTTTTCAAAAGCTCTTTGTTCAACAACCAAATAGAATTCTGAGTAATTACACATCTTGCTCATCTCCCTTTCTGTTAATCCTAGTATACCATACTTTTTTAATGTCTCTTGTTTCTGGGCATATGTTTCTTGTTTGATAAATATGTCATAAATCATTCGTGTGACTGGATGATCTAATGATTTATCCGACATATAAATCATAATATCCGCGTGTTTTCCTACATCTTGTCTAGAT
>JAQYFP010000120.1 GCA_028723085.1 Erysipelotrichaceae bacterium | reverse complement strand
AATATACTCAAACACATCGAGAAATTGAAGTCCTCACGGATACTTCTTACTGTTTCAACGTATATGCTTTGGTAATCTGCAAACAGATATACTACTCACAAATTCTTGTACACTCCACAGTCGTAAATTCCCGAAATAGCCTTCGGTACATATCTACATCAGCTTGTTTATGCTATTCTGTAGATTTTCGCATCTCTTAGATTAAGGCTGGCGTTGAAATCTCTATCTTCCACATATCCGCAATTACATTTATAGGTGCGCTCAGAAAGTTTTAATTCTTTCTTTATTCGCCCGCAACAATGACACTGCTTGGAAGAAGGATAAAATCTATCCACGACCCTTAATTCGATACCATTATCTTCACATTTCACTTTGAGTTTATTCCTGAACTCATAAAACTTTTGTGATGCAACAGCTTTGGAAAGATGCCTGTTCTTCATCATGCCAGATACATTCAAATCCTCAATCGTAATGTAAGATGGTTTGGTTTTTACTATCTCTGAGATTGTTTTATTGATGTAATCGGTACGGATATTGTCTATCCTATGATGAATCCTCTGTACTTTCAGCTTTTGTTTTTGTATGTTCTTTTGAGTAGACTCTCCTTTCTTTAAATTTTCATACTTACGAGATAAACATCTCTGTTCTCTTTTTAACTGTTTTTCCAACTTTTTGATTCTTGCTGACTTATTTATGTTTTTATACACTTTCCCTGTACTAAGAACAGCAAAGTCCTTCAGACCAAGATCGACTCCAACACCTTCATTCAGAAACGTTTTCTTTTCTATTTCTGGCATTTCCACAAGCACTGATACATAATAGCGTCCTGCTTTCATAGATACTGTACCACTTTTGATAACATATCCACTCTTAGTAGTTGGCAGATATGCTTTTTCTTTTAGCCGTACCCATCCAAGCGTTGGTATCTTTATTCTGTGGCGTTCACACCAAATGGTCGACTTTTTATCCGTTTTTACAAAATACATTTTTACATCGGATTTTCCTTTCTTCTTAAACTTTGGAAAACTACTCTGATGTTTGAAAAACTTATGAAATGCAATATTGGCATCTTCTATACTTTTCTTTACGGACTTGGAACTCACTTCTTTAATCCACGCATACTCTGGATTGTTGGGAAGATATTCATTGTTCAGCCACAAACTAAAACTTTTACCACTCATAAACTTCTCACCATTGCTGTACAGTTCTTTATTATGAGCAAGGTAAAAATTATATACATATCTGCAGGTGCCGATCGTCTTATTGATCTTTACCTTTTGTTCCAGTGTCGGATCTATTTCCGTCTTGAAGCTCTTTAGCAATATCTTCATCCTCCTTTATCTGTTTTTTATACTTACGAAGCCCATGCAACCTACAAGAAAATACGTGAAGAATTGAAATTATATCCTGTACAAGTTCCTCTCCCGGTGATAATTCTTCATTGTTCACTACCACTATGGTTGTATTGAACTTCATACAAAACTTTTCAAACCATTCATAACCAAATCTGATAAACCTATTTTTATGAGTGATTATAATAGTTTTTATTTTTCGCTCCATCACTTCGTCTAAAAGTATATTCCATTGTTTACGATCGTAATTAAGTCCACTACCATATTCCTCAATGCATTGGTCTACTATAATACCTTTACCATTGCAGAACTGTCGTAAAAAAGATACCTGATCTTGCAGGTCGTCTTTTTGATTTCTTGTAGAGACTCTAGCATAAATAACCGTTTGACGAGTATCATTTTCTGTCTTTATTCCTTTGAATTGAAGGTATTGGTCATAAGTGTAATAACGTCTATTAGTTGGAGTACGATTTGCTTTTAAGGTACCTTCTCTGTCCCAACGTTGTAATGTTTTGACGGAAACGCCTAATAATTCAGCAAAATCTTTTGGTTTATAATTTGTGATGTTTGATGTGTTCATATAAATACCTCTATGAGTATATTTAAACGCTTTTAATCACATTTAGAAATATTTTTAATTACTTAAAAAAACTCCTTATATATCGTACTTCGATATATACAATATATAGCACTGCGATATATATGTCAATAAAAAAAAGACCATCTGGTCTTATTTTCCTTTATTGTAGAATCCTAAGAAAATCAAACAAATTCCAAGTCCTAAATACATTGGTTTAAATGTTTGAGTATTTATGTATTCTAGAATTGTACATAAAATAAAGAGTATCGCGGCTATAAAAAATAATATTGCACTTGTGTTTCGTTTCATATTATATTTATAACAAAATTTATTTTATTATTCAATTGGTTTGATTTTTTTAGCCCATTCATATAGTTCATTGAGTTTCTTTTGTTTAAAAAGAACTCTTTTTTCAATGTCTTTTTCACACCAGTCTTGAGGATAATACAAGTCTCCATATTTATAATAACCTCCTCTTGGTTTATAGACATCGAATTTATAGTGTTGAGCGAATTGAATTTCAATGTGATCGTATTTTCCATATTCAGGATGGGATTCATTATATGCTAGTATTTCATAGCCTTTTTGTTTAAATTCCATTAAAATATCATGAAAAGTCGCATTGATTCTTTCTAATTCATCGGGTTCTCTTTTACAAGTGCATTGTTCTAGTGTATTTAAGCATTTTGGACAAACATATTTAAAAGTACTTAATTCTTGTTTATAGGGTAATAAATATTCACCTGTATCATCTTGATAGTAATCATCCCATTCGTCTTCTTCAGCTTCACAATCTAACTGTTCTTCAGTAATATCATCAATAATGTCTTTTATTTCTTCTGGTGAAAAGGGTTCAAATTTGGAACAGAATTGATCAAATTCAATAATTCTTTGTCCTTGACTCATGCGACATACTTGTAGTAAACAAATACAATCACAATTCATTTCCAGTTGTGTATTGGAAATAACTTCATTTAATTGTTCTAAACTATCGGCAACAACACCAAATTTAGTTTCAAAGGTATTGGTATCTATCGCATAATACGCAAATACATATTCATCTGCATTAACAATCATAGTCTTCCTCCTGTTCAATCCAATTATTGAATTGTTCTAGTTTCTTTTGTTTGTCTTGAAGTTGTTGAGTTAAGTCTTCTCCTTCAATTCGACAGTATAAATTTCCCGTATGGGTATAATCCCATTCTTGTGGTAAATGTTTAAATGGATAACGTTTCTTAAAAGAAATATAAATCGAATCATTTAATCGATCTTCAGGGTGTCCTTCACAACAAAAACATGTTTTATATCCTTTTTCGTTACATTTTTGAATAATCCCAACCATATTCTTATCCATACGAATCACATGTTCAGGATAAGATTGACATGTACAATTTTCTAATAAATTAAAACAGTTTTCACAAACATATTCATATCGTTCTGGGTGTTTAACGTGTTCTTTTATTTGAGAAGGATCAATTGCCATTTGCCAAGCTGTCAATCGTATTTTATTTTTTTCATACTGATCAATAGGAATAGCTGGTTTCAACATTAAAATAGCTCTTCCATATAATTTTCCATTAATAACCTGACATAGTTCACTACTCATTAACATTCTAGAATAATTTCCTTCTTTTAATTGTTCCATATATTCGTCATAGCTTTCAAAGGAATCTAATATCTTATTTTCACATATTGTTTTACTTCCTTGTTTAATTGTTATTTGAAATACAAATTCATTTCCATCTATCAACATAATTTGTTCCTCCTAGTGTTATTCTATCTTTTTAATTGACACTATCGGTGTCATAAACTAGAACAATTGGACACAAAATAGATAAAGCACTGTAGTAATGGTAACTGTGTTTTATATTAGTTTTTAGCTTTAGTATGGTATTATATGTAAAAGAAGAGGGAGTAAGAATGGCTGTAAATGTTGAAATTAAATTAAATGGAAAGAAAATTGAAATCAATGAAATAGCTGCATTAAAAGATTTGTGTTATGGTGTTTCAGATAATAACTATACATTAGAAGAAGGACAAATTGGATCCTATACAATTTTATTTGATCCTAATTGTATCAGCAGAGGAATAGAAGCATCCATTGAAAGCAATGTATTATTATTGCGAATGTCTCTTCCAACAACAGAAAGTGAAATTCATTTGTTTTATGATTTAATATTTTCTATTTGCAAGCATATTCATGTTAATGAATTTGTTAGGGACGATGAAATCATATCTTTAAAACATAGTCATGATTTTATAGAATCAGATAAACAAACAAGTATCCGTGCTTTGCAAGATATTGAAAATAAAGTCAGAAATAAGGAAAGTGAACAATTTTATATCTTTGGTGCATTAAATCCTATTTCTTTAGGTCAAAAGGAATTCGATGAAATGAATGGTTCTTATGATAACTTTGAACGGATGCTGAATCAGAAACAACAATTAGATGTGTTCTATGCAAATCCTAAGTTATATCAAAGAAATGATCAAACAATTTTTGGAATCTATTTTGTAGGTGAGAATATTGATACAGTAGTTCCTGAAAAAGCACATGTTCCTTTTAATAATATAGAAGTAGATTCGTGGTATGTTATGATTCCAGATAACAACGCTATTCCTTATAAAGATTTCATCAAAAATGTAACTATCATTGATCAATATGATCATGATCATGTTATTGTGAGACTTAGTCAACAAGAGATTATTTATCTTGCGATGAATTGTGCTGAAGACTATACAACAAAAGAAAAAGTCAAAGGAACATACTTAGGAAAGACATATGATAATGGATTTGATCATTTACAAAAGATCAGGGAATTAAAATTACCTATCGAAGAATATGCAGCATTCAATCATATGGCTGTATATTTAAGATGGTGCAATGAACATAATCTTTTAAGTGACTATTTATTACAAGAAGTACCTGGTATTAAAGAAACAAAAGATTATAGAAAATTACTTGTTGATAATAAATACTTTAATGGGAAAATCAGAAGTCAGCATCTTAATGATATTGGACAAGACTTTTCTGATTCTTTTTATAAATTTGATGGACAGGGTTATCCATCTTATGTAGATCAATATGCTTTAGAAACATTGGGTGAAGAAAAATATTATTGTAAAGAATATCAAAACGAAGCCTACTTGTTTGTAGAATACAATGAAGAATATTATCAAGGTTTATCAAAGTATATTGATGAAGCTTATGAAAAATACAGAGAAAAATAACAATTAGCAGACAATGATTTTATAATAATCAACAACGATTATCTTTCTTGTATTCAAAAGGTCGTGCATCTTCTGATGCACGACTACTATTTTACGAATACATTTTTTATAGTTGACTAGTAAAGTTTAATAATTGTCGAAGTTGATTCTGTTTAGATTTCATTCTCTTTTCCATTGTATTTCCTTTGACATAGAAAATTAAAACACCATCTTCGTAATCTACGTTTTTTAATGATTTAATATCAAAATCATATTCATCCGCAAATTCAATTTCAATGTTGTCTTTAATTTCTTGTTCCGGATTGCTTTGATTAAAACGAATGACTTCATAATCTTTTTCTAATAAGTTTTGAAGTGCTTGGTAGAATACCGAATCCAAACGAATTAATTGATCAGGTAAGTTTTCACATGTGCATTGTTCCACTGGTTTGAAACAAGTAGGACAAACATATATTCCATCGGATTCATATTGAATGACTTCATCATATTCTGTGTCATTGAATATTTCTGGTTCAATCACCGCATTTAAAAACTTTAATACTTGTTTTTGGAAAGAAGAAGATAATGGTTTGGTATCATCTAGGTATTTACTAAATATGTTTTCACCTTCTTCTACATAGGCACTAAATTCTAGGGCACAGTTTTCATTAATTGAGAATGAATGTGTATTCATATAGATGTTGTAGTCTTCAAATGATGGAAAATCTAAATCATATAAACATTCAAAACGATCCATATCCATTACTTTTAGATTCAATAATATATATTCTCCATTAACGATCATTTTGTTTCCTCCTTAGCCCAGTCATATAATTCTTTTAATTGTTCCTGGATATTGTTTGTTTCCATCCATAAAGTATTTTCTGAATAATTAAAAGTATCTTTTAAGTGTTTAAAGTCATAGTGTTCTTTAAATTCAATATAAATATAGTGTCCATGTCCTTGGCTACTTGATGTTGTTTGATATCCTTTTTCATTTAGTAAAGCGATAATAGGTGCCATGTTTTTATCTAATTGAATTAATTTAGATGGATGACAATCACAGTGTTCTTTAAAACAAATAGGACAAACATATACAACATCGTCTAATGTTCGTTTTGGTTTTGAAATGGTCTTGCATCCTTGGTCTAAACAAACTAATTCATATTTAATTTTAGCAAATTCATGATTTGAAATAGGTTGAATGGTATCACGATATGTGTGTGTAATACATTTTATTAATTGGTCATCAATTTTTTGAAAAACCTCAAGTTTTAAAAAAGTTGGTTCATAGACAAGGTTGTCTGTAATCCATTGGTTTAATTGTTCTAGTGAATCATTTAGTTGACAGGAAATCATTCTATATCCGTCTTCTAGTATTCCTTTTAAGATAAATTCTTGGTTATTTATAATCATACTTTGTTTCCTCTTCTATTAGATAATATCATTAATTACAATTTTTTTGTAATTCAATACAAAATTTATTGTTTCTCCTTTCACTGATACTATACTTTTTTAATTGACATTATCACTGTCACATATAATAAAAAATAAACAAGAACCCCAAATTCTTGTTTACTTTTCAGAATCTTTATATATATGTGTTTTTAAGATTTTCTTCATAGTTTCATCATAGTGACGTGTTAAATAAATTGTATATAAAATATCAATCACATTTAAAAACGCAATACGACTTGTCATAGCTCCTTTTCTTAAAATAGGTTCGGTACTAGCTACATATAAATTGTAGTCAGCCATTTCAGCTATAGTACTAGGCGTATAACGCGTAAAGGCAATGACAGGTGTCTTGTTTTCTTTTAATGTTTCAATACAATCAATCATTTCCTTGGTTTGTCCAGAATACGAAAAAACAATGGCTACATCTTGTTCATTGGAATTAATAGCCGATAATAATTGTGAATGAAAGTCTTCATTAGAAACAGCGGATATATTTAATCGTAATAGTTTTAAATAAAGGTCTCTTGATACATAGTAAGAAGATCCAATTCCAAATAATAATACACGATTGGCTTTTTCTAATAAATCAACACACGCAGAAATGGTTTCTTCGTCTAATAGTTTAATGGATTCTTCTAATATACGAATATTATTGTATGTGATTTTATTGATGATAGATGGAGTATCTTCATTGGCTTTAATATCAAAAGAAGATACTTTCATATCGTCTTCGCTTAAAGAAGCAATGTCATACAACAATGCCTTTTGAAAGTCATTGAATCCTTCAAATCCTATCTTTTTACACAAACGAACAATTGTACTTGGAGATGAATAAACTTCTTCTGCCAATTCACGAATTGTCAAAGAAGAAGCAGCTCGGGCATTATCAATAATGTAGTCCGCTATTTGTTTCTCTGTAGGCGTTAATGTTTCTTGGTATTCTCGTAGTCGTAGTAAAGCGTTTTTCATAATGTGCTCCTTAACTACATTGTACAAATTTAATTTTCATTTTACCACTAAGAATTTCTAATAAACCTAAATAATCTTTATCAATAGTTCCCATAATATTAATTCGATCATCTTTGTTACGATCAATTTTAGTAATTTGAATTTCCCCACAATATCTTAAATAGTTTTCATTATCAATTGTGATGTCTCCTCTTTGGCGTTGTTCTACATACGCTGGTTTAATGTCTTTACTACGTGTACTTGTCAGTCTCATTAAATTATGAGGAGAATCTTCTCGTATTTCAAATACTTGGTTGTAGAAATGAGTATATGGTTCATGTAAGTGACAAGGAATATTGATTGTATCTTGTTTAATCAATTGAAGTTGTTCATCACTAATGCCATTGTCTCCGACTAATACATTTTCAATTCCATATAAATATTTCATTTGTAGATAGGCTACATATGGTTTCATATTGCGTTGCGATTCTAAGGTAGGAAGTCCTTCAAATAATGGACCTCGATAGTCTTTATCCCCTTGAATAAAGGCCATAACAGGTACATCCATTTGTTTGAGTTCTTCGTTTCGTGCCATAAAGAATGATTCGTCTAATCCTGTTTCTAGTCGTGGATAGAAATTATGAATCGCAACGACTTTATTTCCTTTTTCTTTTATTTTCTTAGCAACATGATAGTCACTTGTTGATGCGTTTACACCAATTGTGACATAATTAGAAATCTCTACTATTTCTTCTTCACTAAAACCAAAATCTAATCGTAGAATATCAATTTTATTTTCTTTTAATAGTGAATAAATATCCTTATACCCCATCGCTTCTATTCCTCTTTTAGAAATGTCAACGATAACGGTTTTATGATATTCATTTAAGATTTTCAATAGACTTTTAGCTTTTGTACTAAACTGGTCATTGAATTCTTCTTGAATGTGAAAACTAGTAAAATAAATGTCGACTTCATCTTTAGGAATAAAAGTTTCATCGAATTTTGATATATAAATTGATTGTCCTAACATAAATCCTCCTAGACAAAAAGTGTGGCATTTGTGCCACACTTTTGATTAAGCTTGTGATACTTCTTCGTCTTTAACAAAAATATTTGTGACAATGAATCCCATTACATAAGAGATTACCAATCCAATTAAGTAGTAGATCATTGTTGTAGTTACACCATGTGGTCCAGCAGTCATTACGAAAGTTGCTAATAAACCAGATGGTCCCCAAGTTGTGGCAGCAACTTGCATAGCCATAACGAAGGCTCCACCGAATCCAGCTCCGATTCCAGCTGTGATGAATGGTTTACCCATTGGAAGAGTAACCCCATAAATTAGTGGTTCACCAATTCCCAAGAAACCAGCTGGTAAAGCACCAGAGATGACTTTTTTCAATCTTCCGTTGTTTGTCTTTTTACATTTGAAATAAATAGCGATAGCAGCTCCTACTTGTCCTGCTCCGGCCATTGCTAAGGCTGGGAATAATGTTACATATCCTAATGCTTCTAATTGAACTGTATATAGAGCAACTAATCCGTGGTGCATTCCCATGGCAACCATTGGCAAGAACAATGCAGAAGAAATAAATCCAGCAAATACACGAACAACTGGGTTACTTGACATACATACAACTTCAACGATTTTAACTAATGCTGTTGAAATGAATCCTGTTGCTGGCATTACGATTAAGATATATGGAACTAATGTACAAATTAATGTTAATAATGGTGTGAACACGATGTCTAAGCTATCTGGCATACGTTTACGGATGAATTTTTCAACTTTAACTAATACCCATGCACCAATAACAACAGCTAATACACCACCACGACCTGCTCTTAAAATGGCATCTAATGGTTGTGCTTCATTATATAATCCAATTGTTTGAGAAATAACGTTGATTCCATCTAATGATGTGATCATTCCAAGCATACCACCTAAAATTGGTGTTCCACCGAATTTTTCAGCAGCTCTGTATCCAGCCCATGCTGTTAAGTAAGCAAGCATTGCTTGGTTGATTAATGATAATAATGTGTGAATCACAACTAATACTTTGTGATCTGCATATCCAGGATATACTTGTGCAATTAATGATGCGATACCAGCACATAAACCAGCAGCGATTACACCTGGTAATAATGGAATAAAGATTTCACCGAATGTTTTAAACATTGATTTAATCTTGCTTTCTTTTTGATTTTGTTTAACGGCTTTTTTATTTTCTTGCCAGTCATTATCGGTTGCGACTTTACTAGCAGGAATTCCCATTTCTTGGCACATATCAGCTAGTTTACGACATTTTCCAGGACCCACTACAACTTCAATGTAGTTTGCTTTGTCATGAACAATTCCTAAAACGCCTTCAACTTTTTTCAATTCTTCTTCATTGATTTCATTATCACTTTTAACATCTAATCTTAAACGAGTCATACAGTTGGTAGCTGCAGTAATGTTTTCTTTTCCACCAACAAACTCAAAGATTTTATCTAATAATTGTTTGTCGTTCATAAAAACTCTCCTATTTCTTTATTTTTAAGGCTTGGGCTACATGTCCCTTCGCTTCATTTAATAATTCCTTTGCCTCTTGTGAAGTTGAACCTGTTAAAATCATAACAACGGCCACTTTACATGAATTATCGGCTTTATTTAATGTTTCCCTTGCTTCTTGTCGATCAACACCCGTTGATTCCATAACGATGTTTTCGGCTCTTCTCTCTAATTTTTCATTTGATTGCATTACATCAATCATTAAGTTTTGATAGGCTTTTCCAATGCGTACCATAGAAGCCGTGGTAATCATATTTAAAACCATTTTTTGTGCACTTCCAGCTTTTAATCTAGAAGACCCCGTTAATACCTCTGGTCCTACAATCACTTCAAGAGCAATATCTGCTGCTTGTGACATAGCTGAATTGGCATTACAGCTAATAGAAGCAACAAAGGCTCCTTGATTCTTGGCATATTCCATAGCACCTAATACATAAGGTGTACGTCCACTTGCTGCAATTCCGACTAAGACATCATTTTTAGAAAAATTAATTTTTTCTAAGTCTTCCCTTCCTAATTCACGACTATCTTCAGCACCTTCAACGGCATGTCTTAATGCATAGTCACCACCAGCAATTAATCCTACAACCATGCTTGGATCAACTCCATATGTAGGTGGACATTCCGATGCATCTAATACACCTAAACGACCACTTGTTCCCGCTCCTACATAAACCAATCGTCCATTGTTTTCAAAAGTTTCTGTTACTTTATCGACAACACGAGCAATGTCTGGAAGGATTTTTTCAATTGCTTCTGGAACTTTTTTATCTTCGTTATTCATTGCACTTACAATTTCTAAAGAAGACATTTGATCGAGTTCCATTGTATTTTCATTACGAGATTCAGTTGTGAATCCATTCAGATTTAACATGTTAACTCCCTTCAATTTCATAGTGTTTTGAGCTCTTACACCAACCATTGTCATGTTAACATTAATAAAAAATTATTTCTACACTTTGACATTATTATGAAACAATGTTTCTGTAAACGGTATCATTTTGAACGTTTCATCAAAAATATGAAACAATTACAGCAATGTGAGAAGAAAAATTAAACAATTGAGGGCATAATAAAAAAGATGACCGGTCCTTAAACCAATCATCATTTCATGTCACTTCATTATTTTTCTAAATATGTAGTGAAAAATCATTATTCAATATATTCAATTAAACTATTTGCAATTTTTTTAGGAGCTACGCCCGGTGATGTTTCATAAATATATCCTTCTGAATCTTGCCACACAACAATTCCATCAATATGTGCTCCTTCAACAACATATAAACTAGAATTAACTTTATGTACCTTCCTATTATTCTCAGTCACATTGACTACGCATAAATATTCATCATCACTAAATCCTGTAAGCTCATGACCATCGAAAGAAGCTGCTCCATATTCTAAAACATACTCCTTATATTCTTTTGCAAATTTCAGTCCAAGTTCTTCCTCTGCTTGTTCAATCTGAGCAAATGTTGCCGATTGTTCTGCATAAAAATAAGGTTTTTCCCTCATAACTTCTGTCAATTTTTTCATCATAAATATCTCCTAGCTCATTTCTATTAGTTCGGCATAATTTTTCCAAAACGCTCTTCTTTCTGAATTCCAATTAGTTCCTTCCGCATGTGCTTCTGTCCGCTTTAAAAAACCATGAATTGCTTTATTATCGTGTTCTTCTTGAGTCAAAATAGCGAGTGTTCCATCTTTCTTTTGTCCAACATGATGCAATTCATATGATAACCCTTTTGAATCTTTAGGAGCTAATCCTTGTTTCATTCGTTCAAGATTTGTTCTTCCTTTCGAATCTTTTCGGTTTAGATCTATGTCAAATCTCACTAATGCACTTTTATCTCCAACCATTACAGATTTTAAGTTTGCCTTTTTAAACACAACATCGTATTCTTCAATTGTATGAAATTGCTTAATCACATCCACAGGATATCCTGACTCTTTCTGAATTTTTGCATATTCATTTATTGTAAATGCGGTTTGTTTCGATTCTCCATAAAGAGAACTACCTTTAGCTTCTCCCCTCGAAATTTGGCACAGCATGGTGGGTTTTGACACCGTCTACAGCATCGACGACATCCACTTCACCTTTAAGAACAGACAGGAAATCCAAGCATAATCCCATAAACGCACGAACGCCTCACTACTGGTTTTGATGCCAGCGGTGAGGCGTTCTTTTAGTTTTTATGGGTAACCAAAATCTTTTGGGGGCAAATTTTTTAGGGACGAATTTTGGGGTTTTGCCAAATATTTTTGGGGTCAAATTTTATGGGCAAGTTTTGGGGTCTATTATTGAAGGAAATGTG